>DATIYT010000096.1:0-17408 GCA_035517495.1 Allostellaceae bacterium | reverse complement strand
GGCCACCAGGAAATTCGCTACCGCGGCGGCACGCCTGGTCGACAACACCAGATTGTCCGGTATTCCTTGCTTCACCAAGTCACGCCCGACCGGCGCGTTGTCCGTAAAGCCATAAACCACGATCTTGACGTTCTTGAGGTTCTTCAGCTTGGGGACAATGTTGGTGGCGATCTCGGCTTGTCCTTGCGGGCTAAGCTCGAAGCCGCCCGAGGGAAACAGCAGGTCCCCGGCCTCTTCGAAGTTTTGCTCGGCCTGCGATTGCGTCAGTTGCGTCTTGAGTTGCTGGTTTTCCTGCGCCAGTGCGCGATTTTGCGCCTGCTCATCGTGATATTTGTCCAAGAGCGCATTGTAATCCGATTTCCAAACCACGCAGCCCGACAAGCTCAGCGCTACAAATGCAATAAGCGAGATTCTCGCAGCAGCTCGGTTTCCAATCGATCGATTGTGCATTTTCTCGACCTCCTTTTCACAACTATTGGTTCCCCTGGGGCGCACTTTCTTTTGATGCTGGGCTCTTGCATTGACCTAAGTCAACCCTGCAGTTGAGATGCAATTGCGTGAGAGGCCGCTGCTTGGCCTAATATTCGTGATCATGGCCAGGAAGAACCGTCGCCCCAACCCCTCTCAGAAGCGCGGGACGAACAAGCGCCGGGCCGACGATGGGCCGTCGTCTCGTGCACACAGAAACGAGAGCGTCAGGCCTCCAAGGCTCTCCCTAAAATCGCGGCTTGCGATTGCGATGTGCAGCGGAGCCGTGCTGCTTTTGGGCGGGCTCGCGTTTCTATACGTGCGAATGCCGTCGACGCTCCTGTCTACTGAAGGGTCACCGGCGTTCGTGGGCAGTGGGACCTGCGCCCGCTGCCATCGCTCCGAGGCGGAGCTTTGGAGCGGCTCGCACCACAAGCTCGCGATGGATCACGCAACCGATCGATCGGTGCTCGGTGATTTCAATGACGCTGTATTCGATTATTACGGCGTGCATTCCCGGTTCTTCCGCAAGGACGGGAAGTTTTTCACCGAGACCGATGGATCCGACGGCAAGCTCGGGACGTTCGAGGTCAAATTCACCTTCGGCGTCTATCCGCTGCAGCAGTACCTGATCGAATTTCCTGATGGCCGTCTGCAGGCGCTCTCGATCGCGTGGGACAGCCGTCCCAAGGAGCGTGGCGGGCAGCGCTGGTTCCACCTGTATCCGGACGAAGACATCAAATACGACGACTTGCTGCACTGGACCAAGCTGAACCAGAACTGGAATTTCATGTGCGCGGAATGTCACTCGACCGGCGTGCACAAGAATTACGACGCATCGCTTGATCGCTTCGCCACGACCACCGCCGAGATAAGCGTCGGATGCGAGGCCTGTCACGGGCAGGGCTCGCGTCACGTGGCATGGGCGCAACGGCGGCAAAGCTGGGTTCACTTTGGCGAGAGCGACGATCCCACGATGGGCCTGGTGGTACGGTTCGACGAGCGCGGTGGCGTGAGCTGGAATCACAATTCGACGGGCGGGCAGCCTGAACGCAGCAGGGCACCCGCTCTCCTGCGCAAGGAGGTCGAGACCTGCGGCCTCTGCCACGCGCGAAGCGGCAAATTCTCGGAGGATTGGGTCCCCGGACTTTGGCTCTCGGATACCCACGCCGTCGCGACGCTGGCGCATGGGCTCTATTCCGCGGATGGCCAGATGCTCGACCGAGAGGAGACTTACAACTATGGCTCCTTCAAGGAGAGCAAGATGTTCGCGGCTGGCGTCACCTGCAGCGATTGCCACGATCCGCACAGTGCCGTTCTTAGGGCTTCCGGCGATGGCGTCTGTCTGCAGTGTCACGTGCCCGAGAAGTACGAGACCGCCGCTCACAGTCACCATCAGGGAGTGGAACCGCCGCTCGCGTGCACTTCCTGCCACATGCCCGTGCGCACCTACATGGTCGTTGACCTCAGGCACGATCACAGCCTCCGCGTCCCGCGGCCCGATCTCTCGGTCACCGTTGGAACGCCCAATCCCTGCAACGATTGCCATCGGGTCAAGTCTGCGCAATGGGCCGCCACCGCGGTCGAAAGTTGGTTCGGGGCGAAGCGCGAGGGATTCCAGCACTTCGCCGAAGCCTTCGATGCGGCGTGGAAGGATCATGCCGACGCGGCACAGCTCCTCGCGGCGACTGCTGCCGATACGGCAACTGCCGGGTTCGTGCGCTCGAGCGCGTTGACCGAGCTCGCTGCGCGGCTCTCGCCTTCCAATCTCGATTTGGCGCGCCGCAGCCTCGTCGATCCGGATCCGATGGTCCGGATCGGCGCCCTCGACATGCTGGACAATGTCGTAGCCGCGCAGGTCTCGCAGCTTGTGGTGCCGCTGCTCCATGATCCCGTGCGCGGGGTTCGCATCAGAGCGGCCTCCTTGCTTGCATCGGTTCCGGAAGCGAGCATGTCCGCAGCCGACCGCGCGAGCTTCGATCGCGCCGCCGCCGAATTCGTCGCGGCGCAACGGCTGAACGCCGATCGCCCGGAATCCCGCAGCATGCTCGGCGGTTTCTATGCGCGGCGCGGCCAGCTCGCCGAGGCGGAAGCGGAATTTGAGGCCGCGCTCAAGTCGAGTCCGCAATACTCGCCGGCGGCGATCAATCTCGCCGATCTCTACCGCGCGGAGGGACGAGAGAGCGAGGGAGAAGCGGTGCTGCAAACCGCGCTCGCACTCTCGCCGAAAGACGCTGGTTTGCACTACGCGCTGGGCTTGAGCCTCGTTCGTCTGAAGCGGTCCACAGACGCGCTCGGCGAGCTCGGCCAAGCCGCCGCGCTGGCACCGGACGAGGCTCGATACGCGTATGTCTATGCGGTTGCGCTGGATTCGGCGGGACGGCACGAGGATGCGATCGTGACGCTCAAGGCCAATCTCGAAAAGCACCCGGCCGATCAAGACACGCTCGCGGCGCTTATTACCATCAACCAAGATGCCCGCGACTTCGACGCCGCGCTCCGGTACGCCGAGCGGCTAAAAGAAATCGAGCCCGCCGATCCCAACCTCGCGCATTTGATCGAGGAGCTGCGGACTCACTCTTCCAAGCCGGCCGCGAAATAACTGGCTAGGGTGCGGCAACGCCTTCGTAGTAGACGCCGTTCGCGCCATAGTACGGCTTGAGCCAATATCCGCCGCCGCCGGAGCAATAGTAAAACGGATTGCCGCCCGTCGGCGTGTAGGTGCAGCCGTGCGGCAGAGCAGCGAAGGTCGCGCCGGTTGCGGCTGGCGCTGCCACCGACGACGCGCCGGCGGCCACGCCGGCGTTGTAGGCATACGTGTTGTTCACGGAGGCCGCGGTCGCTGTCGCCGCAGTCGCGACGGCGGCTCCGGCCAATGCGGCTCCGGCATAGCCCCAGCCCGAGCCGCAATCCCAGCAGCCGGAGGCGCCGTAATAGTTCACCGTGCTCGGCTGATGATAGTAGTCGCCATAGGATTCCGTCGTGGTGCCGTTCCAACCGGTGTGCTCGACAGTGCCGTCGCTCGCCGCCGTGCTGTGGTAGTAACCGCCGGCGTCGCTCGCGTGATAGGCGCCGTAGCTGTTCGCGGCGGTCCCATGCTCGTAGCCGCCGGCATCACTCGTGTGCGCGACGCCCTCGGAACTAACGCTCGTTGAATGGTCCCAGCCGCCGGCATCGCCGGTATGCGTGTATCCGCCACCGGGGTCACTGTGCCAACTGCTGCCGCTATAGCCGTGAAAGCTGCTGGCGCCGCTAAAGCCGTGAAAACCACCGCCGCCAAAGCCGCCGGCACCGCCGCCGCCGTGGAACCAAGCCAGACCCGGCTGCGCCGATAGCGCGAGTGCGATTGCAGCGGTTGCCGCGATCCCTGTGATTCGCATCGCTCGCTCCTTCTGTCGCCCCCGGCTCACTGTTTCTTCGGTGTATCGCCAGCGGCAGCCGGCCCGCCCGGTGGCGTGCTGAGCGGAGGCGGCTGGAAGGCGATGTGCGCGGCCCCTGCGGCCTTATCCGACTTGAACGACGTCGCGGCGACCGGTGCTCCGAGCTTCCAATCCGAGTAGTCGGTCTGGTAGCGCGCTTGAGCCGGTTCCTTCGGGTAGACCACGCGTATCATTCTCGGCAGATGATCGCTCGCGCCGATCCACAACTCCGCCTGCAAGCCGTCGCCGGCGATCGCGACCATGTCGGTCGTCGTGCCGCCGACCACGACCGATTGGCCGATGTAGAACGCCGAGGTCAGGTTCTTATCCAATACCGCGCAGGGCTGAGAGACGAGCACGTCGGCAAAGGGGAAGTAGATGCCACCCACATCCCACGCCGCATCGAGCATGGCATCGACCGTTGACGGAGCGTTGGCGGCAGCGACGAGATTGGCGGAGGGTATAAAGGCCATCATGACCTTGCCGTCGTAATAGAATTCGTCGGGGACGCCGTCGCCGATCTTGATGACGCGCAACTTGTCAGGCCGCTGCAACGTTACCTTGCTCTCGTTGGTGTAGTAGAGCGGCTGGCCGTTGCGCGCCGCGCGCTCGTAAGTGTCCACGGCGGTGAACGACATCGTCTGCGCCTTGCTGAGCGTGTCGCAGGCGGCGTGCAGGATTTGCAGCGCCTTCGGGTCGATCGCCGGCCGGCTCGGGGCCGGGGTCGCGCTCTGCTGCGCGCTTGCGGCGGCGGTCATCAGAACTAGCGCCGCAGCAAGTCCGAGGCTCGCTTTGGTCATGACGAAACCTCCTAGCTGCAGCATGCCTCCAAGTGAGCGCTTCTGGAAGCGCTCGCTTAGGGGATCAGGTTGCATTCAAACAGCTTGTTTGCAATCGGCCCGGCGACACGGTTCAAGAACTCCTGCCGCATATTCGCATCTTCGTGCAGCAGACGCACGACGCGTGCTTCCATCTCGCTGACCTGCGGATGGGCCCGCTTCGCCTCGATCTGCTCGCAGCTCATGGACTGATAATTCTGCACGACCTTGTTCGCAACTTGGTCCAACATCGGGTATTGCTGCGCATGGGTGCCGGCGATGCCGAGGCCAATGAGCCCGGTCGCCAGCGTAAGCACAAGAATACGTCTCATCATGGCCAATCCTTTCGCCCCTGCATTCGGTTTCGAAATGCTTCTCCAGAGGTGAAATGATTTAGTTCGCGTCCTGCGCCGCGCGATAGGCCTCCTGTAATTTCTTCAGGTCGTCCGGTGTTAGCTGCGGCGGCTCAAGGGAGATCGTGACCTTGGCGATCTTGCCCGTGAAGGCGAACGGCACTTGGTAGTCCTGATCGTCCACGGGCGTTCCCGTCTTCGAGCCGATATCAAAGGTCTCGTCGATCGGCAGCGTCAGTGGGATGGTACGGTCCAAGGTCTGAGTGGACACCACTTTGCCATCCACTTTGAAAGTGCCGGTGCCGGATCGGCCAAGGCCGCTCAGATTGTTGAAGGCTAAGGTCGCGAAGCCGAGGCCGTCATACTTGAAGTCGTATTCGAGCGTGTGCTTGCCGGCACTGAGCACGTCTGGACCTTCCCAGCGCACTCGCTTCAGGTCGAGCAGGTTCCATGTGAAGACCGGCTTGCCCTTCACCAGGTACAACCCGTAGCCGCCCATGCGCCCGGCTTGGCTCACGATGTTGCCTTCGCCGCCACCTTGCGGCACCTCGATCTCCGCCGTGATCGTGTACGACGTGTTGAGCAGGTTCGGCGCCGTGCTGTAAGGGATCCCGGTCATCGGTTCGCCGCTATACGTGAACACCTTTCGTCCCGCTGTCAGGTTCGGTCGTGGTGCCACCAGGCGTGTCGCTACCGAGGCATCCAGCGGCAGCACCTGATATTTCGCGAACTCCGCGAACATCAGGTCCGTCATCTCCTTCATCTTGCGCGGATTGGCTTGGGAGACGTCCGTGTACTGCGTCCAATCCTTGTGAACGTCGTACAGCTCGAACTTGTAGGCGCTGGCGGGGTCGGTAATGGCCTTCCCCAGCAGTTCCCAAGGCGCACGGGTCGGTACTGCGCTCAGCATCCAGCCGTCGTTATAGAGCCCCTGGACGCCGAACATTTCGAAGTACTGCGTCTTGTGTCGTGTGGGCGCGTCGGCATTGGCCTTGTCGAAAGTGTAGGCGAGGCTCACGCCCTCGATAGGCTTCTGTCCGATGCCGTCCACCATGTCCGGCGCTGGAATGCCCGTCACCTCCAAGAGCGTCGGCACGATGTCGATGACGTGGGAGAACTGCCAGCGGATGCCGCCCTTGTCGGTGATCTTCGCCGGCCACGAGATCGCCATGCCGTTGCGGGTGCCGCCGAAGAAGGACGGAATCTGCTTGGTCCACTTGTAAGGGGTGTCGAAGGCCCAGGCCCATCCCACGGACATGTGGTTATAGGTCTGGTCGGTGCCCCAGACGTCATACCACTTCATCTGCTCGGCGGCCGGAAGATCGACGCCGTTGAACGCCATGACTTCGCTGGGCGTACCGTGCAGCGTGCCTTCCGCCGACGCGCCGTTGTCACCGCTGATAAAGATGATCAGCGTATTGTCGAGCTTGCCCATATCCTGGACTGCCTGGATCACCCGTCCGATCTCGTGATCGGCGTAGGCGAGGTAGGCGCCGTAGACATCGGCTTGGCGGATGTACAGCTTCTTCTCGACGTCGCTCAGCGAATCCCACTTCGGGATCAGGTTGTCCGGCCAGGGCGTGAGCTGCGCATCGGCGGGGATCACGCCGAGCTTCTTTTGGTTCGCGAAGATCTGATCGCGCAGCGCATTCCACCCCTTGTCGAAGAGGTGCAGGTCGCTGATAGTCTTGATCCACTCCGGCGTCGCGTGATGCGGCGCGTGCGTGGCACCCGGTACGTAGTAAAGGAAGAACGGCATCGTTGGATCGATGTCGTTCAATTGATTGAGCCAGTGAATGGCGTCATCCGCCATCGCCGTCTCCAAGTTCCATCCGGGATGGCCGATATAGGGATAGATCGCGGTGGTGTTTCGGAAGAGATTCGGTTCCCACTGGCTGCTGTCGCCACCGACGAAGCCGTAGAAGTACTCGAAGCCCATGCCGAGCGGCCACTGATCGAAGGGGCCGGCCTGGCTCGCCGTGTAGGTGGGTGTGTTGTGGTCCTTGCCGAACCAGGATGTGCGATAGCCGTTTTCCAGCAGGATGCGGCCGATCGTGGCGCTGTCCTTGGGGATGATGCTGTTGTAGCCGGGGTAGCCGGTGGATTGCTCCGAGATGACGCCGAATCCCACGGAGTGGTGGTTGCGCCCAGTGATCAGCGCCGCGCGCGTGGGCGAGCAGAGCGAGGTCGTGTGGAAGTTGGTGTAGCGCAGCCCGTTCTGCGCGATGCGATCGAGCGCCGGCGTCGGGATCACGCCGCCAAAGGTGCTGGGCGCCGCAAAGCCCACATCGTCGGTCATGATCAGCAGAATGTTGGGCGCGCCTTTGGGAGGCACAACCCGCGCGGGCCAGTATGGCTTCGACTGATCCGCATTGAGCTCGATGTCGCCGCCGAATCTCTGCGGCGGCGGCGGCAAGACATGGCCATCAATGGTTATCGTCGCATCGGGTGAGCCCGGTGTTCCCATGACCTGCTGCGCCACCGCCGGGAGCAGCATCGCCACCGCCAATGCCATGGTCGAGAACGTCGACAGGAACAGCGTACGAGGATTCATGGAATGGAGCTCCCTCCGTTCGCCCGCATGCAGGCGCATCTCGCGATTAAAGTAAGGTGCGTGCCGCAAGGGGTTTTGATCTGGATCAAGCGCAGGCGGATGCACGCGCGAGTGCGTGTGCCTCGCTCCTCTCGCCGAGCCAGGTGTTTCCGTGTTCAATGCACAATCGGGCGGGGAGGCCCGGAATGAAGGACGATCTCACCGGCCGCCAGATCGACGACCGCATCCCGATATCGCGGGGCGCTCTCAGTTGGCGCGGGTTTCTCCTTGTCGCCGGGCCTGGGCTTGTGGCGCAGCTCGCGAATACCGATGCCGGAAGCATCATCACGGCGGCACAGAGCGGCGCACAGTGGGGTTACCGGCTGCTGCTGTTGCAGTTCCTGCTGATCCCAATCCTCTATTTGGTACAGGAGCTGACCGTTCGGCTGGGCCTGGGCACGCGAAAAGGCTATGCCCAACTCGTGCGACAGAGTTTCGGCCGGTTCTGGGCATTCCTTTCGATCGTCGCCCTGGTGGTGAGCTGCTTTGGCGCGCTGGTGACCCAGATGAGCGGCCTTGCCGGCGCCGGACAGGTGTTCGGCATACCCGTTTGGGGAACGATCGCGGTGACGGCCGCGGTCATCTTTCTGATGGTGTGCACAGGCTCCTATC
Source organism: Allostellaceae bacterium (assembly GCA_035517495.1). Lineage (GTDB taxonomy): Bacteria > Pseudomonadota > Alphaproteobacteria > ATCC43930 > CGMCC-115725 > DASZHJ01. The sequence continues at coordinate 9,145 of DATIYT010000096.1, read as the reverse complement.
GCTTGGTCGAGCGGATCGCGATCGGCCTCGGCCTGTTCGAATTGGCGTTCTTGGTGGTCGCTTGGACGGCCCATCCGTCCTTCGGTCAGATGCTCGCGCAGATGCGCGAGGCGCCCCTGACGGATCCGGGCTTCCTCTATCTTTCGGCCGCGAACCTCGGCACCAGCATCATCCCGTGGATCGTCGTCTACCAGCAATCCGCGATCGTCGACAAAGGACTTGTGCGCGAGCACAGGAGTGCGGCGCGGCTCGATACCTTCATTGGTGCCGTGTTCTGCCAGGTGATCACCGCCGCGATCGTGGTCGCCGCGGCGGCGACCCTCGGGCGCGAGGGTCCCGACACGGGTTTGCAGAGCGTGTCGCAAATAGCGATGGCGCTCGTGCCGACCCTCGGCGATACGGTCGGTCGCGTGGTGTTCGCGCTGGGGCTTAGCGGGGGAGCGCTGGTCGCGACGGTTGTGGTGTGCCTGACCGCTGCTTGGTCGATTGGCGAACTGATAGGCGTCAAGCATTCGTTGAAGGACAATCCGGCCGAAGCCCCTTGGTTCTACGTTGCCTTCGCCGTCATTCTGCTCGCGGGTGGCGGTCTCGTCGTATCGGGCGTCAATCTCGTGCGTCTTGCGATCGCGTTCGGCGTGATCAACGCGCTGCTGCTGCCGGTGGTGCTGGGTTTCCTCTACCGGCTCGCATGCATCGCCTTGCCGCCGTCCGATCGGCTCAAGGGCGGCTATGCGATTGTCGCGGGCCTGGTCCTATTTCTCGCGGCCGGCTTCGGCGTCTATGCTGGGATCGCGGGCTCGCTCGGATGACCGCGTGCTCATGTATTCGAGCTCACTTTACGGCCAAAAGTGGAAAGTGGCGGCGAGGATGGGCCCGTACATGTGCACGTTGAAGCTGGAGAGCGGGCCGCTCTGGTTGAAGTTCATGGCGCGAAATCCCGCATGCACGTCGAAGCCGGGCTGCACCTTGTAATCGAGGGTAGCAATCGCCTGCCAATCGAGGCTGGCCCCTCCGGCGCCGATATCGCCGTAGGCGGTGGCGCCGAAGCCGTTCCCGAGTTCCCCGTGAAAGCGCGCGCCCGCGAGCGCATCGACCCAGGCACCGCCTTTGCTGACGCTGACGGGAGGGAGCGGCACAGGGAGCAGCCGCTGGTTCAATGACAGATCGCCGCCGATGCCCCAGGCGCGCAGCCCGGCACCGATGTCGAGATACTGATCGGGATCGGAGAAGAGCCGATACATGAACATCCCGGTCCCCGTATTCAGGGTCAGTCCCTCGTTGGAGCCGCCAAAGGTAAGGTTGGGCGTGCTGATCCCTGCTTTGAACGGCGCGTGAATATAGTCGGTGATGAGGCCGTAGGGGCCGCTGCGGAACTCGGCCTCTCCCATGAACGGTACCCAGGTGAGATGGCTGATGACCGTGCCCGCGTCCACGGTGCCCGATGCGCTCGGCAATCCCGGTAGCCGCGCGATCGAGGGATGCACGTTGGCGGAAACCCAGGGCATCCAGAGATAGGGCGTGACGAGAATCTCGATCCCCGTCGAATTCGTCGGGGGCTGGCCAGGGAGCTGTTGCGCAAGGACAGGATCGGTTGGTAGGCCCGGTGGCTGTTGCGCGAGAAGCTTGATCCCCGTCGGGTCGGTCGATAGGCCCGGAGGCTGTTGCGCGAGAAGCTTGGTTCCCGTCGGGTCGCCCGGTGGTTGGCCCAGGAGCTGCTGCGCGCGCGCCGGAAGAACCGCGGCGCCCATCAGCAGAACGAACGCGCTGATCCGCAGCACCGCTGACGGGCAGCGAATGCGCCCGGCGATAGTATTCAGGTGCGTGTCCACGCGTTGATCCCCTATAGCCAACAACACTATACAGAAAAATGGTTAGGGCAATCTTGATCTCGATCAATAGCAGAAGTCGTGAAATTCCGGTTCTACTTGCAAGTTGCGACCATCGCTTAAGCCCCCCTTCGCGTCTTGATCTCGTTGGCGACATCGCGGCTCAGTGCCTCGAGATCGCGGCTCATGGCGGCTGCGACCGCGTCATAGGAATGCGCAGCCGTGTCGCCGGTGTTTGTCGCGGCGATCGGTGCCCCGGTCTCGCGGTAGGTCGAGCGGCGCATGACAAGAACTTTTCCATCGCTCGGGTTGACCAGGCTCCAAAACGCATCGAGCATGACGGTTCCATCCGGCTCCTGCTCGAAGTTCACAATGGTGACGGCCACCTGGTAATCGATGGGAGCGCGGTCGGTCCACGGGTAGAGCGAAACGCGATCGGTCTTGAGAAGATTGGCCAGGTTGATCGCGAGCACGCGCGTGATGTTGTCGGAGAGATCGCCGCCCCACTGATCGAGATCGGCTTGATTGAGACTGTTGCCTCCCGATCGCGTGACCATCTGCAGCCGATCCAGATATTTCGGCAGCGTCACCGGGCCGACGCCGATCGGAATTCCTTGCGGAGAGGCCGCACCCGACTGTTCGACGTCGGCGGTCAACACATAGGTCCGCGTCGCCTTGTTGCTGCAGCCTGAGAGCATCGCAAGCGCAAAACTGACGGCAAGTACGAAGGCACTTAAGGAGCGCATGGCCGTTCCCGATCTGATTATTTCTTTCCGGTCAGCAGGGCGTTGGGGTTGCGTTCGAGGTATTCGGCGAGGAGACGGAGCGACGACGCGGCGCTCTTGATCTCACGCAGCGTCGAGGTGATTTCATAGAAAACCGGCGCGTCCGGCGATACCACGTTCTGCGCGGCGCGGAGCGTCTGATCCGCCTGGCTGAGGGCGATGTTCGCCGACTTCATCACCTGTTGCGCGGCAGCCACGAGTTGCGGCAGATCCGCGTCTGCGTTGGAGAGCAACTTGTTTGCTTGCTCCGAGGTGGCTCTGAGGCTTTCGGCGAGCGGCTTCAACTGCGCGTCTATATTGGCCAGCACTTGCCCCGCTTGATCCGATGTTGACTTGAAGCTCTCGCCGAGCGGCTTCACCTGCGCGTCGACATCTTTCAGCGTGCTGTCGGCGGATTGCAGAACATTGCTGAGCTCATCGGCGATCTTCTCGAGCGGCAGCTTGCTGATCCGGTCGAGCGCGCCCGCGACACTCGCTTTCAAGGCAGACAATTCCGACGGCACCGTCGGCAATTCCTGGACACTCCTGTCGAGGCCGGTCAGCGTGATCGGAGTGCCCGGATGAAAATCGAAATTGACGTTCACCTGCCCGGTCACGAGCGATTGGACTTCGAGCTGCGCGCGCAAACCGCGCTGGACCAATGTTTGGATATTGTTTTCGCTGCGCTCTCCATTGAGGAGCTGAAATTTGTCCGGATCGATCTGTATGTAAACGGGAATGTAGAGGTGCTGCGCCGCCACGTCGTATTCGAGTTTGATGTTCGTGACGTTCCCGACTTTGATGCCTCGAAAGGTCACGGGTGAACCAACGTCAAGGCCGGCGAGGGACTGCCCTTCGAAAAACAGAACCGCCCTGCTTGTGGGCTTGAAGTAACTTCCACCGCCGAAGGCGAGCAAGCCGGCGACGGTTAGCGCGATGGCGCCCACCACGAAGCCGCCGATAATCTTGGGATTGGTTTTCGTGGCCATCGCCTCGCTCCTATCCCGCTTCCGACTTGGTCTTGGCTTCGAGCTCACCGCGCATCAGGAAATTGCGCACCTTCGGATCGGGACAGTGATCGCGCAGCTCTTTCGGATCGCCCTGGGCGATCATCGTCTTTGTATCGGCGTCTAGGAACACCGAGTTATTGCCGATGGCGAATATGCTCGGCAGTTCGTGCGTCACGATCGCGATCGTGGCGCCCAAGCTGTCGCGCAGCTCGAGGATTAGTTCGTCGAGCATATGGGAGCTGATGGGGTCGAGGCCGGCCGACGGCTCGTCGAAAAAGAGGATCTCCGGGTCGAGCGCCATGGCGCGCGCAAGGCCCGCGCGCTTGCGCATGCCGCCGCTGATCTCCGAGGGATAAAAGTCCTCGAATCCCGCAAGCCCCACCAGCGCCATTTTGAGCGACGCGACGCGGCGAATCTCGGCAGGGTTGAGGTCGGTGAATTCGCCGAGCGGCAGTCCTATATTTTCGGCAAGCGTCATCGAGCTCCAAAGCGCCCCGCTCTGATAGAGAATGCCGAAGCGATGCATGATTCGTTCCTGCTCGGCCGGGTCCGCGTGCCAGAAGTTCTGCTCGCCGAAGAACACGTCGCCGCGCGCCGGCGGCATCAAGCCGACCAGGTGCTTCAACAACGTGCTCTTGCCGCAGCCGCTGCCGCCCATGATGATGAAGATGTCGCCGCGGCGGATAGCAAAATTGAGATTGCGCTGGATCACGAAGTCGCCATAGGCCATGTCGAGATTGCGCACGGTGATGTGCGCCTCGGGCGTGTGCGCGGCGCCGTTCGCGGCCGGTGATTGATCAGATGCCGAGGGCATTGGTCAGCACCGCGAAGATGCCGTCGGTTATTATGATGAGGACGATGCTGGTCACCACCGCGGAGGTGGCGGCGAGACCGACAGCGGAGGCGCTGCGCCCGCATTGAATGCCGCGCATGCAGCCGGAAAGCGCGACCAGGACCCCAAACACGGCGCTCTTGACGATGCCCACGGCAAAATCGACGAGATGCACGGCGTTGAGCGTCTCGTTGACATACTGCGTCACGGTTATCTTGAGCAAACCCACGCCGACCAGACCGCCGCCCAGAATTCCCATGAGATCGGCATAGATGGCCAACAGCGGCATCATCAGGATGAGTGCGATCATGCGCGGCAGGACGAGAAACTCCATCGGCGAGAGTCCGAAGGTCGTGAGCGCGTCGATCTCCTCGTTGACTTGCATGGTGCCGAGCTGGGCGGCGAACGCCGCGCCGGTCCGGCCCGACATGATGATCCCGGTCATGAGCGCGCCCATCTCGCGCGCCATGGCGATGCCGACGAGGTCGGCGACGTAGATTTGCGCGCCGAATTGCTGGAGCTGGATCGCGCCGACGAACGCCAGGATCAGGCCCACCAGGAATGATATCAGCGTGACGATGGGGAGCGCGGCTGCGCCGCACTCGTAGATGATGTCCACCAGGTCCGAAAACCGAAACCGAGCACGCCCCATGATGAGCTTGCCGAAGGACTGCATGGCCTCGCCGATGAACGCCATCATCTCGCCGGCCGAGCGCCAAAGCGTCACGGACTCATTGCCGACCAAAGACAGGAAATCGGGGCGCGATGCCGTCCGACGCGCGCCCTGACGCTCGGGTACGGCAGTCGCGAGCGCCAGCAGCCGGCGCGCGCCTTCGGGGAGATTGCCAGGATCGAGATCGACCTTGTGCTCGCGGCAAAGTTCCTGGATGCCGACCAGGAACGCGAGCAGCCCGCTGTCCCAATCGCCGAGGTCCGATGCATCAAGAGCAAGGCGGTTGAACCCGCCCGCGGATTGGAGTTGCTTCTCGACCACCGCGGGGGTCGGAAGACCGCTTTTGAGTTTCCACTCGCCGGCGAGATGCAGCCGGAGAACACCCGACTCCGCGTGGTCGAGGGCGAGACCCGGTGCGCCGTTTGCCATTCCCGCTGACTTTGCGACCATCACATCCCCGCCCCAAAGCCCCATCGCTAAAGAGAGCGGCCCAAGTTAGAGACAACACGTACCTGCGGTTTGATTTGGATCAAAGGCAAGGACTGACAAGGGGCTCGGGGGCAGTGCTCGCGTATTCATTCGCGACGCGCGGCGACTTCAAGCGTTACAATCCGCGCCAGCAAGGTCGCCGGATACAATTGCCCGATAATCGCTTCGAGGTTGGCGATGCTGCGCGCAAATGGATGCAGCGGCACGATGTCGCCGTAGCCCACGGTGGTGAGTGTGGTGAAACTGAAATAAAGGAGCTTGCCGCCGACCAATTCATCCGTCGTGACAACCAACTCTCCAAATGCGCCGGGCACAAGGAAAAGCACGAGCGCATAGACATAGGCGAAGATCAGCGCGAAATGCAGATAAAGCACCACCGCGCCTTGGACGCGGTGTGAGGTTACTCGGCCGGGCCCGAACACGACCTGTCCGACGACCCCGGTGACAATGAAGAGGAAGGCCAGCGCCGCAAAAAGAAACGTCAGGGCGCTGAGGTGAGACGGCCACTCATAGCGCAAGATGTCGGCGCCTATGGCAATCGCCACCGAGAACAAGGTCAGGATGAGCGCGATACGGCCGCGCGCGATTGCTGCGACAGTCGCGACTGCCAACCCGGAAGCGATCGGCACATGAGTCGAGCGCAGCGTATAGACCGACATGCCGTAGAACGGAATCAGCACGAAGATCACGAGAAACTCGATGACAAGCAGAAGCGTCAACGCGGGCTCGCGGACTCTCGATCGCCATCTTTCCAGGCGTTCCAGAAGGCCATTCGGAGCCACTGGTTGCGCAGCCATTGATCCCTCGGATCTCAGGCCATCTTAGCCCAAAGAGCGGAGCAGCGGCGTCACTATTGCGGCGTCGACGTCAGCGTGTACACGCGCGTCCCGCGGCGGAACACGAGATTCCACAGCTCTCGCGCTCCGATCACGCGCCCGATCTCCCTGATCGTGAAGAACGGGATCAAGGAGACGAACAGTATGGCCCAGACGCAGGCCACTCCCCTCAGGGTGTTGCTGCCGAGATAGGGAAGTGAAGCGGAAGCAGATTCGCCCCCAAAATACCCTACGATCACCTTTTCCAGGGTGTAGGCCACTATGAACAAAATCGAAAAGACGGCGGCCTTGTAGAGAATGGGATAGATCAGAGCCCGCTGCGCGAAGCGATTTCCAATTCTCAAATCTTCGGCGATGAGCATGACTTTCGCCAGCACCAGCGCATTCAGCAAGGCAACGCCATGCACGGCCACATACGTTATGTTTCTCTCCCCCAGGATCACAGTCTGGTTGAGCACGAACAGGCCACACACCAGCCAAAGATAAAAGAACATGAAGAAGAGCTGCTTGATTTCATGAATCACTCTGGCTTTGAAGTCGTGCTTGCGTTCACTTGCCATGTCGGGCCTCCCGCGCTCATGCGTTGGCGCCACGATTGCCGCGGCGCCCCTACTCAAAGGCGAAGATACGGCTCCAGTCATTTTTCATGCTAACGACAGTCCAGGCGTTCTTCTTTGCCTCGTCAAGGAGTGCCTGGGTGAACGTGCCGATTTTAGTATCAGGAAGCCCGTTCGCCGGACCGTAAGCGTATTCGCGCTTCGCATCGTCGTGCAAGACGAGCATCATGAGGCGTGCGCCGTCGCCGGCACCGGTGTACTCCAGCATTTGCCGGTCGCCGGTCGAATTGCCAATAGAGAAGCGCGGGCGTCGCCCAATCATGAGATGGATACCCTCGGGTTTGCCCGCATTGTCGTCGTTCAAGAGAAGCTTGGGTTCCTTGGTGAGGACCGGTTTGCCGTCCTTGTCATAACCAAACTTCGTTCCTCCGGCGGTTCCGACGACCTCTTCGGGCGGAATGCCATAGACCCGCTCTGAGTAGACGCGCACAAAATCCTGACCGCCGCCGGTAACGATATAGGTCTTGTAGCCGTTGCCGCGCAGATGTTGCAGAAGCTCAAGCATCGGCTGATAGACGAGATCGGTGTAGAGCCTGTTCCAGCGCGGGTGCTTGGCGCTTCCTAGCCATTGCCGCACATCAGCGACGAACTCATCCGTCGTCATGCCGGTGAGCGTGGCCACAAGAATCTTTTCGAGCTCGGGCATCGTTAATTTGGCCATCGCCTCTCGATCGCCTGAGAGGACGGTCTTGAACGGCTCGACCTTCTTCAGTTCAGGCTTTTTTGCCGCCACGGCGGGGACACGCTCCAGGCAGTAGATCACTTGCGTGTACATGGGGTGCTCGACCCATAGCGTCCCATCCTGATCGAATGTGGCGATGCGTTCGTCGGGCGGTACGAATTTCGGACTCGATTGGTCGGTGGTTGTGCGAATGAATTCGAAGATCGCTTGCTTGGCGGGACCGTCATTCCACAAAGTAAGGGGCGTGCTCTGCGGCACCTGTGCCAACGACCGATGTCTCACCAGCGTTGCGGCGGACAACATGAGGGGCGCCGCCAGGATTGCACGCCTATTGAAGCCTTTATCCTTGCGCATTGACGATCGCTCTTCGTGACAGAAATCCGTTGCCGCTACTGAGATGCGGAATAGGCTAGCGACTGAATTTGGGCCTGCCCCTGCGCGGGATCGACGATCGAAAGCAGGAACGGGCTGCCTGACGTGAAACCCTGGCTGAAGTCGCTGTTGTATCGCACCAGTATGTAAACCGTCTGGCCGGCCGCCAGATAGATGTTCGTGTTCTGGCTGGGATAGAGACCCGGAGTACTCACCGTGACGAGGTACGTATTCGCCGGGAAATCCTTGTACGAGACCGTCCCCGGCTGGGACATCGCCGCCTGCGCGCCATTCACGTCGATCGGCATGAACGCGACACTCCCACCATAAGGGTCAAAAATTCGATAGAAGTAAATCCGCCCGAAGCCGGGCGCCGGCGGTGGAATCTGGCCGGCGACGTCGGCGTAGTGTTGCCCAGGCACGCCGCCGTCTCTGTCTCCGCCGCCCCCGCCCCCGCAGGCCGTCAATGCCAGAAGCAACGCGCCGACTACCATGCAATACCATTGTGTCGCGCTCGAAGCTGGAAGAGTGACTCGCATGCTAGTCTCCCGCGTTACGCGCTGTCTCTGCGCTCATCGTGAGCAATAGCCGTCCAACGCCCCAACGTTGGCAGAGTAGTTACAACCGACCGCGTAACTCCCTTCCTGCGGCGTGTAGGTCATCGTCGACGAACCACAGGCCATCAGTAACAGACCCAGCAGCAACGCGATCGCCGCGCTGAGCGCGCCGGTCGCTGTATTGAGCCGCATGCCCATGCCATGACCCCCGCGTCATATCTTGCGCACTGATTCCTCCGAACCACGGCATCAGGATGCCGGAGCGGCTCCCGGTCCTTGTACCGTAATCACGATCCGGCGGTTCGCGGCCCGCCCCTGCGGCGTGTCGTTGGGCGCCTTCGGGTGTGTATCGCCAAAGCCCTTGGCCGAGACGATGTTGGGGTTGATCCCCTGGGCCACCAGGAAATTCGCTACCGCGGCGGCACGCCTGGTCGACAACACCAGATTGTCCGGTATTCCTTGCTTCACCAAGTCACGCCCGACCGGC
>DATIYT010000095.1:0-50412 GCA_035517495.1 Allostellaceae bacterium | reverse complement strand
GTGATCGACGGCGAGACCCTGGCTCTGGCCGACGGGCGGGAGCTTCGCCTGGCGGGGATCGAGACGCCCGGGGCGGCGATGCGCGGCGAGGCGGCGCTCGCCAAGCGGGCCCAGGCTGCCCTCGCCAAGCTCGTCGCGGGGGCGCCGCTCGAACTTCGCTATGGCGGCGCGCCGACCGACCGGCGCGGGCGGATTGTGGCGCAGCTTTTTGCCGGCGGACGCTGGGTGCAGCGCGAGCTCGTGCGGCGCGGCCTCGCCCGGGTGCACGGCTCGGCCGATGCCCGCGTCGGGCTTTCCGAGCTGCTGGCAGCGGAGGCGGCGGCGCGGACGGCGCGGCGCGGTCTCTGGCGGCGCCCGTTCTTCGCCGTCCGCACGCCCGAGGACGCGGCCCGCGACGCCGGCAGCTTCCAGATCGTCGAGGGGACCGTGGCGGACACCGCCTTCGCGGGCGGCAGCGTCCGGGTCAATTTCGGCCCGGATTGGCGCACCGCCTTCTCGCTGCGGATCGGCGGCGATGCGTTGAAGCGGTGCCGCGAGGCCGGGCTCGATCCGATGCAGCTCGCGGGGGCGCGGCTCAGGGTGCGCGGCTTCATCGACGGCACGCAGCGGCCGACCATCGAGATCGCCTTTCCCGAGCAGATCGAGCGGCTTTAGCCCAAAACGAAGCGGCCCGGAGTCGCCCCCGGGCCGCAGTTGTTTGGTATGGCGACGTTACGGCTGGTCGGGCACCAACGGCGGCGCGCCGCCCACCTCGTCCCAGATCTTCACGTGGTGGTACGGCCGGCGCAGGAATCCGAGGCTGACCACGACGCCGATCGCGGCGATCCCCATCGGATAGAACAGGCCGCCGAGCGGGATGCCCGTCAGCGCCGCGATCGATGCGCCGGCGGCCGGCACCAACCCGCCGAACACGCCATTGCCGACATGGTAGGGCAGCGACATCGACGTATAGCGGATGCGGGCCGGGAACAGCTCGACCAGGAAGGCGGCGATCGGGCCGTACACCATGGTGACCAGGATCACCATGTAGAACACCAGGACGGTCAGCATCACCGGGTTGTCTTTGAACGTCCCGAGCCAGGTGAAAACCGGCCAGTACGAGACCACGGCCAGTGCGAAGCCCAGCGTCATGATGTTGCGGCGGCCGATCCGGTCGGACAGCGCGCCGAACACGATGAAGAACGGAGCGCCCAGCGTCAACGCCACCATCATCACGACATAGACCGTGATGAAGTTCACCTTGAGCACGGTGGTGAGATAGAAGAGCGCGTAGAACTGGCCGGTGTACCAGACCACGCCTTCGGGCGCGGTGGCGCCGAACAGCGCGAACAGGATGAGGCCCCAGTTCTTGCCGCTGCTGAAGCTTTCGAGCGCCGGATTGGCCGAGGACTTGCCCTGCTGCTTCAGACGCGCATAGAGCGGCGATTCCTCGAGCTTGAGCCGGATGTAGACCGACAGGCAGACCAGCACGGCGGAGATCAGGAACGGCACGCGCCAGCCCCAGTCACCGAACGCTGCGTCGCCGAAGGCGAGCCGGCAGGCCAGGATGACAAGGAGCGCCAGAACGATGCCCATCGTCGCCGTGGTCTGGATCCAGGAGGTGAAGAAGCCGCGCCGTCCGTCGGGCGCGTGCTCGGCGATGTAGGTCGCCGCGCCGCCATACTCGCCGCCGAGCGCCAAGCCCTGCAGGACGCGCATCGAGACGAGCAGGATCGGCGCCAGATTGCCGATCGAGGCATAGCCCGGTAGCAGGCCGACGACGAAGGTCGAGGCGCCCATCAGTAGCAGGGTCAGCATGAAGGTGAATTTCCGGCCGATCAGGTCGCCCAGATGGCCGAAAAAGATGGCGCCGAACGGCCGCACCAGGAACCCGGTCCAGAACACGAACAGGCTCGCGATCAACGCGACCGTGGGGTCCATGTCGGGCGAGAAGAAATGCTTGCTGAAGAACACGGCAAGCACGCCATAGAGGTAGAAATCATACCACTCGATCAGCGTGCCGACCGACGACGCGCCGATGATGAAAGGCAAATTGAGCCCGGCGGGACTCCCGCCTCTTGCCTGTGTCGCTGCTACCATGGACGTCTCCCCTCTGAATTAGAGTTGTTCTCGACTTGAGTGGGGATCACCCAAGGCCCGGAGCACCTAGTTCTAAGGGGGTTCCGGGGAGGCGTCCCGCCTTGCTTTGAGGAAATGCTATCTCGACGAATGCCGGCGCGCAATCTGGCAAGCGGCTTAGCGGATTTTCCGCCGAAACCGGCACCGGTTCACCGCGGAAGGTACGGTCTAGATCGGAAATCCTCGTTGTTTTAGCGCGTTAGCCTCCTTCCGTGCGCTTCCGATCATCCGGGCGGCGCGAGTTTTCACGCCGACACTCTACAACGCAAGTATTTCGATCATCGAGCCTCGGCGATGCTATTCTCTCATCAAGAGCGCGGACTTTTGTGGGTTCCCGCAACGGGCGAGAGGCGACCTGGGAATGAGGGAAGGCGAGACGTCGGAACCAGGCAGCCGGACTAAGCGCGCGGGATGCCGCCTGCCGCCAATGTCCGCCATCGCGTTTTTTATAGAGAGAGCCGCCGATGGACAGAGCGCGCAGAGGCCGCCCTGCTGAGTGCGCTTGGACGGCACGGCACGCTGGTGCGGTCGGGTGGCGGTATCGCGATCGCGCCATGAAGGCGAAGCCGCGTGCTCTTGCCCCGCTGGCGTTTCGGGAATACCGTCGCCGGCCGATCATGCGAAGCGCTGGAAGGGATTGAATGGTGCAACAGACGGCGGCCGCACGCAGCGCGGCGCTGCCTTTGTTCTATGCCAGGCCCTCGGCGCTACAGCCGCAATCGCATGGCGGATTGTCGCTGAAGCGCGAGCGAAACTTCGGGTTTGCGCGGCTCGGGAACGCGATTCCCGTGACCATCGCCGAGATCGCAGAGGCGCAGCGCGACTACCCGATCGTCTTCACCGATGCAGGACCGCCGACGCCGGTCGCGGTGGTCGGGATCGAGGACGGCGTCAATTTGATGGTCGAGGAGGACGGCCTGTGGCGCCCCGGCGCGTATATTCCAGCCTATGTGCAACGGTATCCGTTCCTCTTTGCCCAGCACCCCGAGACGCAGGCGCTCACGCTCTGGATCGATGAAGGCGCCGATTGCCTGGAACAGAGCGAGCGGAATCCGCTGTTCCAGAAAGGCGAGTTGGGGGAGGTCACGAAGCAGGCGCTCCGGTTCTGCTCCGAATACCAGCGCCGGCACGAAGCGACACGCGAGTTTAGCCGCAGCCTCGCCCAGGCTGAGCTGCTGATCGGGGGCGACGCCAAGCTACAGATCGGGCCGGATCGGAGCGTGACGGTGCGCGGATTCAAGATCGTCGATGAAGCGAAATTAAATTTGCTGCCGGCGGAAACCTTTCTAAATTGGCGCGCGCGAGGGTGGCTCAAACTCATCTACGCGCATCTGCTCTCGCTTGGCGGCTGGGAGAAGCTCGTGCACATTGCGAAGGAGCGGCAAGTTCATGCGGGATGACATGCTCGACGATCGACGCGAAAGGGGGCGCGCACCGGCGCCCGATATTCCTCGTCGCCGCCTCGTGTTGGGCGCGGCACTGACCCTGGTCGCAAGCAGAGCGCTGGCGCAGCAACCGGCCGCGCCCTCGGCCGGCCCAGTCGCGCCGGAGGTCAAGCCCTATGAAGTCGAGGGCTTCCGGTCCGCCAAGTTCGGCATGACCGAGGCGGAGGTCAAGAAAGCGATCGAGACCGATTTCAACGTCAAGGAAAACGGGATCAGTCACGACACCAACGCCGTCGAACGCACCACAATCCTCTCGTTTACCGGCAAAGACGTGATCCCCGAGGCGGGCGACGTGCGCGTCATCTATATTCTCGGCTACAGCAAGAAGCGGCTTTTCCAGGTGGTGCTGCGCTGGGGCGCGGGCGTGAGCGAGACTTCCGCCAATTCGACGTCGGTGCTGGCGGGCGCGCAGCTTTTGCAGAATTACTTCCTGGGCCAGCAATTCAAGCCGGAGGGGCGCATCGTCAACGGTCAGCTTTCCGATGGCAGCGTTCTATTGTTCGCGGGCGTCGACGACAAGGGCCGCACCGTGCAACTGCAATACGGGACCGTGCCCCAAGCGCCGAAGGCGGGCGAGAAGCCCGATCCCAACACGACTCCGCCGCGCATTCCCTTCGCTCAGCTTCTCTACGTCGAAGATCCAAAGAATCCTGACGTATTTCGCATCAAGCCCGGTCAGTTCTGACGGGGTCGGGAGCTCGAACGCGCGTCATTTGGCACTGGCCGCGCCAGCCGTTGTGCGCTGCTCGATTTGCGTGATCAGATCGGCGACGTTGCCGCCGTTGCGTTCCATCACCGACGCGAACTCCTGGCGGTGAGTGAGCGACATGCTGATGCCGTCGATCGAGACCTCGGTGATTTTGTAGGCACCGCCGACCTGGCTCACGCGCCAATCCACGTGCGCGGGCGGTCCGCCATCGCGGCGCGTCACGTCGGTGCGCACGATCACGATGTCGGCGCTCTGCGGACGTTCGCTGGTCACCTTGAAGGTGGTGCCGATGAAATCGTCGAAGCGGTTCGAATAGGCCACCACCACGTAATTCTCGAAAGCGGCGGCGAATTGCTGGCGCTGCTCGGCGGTCGCGGGCTGCCAGTAACGGCCAAGCACGAAGCGCGCCACTTGGGAGAAATCGAAATCCTGATCCAGGAGGTCGTGAAAGCGCTGGCGCCGTTGTTCAGGCGTGAGATGCGGATCGCCGAGCATAGCGAGCGCGTTGTTGCCGAAGTCCGTCACCACCGTCTGCGGGTCGGCGGCGGCGGCAACGGGGCCCGCCGGCGCAACCGCCCAATACAGAAAAATCATCGCGAAATAGAGAATGCCACGTCGAGCCATCGAGCTCACTCCCCTCCCATGCACAAGGAAATCGATATCGGCGGTACGCACTTGCGCCCGCGATTATGGCGCGAGCACGACAGCGTGCGCGACGTCAGATTGCCGATCTCGCGCGACATTGGCTATAACCTCTTTGGTGCGTCCCCGTAGCTCAGCAGGATAGAGCAACAGTTTCCTAAACTGTGGGTCGGGTGTTCGAGTCACCCCGGGGACGCCAATTAAATCAGAGGTTGCTCGCAAAATCACTTTACCGGCGGTCAATCCTGCATAATTCAAAGAAACCCGCAGAAGATCGGGCTTCCCCGACATGTGTCGTCCTTCTCGGCTCTTACAGGCAGCGTGACTGCCTGACGAGCGGCATAAGGAAACGCGCAGGCTGCCGCCGGCAGTGAAAAGACCACCGCTTCGCCTTGCAGTTGTACGTGCTGAATGAGATATTTTTTGGACGAGTAAACAAGGGTATGCGAAGTGGGGACGTCGATGAGCACATTCGATAGTACGAAGCGCCAACTGCATCTTGTTCTCAAAGATATCGTCGAGGGCAAAATCCAACTGCCAGATTTTCAGCGTGGTTGGATTTGGGATGACGACCACGTCCGGAGTCTAATCATCAGTGTCGCGCGGTCATTCCCTGTCGGCGCGGTCATGCTGTTGCAAAACGGCGGTGCAGCTCGCTTTCAGGTTCGGCCTGTCGAGAATGTTCCTTTCGCCGGCTCACCACCTGATCCCGAGTTGCTGATCCTCGACGGCCAGCAACGGCTCACCACGCTTACGCAAGTTCTATCCCTTAAAGGTCCGGTCAAAACCACCGATGAGAAGGGAAAGCCGATCGAACGCTACTACTACTTCCACATACCTTCGGCCCTCGAAGGATCAGCACGCCTTGACCAGGCATTGATAGCGGTAGATGCCGACCACAAACAAAAGACGAATTTCGGTCGCGATGTGAGACTGAACCTTTCCACACGCGAACTTGAATGCCGGCAGCTATATTTTCCGTGCAGTGAGATATTGCATTCGGATGAGTGGGAGCGAAGCCTGTTCCAAATTGCTCCCGACGCCTTCGCGCAATACATGGCGTTTCGCGAACAGATATCGCAGGCTTTCCGCACCTATGAGCTTCCTATCATCGAACTCAAAAAGGAAACAACCAAAGAGGCGGTCTGCCTTGTTTTTGAGAAGGTGAACACCGGCGGTGTTTCGCTAACAGTTTTCGAATTGGTGACGGCTAGCTACGCAGCGGATAACTACAATCTGCGTGACGAGTGGTTCGGCAGTACTGAGCGTAATGTTTCCTCGCGACATAAACGTCTAGCGGCCGACCCGTTGCTTGCCGGTATTGAAGCAACGGATTTCCTCCAGGCAATAACAATCCTCGACACCTTAAAGGAGCGACGCGCCGACATTGCAGCGGGAAAAACCGGAAGGCAGGTAGCTCCCATAAGTGCCAAACGCGAGGACATCCTCGAACTTGAGTTGGAGGCGTATAAGGAGTGGGCGGACAAGGTAGAGCAAGGGTTTCGATACGCAGCAAAATTTCTGCGAAAGGAATGCCTCACTGAGCTGCGAGACCTGCCGTACCGCACTCAGATAACGCCACTCGCTGCTGTGTTGACGATCCTCAAAGAGCGTTGGCTTGAACCCCGTATCTACGAAAAGCTAGCACAGTGGTACTGGTGTGGTGTGCTCGGTGAGCTGTACGGCGGCGCTGTTGAAACTCGCATCGCAAACGATCTAGAAGAATTGCTTAATTGGATCGAGAAGGAAGCGGACCCGCCACGGACTGTATCAGATGCGGCGTTCAACCCAGACAGATTAGACCGACTGTCCTCTCGGCTAAGCGCTGCTTACAAGGGCATCAATCTCTTGGTGCTTCGCGACGGCGCCAAGGACTTCTTTTGGAAGGCGAACATCAGCGAGCTAGATGATGAAAGCGTCGCGCTCGACATTCACCACATTTTTCCTCAGGTCTGGTGTCATAAGCAGGGAATTCCTCGGAGGCGATGGAATTCCATCATTAACAAGACGCCTATCTCTTATAAGGCTAATCGTATGATTGGCGGAGTGGCGCCATCAGAATATCTGAACAAAATTCAGCATCATAGGCAGGTGCAACTCAATGACACGGGGATGGATGCGATCTTGGAGAGCCACTTGATACTGGCTTCCACGTTACGGACGAACGATTTTGATGGTTTTTATGAGGCGCGAAAAGCTTCGCTTCTTTCTCTGATAGAGCGAGCTATGGGAAAGCCCCTGTTGAGCGCTGCACCATTGGAGGACGATTTTGAACAGGGCGAAGCGGACATCGCTGCGGCGTGAAGAGGTTCCCGCCGGGATGATGTGAGTCGGGCAGTTCCTCATGGTTTTCTGCTTTTATGAGTTTGTTATACGCAAGCCGCGGTTTGCGTATAATATTGCTTGATCCCCGTCGGCGAATGCGAGGCCGCTCGGGGACGTGAAGCGCGCCCCGCGCCGATCAACGCTCCTCAGGCTCTGGAAATACATAAACGAGCTGATCGCCTCTGTGGAGGCGAAGCTGCCTGCTGCGCGAGAGACCATTCTCCTGGAAGATGGCTCTGGCCGTGGCAATCGCTTCCGCATCGTTCTCAGCGAGGAACCTGAGACGGAATGTCGGGATGCCCGCTGCGCTGCCTTCGCGCCGCTCGAAAATTTCCAACCTATAGACTGCCATTTGAGTGCGAATTGGGGTTGTGTCGAGAACGCTCAGTTGCGCGCCTGTATCGACGACCGCCGGGCTTGAGGAACAAGCGTGCTGGCCTGTTGTCGAAAGCGCGTGTGCGCAGTATTGTTTGGCATCGCGCTTAATACAGAATGAATAATCATAGTAACAGTCGAAGATTCTCAAAGTATTTAAGACAATTACTTGCAAAACAAAGCAAATAATTGAGTACAATTATCAGAGTATTTTATGTAATTGAAGGCTTCTCGATGATTGTTGGCGGACCGTTGCGGCCTCGTGATTTTCGTGCCCGATCCCGTTCCGCGAGGCGGCGGAGGGCTGCATTTCTCCTCGCGAGCTCTTGGCGGGTTCATTGTGACAACCGAGATTTTTTACCAACTGTTAACAATGCTGGACAAAGACTTAACGGCACTTTGCGAATGCGATGCGGGATAGGGCGACATGGACCACCTTGCTGAAAGTGATCGGCTGCGCCGCGATCTGAAGCACTACCGTGCCGAGCTGGGCGCCATCATGGACCCGAGGGACGCGAGGATACTCTCAGGGCATATTTCGGAAATTGAGACGCGGCTTCGTGCCCTCGAAGACAAACATCGGTTGCGTCTGTGGGCGCTCTCCGAATCCGACGTCTGGCGCGCCGCGCTGCGACTGGTCAATCGCCACGGGATCGGCGCTCCAGAGGTTGCGGGACAACGTGCCGACGCACTCTCCATGGAAAATCATTTTGAGGGAGTCGCGGCGTGGCGCAGGATTCGTCGCGCAACGGTGGAACTGCAGCGAATTCGGCCGAAAAGCGGCGAGCGAATTCACTGAATTGTCAGAATCGACCTTGCAGCCGCTGCCCCCGTCGGCGCATTGTCCTGCATCGAGTTGCGGCACGAGGGCATCACAGCGATGACACCATCCAGCGTATCTCTTGGATCGAACGCGGCGGATTTTGAACTCGAGGGCACGGATGGGCGCAACTACCGGCTTGCCGATGTGCGCGGTCCAAACGGCACGCTCGTCATGTTCATCTGTAACCATTGCCCCTATGTGAAGGCCGTTCTCGATGACATCATTCGCGACGTGAGCGAGCTGAAGGCGCTTGGTATCGGGGCCATAGCCATCATGCCGAACGACACCGATGCCTATCGCGAGGACTCGTTCGAGAAGATGCGAGAGCTGGCGAAGGCGAAGAAGCTTCCGTTTCCCTATGTCATCGACCGCACCCAGGATGTGACGCGCGCCTATGGCGCCGTATGCACGCCTGATTTCTTTGGCTTTAACGCCGATCTCAAACTGCAATACCGTGGCCGCATCCACGCGATGCGCAACCTCCAGCGCGTACCGGGATCCGGCCGCGAGCTTTTCGACGCGATGAAAAGCATTGCGAGCACTGGTCGAGGCCCCGCTGAGCAGCACTCGAGCATGGGATGCTCGGTTAAATGGCGCAACGACGCCTGAAGCGGCACGCCTCCGGCGAAGAGACTGATCGGCAGCTTCCGAGCATGAGACGCTGCTCGTCCTTCAGGCGCTGGTAACGACGCCCCTGATCAAGAGGATGCAGCCGTAGGACCGCGTTTCGCCAGTGGCGACGATAGCGTAGGCGCGCTTCGCCCGCTCGTAGAACGCATACCTTTCGATCCTGCCCAACGGCACATGGCGTCGTTCAGCCTCGTCGACGGCGCGTTGAAAGTCATGCGCCACCTCGGGCATCTCTTCCGGAGCATGGACGACTTCCATCCGATAGGCGGGGCACTCAACGAAGGTGTCGAGCGGCATCAAGGAGAGACAAGCGGAGAGCACGGCCGGAGCTCCGGCGCCGTCGATGCGGACGAGGCGGCGCGCCATTGAAGCCGCGGGGAAATTCGCATCGACGATCGCGAGCTCGTCGCCATGCCCCATCGAAGCAAGAACATGGAGGAGATCGGCGTTCAATAGGGGATCGAGCCTCTTGAGCATGATCGCCTCCAGTAAAAACAATTCTCGCGGCAAGCTCTTTGCCAGCGCTCGCCTCGTCCGGATCGCTACCCTCGCACCGGGACGGACTGACGGCTTGTTGAATTGCGGCACGCTTTTCGGTTTTGGCGCAAGAAAGGTCGCTCAATTTAGGAGGAAAAGACTTCAAGCCGACGCCACCCCGTCAGCTGCTCTCGGCTTGAATGCGAGAATGCAGTTGTCGCCGCGCTCAGCCGCGAAGCAAGGCAGGCCGCGAGACCGGCCTCTCAAGCCTTTCCCGCGTCGGGACTACTTTTCGAAGTCGGCCAACGTCGGCATCCGGCCGCCCGGCGTCATGTGATCGATGAGTTGCGGCAAGACGACCGCGAGCTGTTTGAGAAGATCCTGCTGGCTCATCCCGGTGCGCTGCGCGAGTTCGTTCAGCGTGTTCTGGCCGAGCGCCGATCCGAGCTGCCCGGGTTGAATTTGCTGGTTCGCGCCCGGGCCGACCCAGGAATTGACCTGCGGCCCTGCGCCGCCCGCGGTCAGCTTACCGATGAGATCGCTGAGGCCGCCCAGGACACTGCCCGCAGGCGCGTCGGTCGGCGCCGGCTGCGCGGCGGGCGAAGGGGCCGGCGCGGATGACGAGCCGCCGCTGAATAACTTGCCGAGGATGAGCGCGCCGGCTGCGACCGCGATCGGCGTCGCGAGATTGCCCCCGGGAACCGCGTTCTTCATTGCGTCGCCGAAGAGACCCATCGTCACCTCCTGGGAGAAAGGGCCGCGCCCACAACGGGTCCTTACCGTTGTTTGGAGAGCGCGTCGTTCTAATTGGATGCAGGTGGAGATTAACTCACTTGAGTTTTCTCCGTCCATCTCGCAGCGGTTTCAGTCTGGCAATCCCGGTTCGCGCGTCTTGCGCGATTTTCCAGCGCGCGGCGGAGGAGCGGCTTAGCGGAAGGAGGCTTGAGCATGGGCGTTATCAGCTGGATCATTCTGGGTCTGGTCGCGGGCTTCATCGCAAGCAAGATCGTCAACAAGGCCGGCTCGGGCATAACGATGGACCTTGCGCTTGGCATCGTCGGAGCGATCGTCGGAGGCTTGATCTTCTCCGGCATTTTCGGGATGAGCGGGGTCACCGGCCTCAACATCTGGAGCGTCATCGTCTCCGTCGTCGGTGCAATCATCGTGCTGTGGATTTACCACGCGGTGGTCGCGAGAACCTGAGCCAACAGGTGTTTTAGCGCGCCGCCGATCGCTCGTCCTTGCCCTCGGCCTTTACAGGCGTGGGCGCGAGGGACCATGCTTTTTGTGATCTTGCGACGCTACCGCTGATTGGGTTGCGTGCATCCGCTATACAGCCCGCGAGCATGGGAGGTTGGCCGGGCCGCGTGGGTGTTCACCCTCAAGTAATCCGGCCAGATATACATGCGATCAGGGAAATGATTAGATTAGATTCAATTGCAAATCGATGCCTCGCCAGTAAATGCAAGTCGCCGATTCCGGAGGAGTGGGTATGCTGCGAAATTCCTGCAACAGCTCACCGGCACGAGGGAGGAAGATTTGCGGATGGCGAAGCGACATTCAATCGCTCTGGCAATCCTCCTTCTTCCATCGCCCTTGCAGCCTCCAATTCGTCAAGCAGTAGCCCGCCACTGCACGCCTCAGCCGCTCAATGATCCGCATACGAAGCCCTCAGAAGGAGAGTAATCCATGCATGCCGAACGCCTGATGCCGCTTGATGTAGCGCCCGACGGCTATGCGAGCCTCCGTCAGGTTGAAGCCTACATACGGCGGTCAGGGCTGCCCGCGAGCCTCGTCGAGCTCGTGAAGATGCGGGCATCCCAGATCAACGGATGCGCGTTCTGTCTCGACATGCACAGCAAGGACGCGCGCAAGCACGGCGAGACCGAGCAGCGCCTTTATCTGCTGAGCGGCTGGCGGGAATCTCCGCTCTACACGGCGGCCGAGCGCGCGGCGCTCGCGTGGACCGAAGCCTTGACCCTCGTCGCCGATACGCACGCGCCCGATGCCGACTATCGCGCGCTCAGGGAGCACTTCTCCGACAAGGAGATCGTCGACCTCACCTACCTCATCGGCATGATCAATCTCTGGAACCGGCTTGCGATCGGGATGCGCTACGTACACGACGTGGATAAAGCGTCCGCGGCACGGTCCTAAGGATCACCGCGGCGGCGGCGCGAGCGCGTCGTCGATCTCGCGAGCGCGGATCGCCGCCGGACGTTGGCTGAGCCGCGCCCAATAGATCTCGAAAGCCGGGCGCTTCTCGATGGTATTGAAGCGCGTGCCGAAGCCGATCTGCGATCCCACATAGACGTCGGCGGCGCTGAAGCGGTTGCCGACGATATATTCGCGCCCTTTGACCGCTTCTTCCAGCGCGTTCATCGCGTCCTCATAGCGGCCGTAACCCATCATCCGCTCGAGCCCCGCCGGCACCACGAATTTCGCGGCCTTGTTCGAGGCGGCGGCCTCGATCGGGCCCGCCGCGAAGAAGAGCCAACGGTAGTAAGTCCCACGCAGCTGATCGCCCGTTGACGGCGCGAGGCCAGCCGCAGGAAAAGCGTCCGCCAGATAAGCGCAGATCGCGGCAGCCTCGGTTACCACGGTGTCGCCATGGCGGATCGCCGGCACCTTGCCCATGGGATTGATCGTGAGGTAACCCGGCGCCTTCATGTTCGGGCCGTATTCGACGATCTCGGTGCGATAGGTACACCCCGCCTCCTCCAGCATCCAACGCACGATCCGCCCGCGCGACATCGGATGCGTATAGAACACAAGCTCGTCGGTCATGATTGGCTCCCTTAGATTTATTATGGCGGCCAAGACTGCTCCACAGGGCCTTCGTGGTCGAGACGCAGAGTCATGACGGAGTGCGCCACCCGAAAGGGTACTCACATTGTCAGGCCGGTCTTACGCAAATTCGATCCTCCAAGGCACATCGGCGCCCGGCGACTCAATTTCGATTCCACTCGTCTTCCAGCGGGCTCCCGAGCCTGTAACGCTGGCATTGCTCGGCACTGCGCTCCTGGGTCTCGGCTGGTTCAGCCGGCGGCGTCCGCGAGCCTAGCGGTCCAGGTGCGTTTAAGGCGCGTTGAAATCGCGCCGTCTCACTCGATTACCTCGTTGGCGCGGGCGAGGAGCGTCGGAGGCACGGTGAGCCCGAGGGCTTTGGCGACCCTGAGGTTGATCACCAGCTCGTAGTTGGATGGTGTCTGCACCGGGAGATCGCCCGGCTTCTCGCCTCTGAGGATGCGATCCACATAACCGGCCGCAAGCCGGTATAGATCGACGCGATCGGGCCCATAGGAGATCAGGCCGCCGTTGCGCGCATCGTAGCGAAACGTATACGCAGCCGGGAGCTCGTACTTGGCGGCGAGCGCTCGAATAAGGTCGGGGCGGCGGCTCACCTCGGCGCTCCCAGTCACTATCAGTCCGCCATTCGCTGCGGCGGCGAACGCCGCGATTAGGCGCTCGGTTTCGGCGGGTTCGCCCACGTTGATCGGCCGCACCTCGACGCCGAGCGACTGCGCCATACCCTGGATGACGCCGTACTGAGCGACGCCCGAGGGATTCGCGGGGTCCCGGAGCACGCCCACATGGGTGACATGCGGTGCGATCTGCTTGAGCAGCTCCAGAAGTTTACCGATCAAGCTGTATTCGAAAAGCATGAACCCGGTGGCATTGCCGTCAGGGTGGGCCAATGAACTGACGAAGCCAGCACCAACCGGATCGGTGACGCCCGCGAACACAATGGGAGTAGTGCGGGTGAGGTGCTGCAAGGCCGCCACGCTCTCGGTGCCGCCGGCCACCAGGATGTCGGGCCTGAGCACCACTAGCTCCTCGGCGTATCTACGCTCGAGGTCGGGATCGTCGGCGCCCCAGCGGACTTCGATCTGCACGTTGCGGCCCTCGCTCCAGCCGAATCGCTCCATGGCCTGCCGGAATGCCACGAGGCGGGGTTGTCCCTCCGGACTGTCCGGCGTCACTTGCACGAGTACGCCGATTCGCCGCATTTCCTGGGATTGTTGCGCGTGTGCCGTCAGCGGCCACGTCAGCGAAGCGCCGCTCATCGCCGCGATCAACTCTCGCCGTCCGATGCTCCGTGCCATGCCTCCTCCCAATGTGCTTCGAATGCTCTCATCGGCATGCCGACGTTTCAGACTTCGCTAGCGACCCCCTTGGTACCGTGCAGCGAGCTCTACGCCGCCGCGAGACCGTAGACGCCCTCGACGCCGTCGGGAAGCTGGTACTCCTTCCAGTTCTTGCCGCCATCCTCGGTGCCGAACACTTGGCCCTTGCGCGTCGCGCAATAGACGCGCTCCGCTCGCTTTGGACTTTCGGCGATCACCATCAAGGTGCTCTTCATGGTGACGTCGCGGTCGAAGCGCTGCCAGGTGGCGCCGAGATCGCGACTCCTGTAGAGCGAGCCCGCATCGCTCACGGCTGCGATGCTGAGCGCCGCGTATATGGTCTTGGGGTCATGCTGCGACACCTTGACGTCGCGCGCGTAGGTCAGCGGCGAGAAGCGCCCGATGCCCATCTCCTCCCAATGGGCGCCGCGATCCTTGCTTCGCCACAGGCCCATGCGGTTCGCGAGGAAAATCGTGCCTGGTGCGGCCGCGCTTACCTGCAGCGCATGCGAATCCATCATGCCCTCGGTTTCGGTGTCGCTGACGATCTTGCTCTTGAGGCGCGGCTCCCTGGTGAACTCCAGCAGGCTCGCGTTGCAGCCCTCCCAATGGTCGCCGCCATCGAGGCTCCGCAGCACGCCGCCGACCTCGAGGCCGGCAAAGATGTTGCTGCGCTCGCTCGGATCGAGCGCCATGCGGATGACGCGGCAGGGAAAGCTCATGCGCACCATGCCCTGGGGCGCCTCGGCCGCAAGCTCGGTCCAGGTGGCACCGGCGTCGCGGCTGCGGTACATGATCGTCCCCTGCGTTCCCACGTAGATCGTCCGCGGATCGGCGGGATCGAGCAGGATCGACCAGACCAGCTTTTCCTTGCCGGGAAGCGTGAGGGGCTGCCAGGTGTCGCCGGCATCGCTGCTTCGGTACGGGCCCGCCTGGGTTCCCACATAGACGACGCGCGGATCGCTCGGCTGCACCACAACGAAACGCGCCTCGACGGGGTCGGGGAGGCCGCGGGTCAGCTTCTCCCAGCGTCCGCTATCGCTGTCGAGGCGATAGAGCCCGCCGGTCGGCACATCCTTGGTCGCGGCGATCCACGGCGCCGCACCGGCATAGACATAGTTCGGCATGGGGCGATCCTCCCGATCTCTGGGGTCGTGTCACACCAGTCTATATCTGGAGCTGCCGGCGGGACAGCCCGACCGATTTACCCCGGAGAGGGCGGCTTTTCGTCCGACCGAATTGCATGCCCGAGCGGCAAGAGCGCAGAGACGGATGTCTTACTTCTTGCAAGCGTCGGGCGCGCTCGCATTCGCAGCCACCTGCGTTGCCATGTAGTGCTGGAAATCCTCCGACGTCACGAGCTTCGCCGCGATCTCGAACAGTTCCGCCTCGGCCTTGCAATATTCACCGACGGTTTGATGACCGGCAGCCTGTCCCTCTTCATTGGCGAGATGGGTGACGTAGGCGTCAAAGCCGGGATGGCGCCGGCGGGCTTGGCCCAGATACGAGGTGATCGCCGGAAGGGTATTCTTCACGAAGTCATCGTAGGCGGTATTGGTGCAGATGCTGCTTGCGACCATCAACTTGATTTGAAAGTGGACCGCCTGCTCGGCCTCCGTCTCAGGGCGTGGGCAACTTACCTTGGCCGCGGCGAACGCACTGGTGGCGAGAGTGAACATTACTGCTGCTGCAACAAAGGTCGGATACCGATGCATCGACTCCCCTCAGATTCCATTTGCCGTCCGCACGGCTCGCGCATTCTGAACGCAGACCACTTGCGGTGCAACGGAGCCCAGAGCGAATTTTTTTTGACCCGCGGGCGTCGATACGGACGGTTGTGTTGGACTCCGCCTTGATCGCGGAAGTCGCGAGGCAAGACGACAGGGACGCGGCGGAGCCGGTCAGAGTTCCGGCCGGCGGCCGCGCCAGGGTGTCGCGCGCTCGTAGGCGTCGCCCATCCTAAGCAAGGTCGCCTCGTCGAATCGGCGGCCGATAAGCTGCAATCCGATCGGCAACCCCGCCTTGGTGAA
Organism: Allostellaceae bacterium; assembly: GCA_035517495.1. Lineage (GTDB taxonomy): Bacteria > Pseudomonadota > Alphaproteobacteria > ATCC43930 > CGMCC-115725 > DASZHJ01. The sequence continues at coordinate 34,711 of DATIYT010000095.1, read as the reverse complement.
GCCGCAGCAGACGTTAAGCGCGGGATGTCCCGTCACGTTGGCCGGGCTGGTGAGGACCGCCTTTTCGAGGAAGGCCATTCCGGGCACCGCGTCGATCAAAGGCGCCGCAATAAGCCCGGTCGGCAGCGCCAGCGCCACGTTGCGCTCGAGTGCTCGATCCATCTCGTCCGCGAGCCGGCGGCGCAGCCGCGTCGCCTGCACGTAGTCGACGCCGGAGATGAACGCGCCCGGCATGATACGGCGCCGGAAAATCTCGCCGTAATCGCGCCAGCGCTTCGACAAGTCCGTCTCGTGTATCGCGAAGGCCTCCGCCAGCATGATCACCAGGCAAGCCGCGTGGTAGTCGTCGAGCGGCGAGAGACGCACCTCCTCCGCGACGGCGCCGAGATCGCCCAGAACCTTGATCGCCTGCTCGACCGCGGCGCCCACCTCCCGGTCGAGCGCCGGGTCATCCGAAAAGAAGGCGCGGGGAATGCCGATGCGCATGCCCTTGAGGTCGCCGCCGAGCGCCGCCGCATAATCCGGTACCGGCTCCGCCGCGCTCGCGGGATCGCGCGGATCGTGCCCGGCGATCGCTTGCAGCAAGAGCGCGCAATCCCGCGAGGTCCAGGCCATCGGGCCGCAATGGTCCAGCGAGAAGGCGAGCGGAAAGACGCCGGCACGACTTACCCGGCCGTAACTGGGTTTGAGCCCGGCGAGCCCGCAAAGCGCGCTCGGCCCGCGGATCGAGCCCCCGGTATCGCTGCCGAGCGTGCCGAGAGCCAAGCCCGCCGCAACCGCGGCACCCGAGCCACTCGACGAGCCGCCCGTGAAGTGCCGGGGATTCCAGGCATTGCGCGCGGGCGGAAACGGCAAATCGAAGGAGGGACCGCCCATCGCAAATTCATGCGTTGCGAGCTTGCCGAGGAGAATGGTGCCCGCCTTGGCGAGCGCCTCCACCGTGCTTGCGTCCGTGGTCGGCACGTGATCGACGCGGATCTTGGAATGACCGGTGGTGCGTATTCCCTTGGTCTCATAGATGTCCTTGAGCGCCACGGGGATTCCATGCAGCGGTCCGCGCCGCCGACCGGCGCGAATTTCCGCCTCGGCTGCTCTCGCGGCCGTGCGCGCAGCGTCGGGCAGCGTCAGCACATAGCTATGCAGAGTCCCGTCCAGCGCCGCGATTCGGCGAAGACAGAGCTCTGTGAGATCAACCGGCGAGACATCGCCGCGATCGAGCGCGGCGCTCGCCTCCGCGATGGTCCAATGCCGCTCACTCACCGACGCCTCCGATCGGGCGTAAAGCAATGGGCGGGTTCGGCCTCATAGGGAAGATCGCGCGGCACGCGCGCCACCCAGCGCGCCACCAGCTGCCAGTCCCGCTCCAGCTGGGCCGCTTCCGCGGCTGTCAGATCCGGAAAATAACGGCGGGCTGCCGCAGCGAATGCGGCTCCATCCATCGGCTTGGTCATCGACGCCCCCTTTTACGAGCGTGGTCCGCGAGCTTTGCCTCGCGCCGATGCTCGGCGCGTCGGGTGTCCCTGTCAATCGCTACAGTTTCCGTCAAAGATCGCTCAAATACTTGAAAAGACAATCTGTTAATTATTTTAGCCGACCCTCGCGAAATGCGATTTCGTCAAGCCAAAAAGCCCGGACAAAGCGAGACATGGAATCGGTAATGGAACCAATGGAGAAGCTGCAAAAGCCCGCGCCTTCCGCGCGCCATGCGCCATTGGCAGTCGCGCCGATCGTGATCGGCCGCTTTTACGAGGTGCACAAATACCTGGGTGGCCGTTGGGAGCTGGCTTCGGTGTTCGACGAAAAAGAGGACGCCATCGCCGATGCCAAATCGATGTTCGACGGCAGCCGATACTCGATGGGCGTGCGGGTGCTCCGGGTGATCGCACGGCAGGACCAGAACCAAGACGTGACTTTCGTCGAGCAGACCGTTTTCCGGCAATCCGCCGTGGACGAGCACAATGTCGAAGCGAGCGCCCGGGCGCTGCGGGCATGGGAGGAGGTCAAGGCAGCGCGCGAGAGCCGGCGCCGCGAGCGCCTCGCGCGGCCGGCGCCAAAGAAAACGCGGCTCGATCGTCTCGCGATCATTCTCGGTCTCACTATTCTTGCGTGGCTCGTGGTGGCGGCCATGGTCGCCAAGTTCCAGATCGGCGTCTATTGACGCCCGCACTAGCTTTTGAACCTGAGCCGCGTCATCCCGAGCCGAAGTCGAAGCCGCCCAGGAGCCAATGGGGCGTCGCCTTCCTCTGGCGCGCCGGATCGTGCTCCCGTTATTTGGCGGGTATCGGCTGCGCCTGCCGCAGCAACCTGAGCCGCTCGCGCATCGCGTGCGCGGTCTCGCGGTAGAGCTCGTCGATCTCGCCGACCAGTGCCCGGACCGAGTTGGCGTTGCCGGCTCGCGCTTCCGCCTCGATTCGCCGCGCCAGCGAAGCGAGCGCATCCGCGCCGAAATTGGCGGCGCTCCCGGTCAGCTTGTGCGCCTCGCCCGCCAGTGCCGCGTCACCGGCGGCGGCGACCTTCGCCGCCAGTTCTTCGGCGCTTTCGATCCACGCATCGACCAAGCCGGCAAAGCGATCCGGCGACATGATTGCCGCCAACTCGTCGAGGCGACGCTCGTCGAGCAGATCGGCCGCCGCAGCAGGCTTGGGAGCGCGACGCTCCTCGAAGCCAACCGCGGACATGGACAAACGGTCCAGCAGCTCGGAAAGCTGACGGGGTTCAAAGGGCTTGGTCAAATAATCGTCCATCCCCGCGGCCAGATAGCTGTCCCGCTCGCTTGCAATCGCATGCGCGGTCAGCGCGACGATCGGCACGCCGCCGCGCGGTCCGCCGGCCGCGCGGATGCGCTTTGTCGCCTCTACTCCGTCCATGCGCGGCATCTGAATGTCCATGAGCACCAAGTCGAAATCATCGGCAAGCGCGACCTCGTAGGCCTCGAGGCCGTCGACGGCGAAGGTGACGTCGCAGCCCATCTTGCGCAGCATCTCGCCGGCGATCATCCGGTTGATCTCGACATCCTCGGCCAGCAGCACGCGGCAATGGCGCGGCGGCGGCGGTAGCTCCGCCATCGTCTCGACCGGCAGCGGCGGGATGGATTCGGGCGCGAGGGGAAATTCTACGCTCACCCAGAAAGTGCTGCCTTGCCCGAGCTCGCTTTCGACCCCGATCGAGCCGCCCATCAGCTCGACGATCTGCTTGGAGATCGCAAGCCCGAGGCCGGTGCCGCCGAAACGTCGGGTGATTGTTTCGTCCGCCTGGCTGAAGTTGTGAAACAGCCGGTCGCGCGCGTCGGAGGCAATACCGATGCCGGTATCGGCAACCTCAATGCGGATCAGCGCGCGATCCGCGCCCGTCCCAAGCCGGCGCGCGGCGACGGTCACGCTGCCGGTCTCGGTGAATTTGATCGCGTTGCCGAGCAAGTTCACCAGCACCTGACGCAGCCGCGTCGGATCACCAAGCACCGGCGCCGTGGCGCTGGATTCGATCGCGGTCTCGATCCGGAGCGCCTTTTCTCTCGCCCTGGGCCCGAGCAAGTCCAACGCGGTGCGCACGACGTCGGGCAGCGTAAACTCGATGGTTTCGAGCTTCACCCGCCCCGCCGCCATCTTCGAGATATCGAGAATGTCGTCGATGATGGTGAGCAGGTGGCGGCCGCACTTGACGATCACGTCGGTGTAGCGGTGCTGCTCGGAATCGAGTGTGGTTCCAAGCAGCAAGTGTGCGGCACCCATCACCCCGTTCATCGGGGTGCGTATTTCGTGGCTCATATTGGCGAGGAAGGCGGACTTCGCCTGGCTCGCTTGCTCGGCGGCCAGACGCGCCCGTTCGGCTGCTTCTTTCGCGATCTCGCGCGCCGCTTCGCGTTCCTTGTGCACCGTGATGTCGCGGATCACGAGTACCCGACCGCCGCGCGAAGGTGCGCGGCTGCGCACCTCGATCCAACGGCCGCTCTTGAGCTGCTGCTCGTATTGCCGGGGCACGGGATCTCGGATTTCCGCATCGAGCCGCGCAAGCTGCGCCCGCCGATTGCCCGGGCCGAGGTCGCCGCGCTCAATGCAAGTGCTGCGGATCGCGAGTGCGGAGTCATCGGCGGCGAGGATTGCCCCGCGATCGAGCTCCAGCATCTCGAATAGCTGCTCGTTGTTGGCGATCAGCTTCAGATCGCCGTCAAGCACCAATAGTCCGTCCGGAATGGTGTCGAGCGTCGCCTGCAGGATGTCGGTCTTGTTCGCAAGCGCAAGGTCGCTCTCGACCCTCTCGGTCACGTCGAGCACGAAGCCGTCCCAGACCGTCGCTCCGTCGGCGCGTCGGTGCGGCCGCGCGATTGAGCGTACCCAGGTGATGGGACGTCCGGGATGGAGAATGCGAAGCTGTTCATCCCAGATCGTCAGGTCGCGCGCGGAAGCCGTGATCGACTCGAGAAACCGCTTGCGGTCGCCCGCGTGGATCACGTTGAGCAAGCGGCCGCTGTCAGCGACCAACTCATCGGGTGAAAGGCCGAAGATGGCTTGGCACTGGTCGCTGACGTAGGTGTAGTGAGTGCTGCCGTCGGGCAGCATTACGCGCTGATAGAGCACCCCGGGTGCATTGGCGCTCATGGCGCGGAAGCGTTCCTGGCTCTTGGCCAGCTCAGCCTCCAACACCGATCGGCGTTGCTCGCGCAGCATAAGAAAGCCAAACAGAGCGACGCCGCAGAAGATTCTGATCCCAAGCGGCAGCGCAATCGATTGCAGAGCATTGTCGCGCGTCGTCTCGGGGAGAAGCAGCATTCCCGCCACTGCTGAAACTGCGCCACCCAAACCCAGCACAAGAAGGTGGGGCGCACCGATCCCGTTCGGACCGCGCCGCCGCAACCAGCGGTGGCCCGAGACGCCGACCACCGCGCTCATGAGCATCGTAACGGCACCGCCCAAGGCGCCCGGCCCAGCAGCAAGAAGCGAGCGGTAATCGAACCCAAGCACGATCGCGATGGCTGCGGCGATCGGGCCGCCGAACAGTCCCGCGAGAACCATGAGCGCCGCGCGCGCATCCACGGTTACGCCGGACACGGCCATGATCGGGTTCGCCGTGGCGAGCGCCATGATGGCCCCGAAAGCGAGGCCAATGGTTACCTCCTCGCGCATGGAACCGCGTGCGACGCGACGGGCGCCCATCTGCCAAAACGCGATAAGGATTACCGCTGTCAGCGCGATCGTCTGTAGGAAATCAGGGATCACCAGGCCGGCCGCGAATTGCATGGTGGTCGATCACTAGCGGAAACCCCTTAAGCGTCACTTAACCCTTTGCGAACTTTGCCATTCCTTTCCGCGACATCCGCGCCGCCGGACCGGCCGGCGTTTGACGCCGCAACCGCTGCAACTATTTCTTTAGAATGCGCGCGAGGCCGGGCGAAGAATTCGCCTCGTGCGCCGAATAGACGCAAAGAGGGGAGGGTCGATTGTCGCTCGCTTCCCGATACCTCGATGTCATTTCAAAGCTTGCTCCCACCGGCGCCGCGGGCATCTCTCTGCTCCTCGCCTCGACCGCGCCGAGCGGTGCGCACGAAACTCCCGCAGGAGTCACAATGCCGCCGGAACCGGTCAGCGCGCGGCTCGCCGCCATTCGCGATGCGGTCTCGGCGTTCGCGAGCACCGAGAACGAGACCGCAGCACCGACAGGGACCGAACGCCGGCTCGCCTGGGGCAATTGGAACAATTGGAGATGGCGCGCCTTCCCCTCGCCGGTCTGGCCCTGGTCGAACTGGAACAATTGGCGCAACTGGAACAACTGGGGCAATTTCTGGCGCAATTGGTGAGCGGCCGCTTCGCAGTTCCACCTGAATAAGCCGTCATCGTCGGCCTCGTGTAACGGGGGAATGACCAAGCAAAGTGCGAGAATCGCTCGAGGTCTTTCGTCTGGAAGATGTGGCAGGCATTTGTCTGGCATTTTACTAAAATTCGACCGACTTTTTCTTAAAATGCTGCGTGAAATACTGTCGAGTATTGTCGGAGTTTTACTCACGATTCACCGCGCAACTTCATGCTTCTCCCGTCGGGCAGCAAACCAAGCTCGGGAGAGCTTCCATGCGGACCTTGCTTTTCCAATTGATGCTGAGCAGCGCCGGCGGCACGCCGCTGCAATACAGCCTTCTTGGCGTGCTCGGAACGGTTGCCGCGCTCGGTTGCATCGCGGTGCGCTTCTCCGGCTGACCCGATATCCGAGGAGCCGGCCCCCGGTCACGGCCGCAATGATTTCTACGCGGCTCCCCAGCTATGACCGGTGGACGCGGCGCACGGCGTCATCGCCTGAATGTTCACAAATCGAGGGAAGCAGCAATCCCCCGTTGCCTCTGCTAGCGAAGAGCAGCCGTGACCATTATCTCCACCCGAATATCGGGGCCGGCGAGCTTCGCCTCGACGGTGGCACGGGCGGGCGGGTTGGCCTTGTCGATCCACGTTTTCCAAACTTCATTCATCGTTGCCCAGTCGCCGATCTCCCTGAGCCAAATTTGCGCCGAGAGCAGGCGCGACTTGTCGGTGCCGGCCTCGCCCAGATAGTGGTCGATCTTGCGAAGGATTTGCGCGGTTTGTCCGGCGGTGTCCTGCTTTCGATCGTCGGCCGTCAACCCCGCGAGGAAAACGAAGTCGCCGCAGACTACGGCGCGACTGAGATAGGGTCCTGGATCGATTCGGCGGATGCTCATCGTTTTTGCTCCCTCGGTTGCGCAGGAATGGTTTCCTCAGAACCGCCAAAAAATCGGCGGCTGTCCTGTCGCGGGTAGTATAAATCGGACTACCGAGCAAGGCGCAACATCGACCGGGGCAGCGCCGATCTGGCTGAACCCGCGCGACCGCGAACCCTATCTTGGCCTCAATGCCGAGAGTTCGGAGACCATCTCGTCGGTCGTCATTTGCCGGCAATAGCCGCGGTTGTTGGCGATCGAGCTCAGATGCCGTTCTTCGCTTTGCGTCGCGCAGGCATCCGTCACCAGGGTCACGAGGTAGCCCAAATCGCAGGCGTCGCGCACCGTGGAATCGACGCACTGATCGGTCAGCACGCCGGATACGATCAAGTGCTTCACGCCGAGATTGCCGAGGACATAATGGATATTGGTGGAAATGAAAACCGAGGAAGACGTCTTCGGTATCACGATCTCGTCGTCGATCGGAGCGATCTCGTCGATCACTCGTGCGTCGCGGGAACCGACCGGGCAGAAGAGGCCGGAAATCCTGTAGTCGAGCCCCATATCCCGCCCGTCCTTGGTCAGGCTCTGGATCACGGTGTACATCACCTCCACACCCGCCTTCCGGCAGGCGAGCTGCAGGCGTTGCATGTTGGGCACTGCCCGCGTGCGCATCTCGCGGAAGAAGTATCCATGGCGTCCCTCAACTTCTTCCTTCGGCAGGTGCGCGTACTCCCCTCCGCCCTCCGCGGAGTAGTTCTGCACATCGACGAAAAGCAGCGCTGTTGCTCCTGGCGTCACCGGAACATTGCGCGAGAGTCCGAAATCCTTCACGCGGCCTCCGACATGCGGTTTTCTCAGTAGACTGCGGCGTAGCGAATGCAGATTTCGTCGGGATCCGCGGTGCCGAGGGATTCGATCTCCGCACGCTTGAAAGAGAGGTACGCCGCCATCGCATGCTTGCTCCACCAGGTCCCCGCGACCTCGTCGCGCTCGAGCGCAGCCAGCGCTTGCTCGAGGGAGCGCGGCAGCAGCGGCGCCGCGGCCTTGGGAGCGGGAAGCTTCAGCTTCCGCGTCAACCCATCGACACCCGCCCAAATAATCGCACCCAGCGCCAGATAGGGGCAATTCGAGGCGTCCGCCACGCGATACTCCACATTGAATTGCCGCGCGACGCTCTCGGGCGACGTCTGGAAGATCGGCGAAACCCGCACCGCTGCACCCCGGTCCTGCAGCCCGATATTCGCGTGGACCGGCGCCCAGCGATTGGGCGTGAGCCGGTAATAGGACGCGACCGAAGGCGCCGTGAATGCGGTGATCGCCGGCAGATGCGCTAGCACGCCGGCGAAAAACGGCGCCGCTCGCGCCGAGATCCCGAGCGGTGCCCCGGGGTCGTGGGTTACGGGAGCATCGCCCTCCCACAGACTCATGTGGATGTGCGTGCCGTTTCCAATTCCGGTCGGCATCAGCATCGGCGCGAAGATCGCGCGCTGACCCATCCGCCATGCGACGGCGCGCGCCATTTCGCGCAACACCACGGCTGCATCGGCCGATCGAACGCCGGCTTCGGGTGCTACCGTTGCCTCGTATTGTCTTGGTCCATATTCCGGCAGGAAGCTGTCCGGCTTGAACCCGGCCGCGCGCAGAGCCGCCATCAGCGCCTCGCCGAACTGCCCTTGTCGGCGGAACGCATCCAGCGCATAGGTCGCCCCGGGGCGATCCTCGACGCCGGTCAGCACGAATTCCTGCTCGAAGCTCGAAACCACGCGCAGCCCCAGCTTCGCCAGCGCCTCGACCGCACGCGCAAGAAACGTCCGTGGGCAGAACTCCCACGCCGAGCCATCGGTATTGACGATATCGCCGAGATAGAACCGCTCGGCCGTGCCATCATCGAAGCCCACGTCGATGCGTACGGTCGGATCGGGCCGGATGATCAAGTCGCCGGTCGTCCCGAACGGGGTCGTATAGATTGGCCCGAAACACGACATCATGATGTTGGAGTGGGTCAGTCCCACGCCCTTCTTCATCCGCGTCTCGAGATCCGCCTCGGGAAACGCCTTGCCGCGCACGATACCGGCCCAGTCGCACACCCCAGCGAAGATCAGCGATTCCGTTTTCATGAAGGCCCGTCCATGCTGGGCGAATGCTAGCCCAGGTTCTGGAGCCGGTACATACGGCACCGATCAGCCCATTGAGGTCGCAACGGTCCGGCGGCATTGACGGGGAATTCGGGCGGTGATGTCTTGATCGTGTGTACGAACGATTGGTGAGCTAAGTCTCCCATGTCGGCAAGACTCGGCGAACGCATTCGAAGCCTCGGCCAGATCGCCAACGTGATCAGCGCCGGCGGAAAACTCACCGAGGTGCTCGAACTTCTGGTCATGGCGGTGTGCCAGCGCTCGGCTTGGTCGAGCAGCGCGGTGATGGTGGCCGATGAGGCGACCGGACAGTCGACCTTGCTGGCCCGCTATGATCCGCTTTTTCGAGACGCGCCGGGTTCCGTCGATCGTTGGCCGCTGGCGACCAGCCCCATCCCGGCCGTGCTGCGGGACGGGCGTCCAATCGTGATCAAGGATGCCCAGGCCGATCGGGCATTTCCAGGCTATCGCCGGGAGGCGCTGGAGCGCGACTATCATGTAGTGGTCGTGCTGCCGTTCGCGGCCAAGGACGAGCTCGGCCGGGGGCTCGTGCTCTCCGTCCACGCGCACGAGCCGAGGACCGTGAGCGAGGACGACATCGCTTTCCTCGAGACAGTGGCGCTGCTGGGTTCGCTCGCCGTCGAACGAGCCCGCGGCATCCGCCAGAACGAGGCACAGCTCACGCAACTCCGTACCGCGCTCGAAATGTCGCGGGCGGCGATGGAGCAGGTGCTGTCCGCGGAGGAGCTCGATCCCTTCATGGCGCTCGCTGCCCGACAGCTCAATCGGCCTTTTATGGTGTTGGACCTCACCGGCAATCGGCTGGCGCTGGGCCCGGGCGCCGAGCTTCCGGCAAACATCGAAACTCGCGACGCAATTCGCGCGCTGAAGAAGCGGTTGGGCGAGAGCAAGGCCGGCGATTTCGACCTCGCCGAGCCCTTGACCTGGGATGAAGCCAACCCTCGTTCGCGCCAGACTTTGATCGCGGAGCCCTGCGTCGCCGGCGACGTCCTGCTCGGCGGCCTGATCCTACCGGTGGATGCGCCGCTCGCGGCGGTCGCGGCGCTCGCGGCGCAGCAGCTCCGGGCGGCGTTGACCGTTCTGCTGCTGCGGCGGCACATCCGGCTCGAAGCACAGGCGGAGACGCATGGCGCCTTCTTCGCCCGGCTGTTCTCGGCGGATTGGCGCGATACCGAGGCCATGTTGGCGCGCGCTCATCATCTCGGATTGCCGCTCGACAAGCCGGCCCGGCTTGCCGCCTTTCGTCTTCCGCCCACCCGCTCAGCCGAGCGCCAGGCTGCCGGCATCCGGATCGAGCACTCGATCGCTCGAGAGATCAAGCTGCAGTTGCCGGCGGGAGCCACGTTTCGCGATGGCGACACAATCGTACTGTTCCTGCCGGAAGGGCGCGGCGGGCGGGCGCGGAGTCACAAAGTCATCGAACACCTGCTTCGGAGTATCGAGTGGCTCGATCCCTCACCGCCCGTCGTCGGCTTGAGCCAACCCTGCGAGCGCCTCCCCGACTATCCGAAGGCGCGCCGCGAGCTGGATATGCTTCTCGACCTCGCCGAGAAATCCGAGCGGTCCGGCGTCGTCGAAAGCGAAGAATTCGGTCCACTCTCGCGGCTCATCGCTCATACCGGGCCGGCGAGTCTCCGCGATTTTGTCGAGACGACAATCGGCGACATTCTCCGCCATGATCGCGAGCACGACGCGGACTTTCTGATCACGCTGGAGAATTTCCTGGCGCATCGCAGCCGGCTCGCCGAGACCGCCGAGGCGCTCGGCATCCACGTCTCCACCCTGCGCTATCGCTTGCAGCGGCTCGCGGACCTCTTCGGCATCGAGCTCGATGACCCCGAGACGCGCGTGGGACTGGAACTCGCACTCAGGATCCACCGGCAACTCGGTTCCTCGCAGCCAGCCTTCCCCGCGGGTCCCGAGAAAGCCTGTTAGCCCGCGTTTCGCCCCCAAGGACAAGGGATGGCGGATTTTCAAATGAATCATACTAAATTGACATGATTCCTTCCTACGATTCATAGGAAGACGGCGCTGCCAGACCGCTGGATACTGCAGCCTCTGAAAAGCATCGGAGGAGCCATGCTGCAGGCCCAAATGATCGACGAGGAAGCGGTGGATCCCCGCGAGCTCCGCCGGGTCTTGGGGACATTCGCGACGGGGGTGACGATCGTTACGGCGCTCGACGAAACCCGGCAGCCCCGCGGCATGACCGCGAACTCCTTCACCTCGGTGTCGCTTCGACCGCCGCTCGTCTTGGTCTGCGTCGCAACCAGTTCCGCGATCTGGCACACCTTCGCCAGGGCGAACCAATTCGCCGTCAATGTGCTGGGCGGGCATCAGCGCGAGCTATCGAAGCGCTTTGCCGAGCGCCGCGCCGATCGGTTCGACGGCGTTGACTGGTCGCCCGGCGTGACGGGTGCGCCCGTGCTCGATGGCGTCCTCGCTTATCTCGAATGCCGCCGCCACCGCGACATCGAGGCCGGCGACCACATGATCCTGTTGGGCGAGGTCGTCCGCTTCGATCGCGACAGTCACCCGCCGCTGGTCTTCCACCAGGGCGATTACGCAACGCTCGCCCACTGATCGAACAAGGAACCCTTCCATGAAATTCAGCCTCGCCATTAACCTCGCGCGCACGAACCCTTCCGAGGACATGCGCGACGTCGCCCGCCACACGCTCGAGATGGCGCAGATGGCGGAAGCCGGCGGATTCGAGATCGTCTGGGCCGCCGAGCATCACGCGCTCGAAATGACGATCGCGCCCAATCCGTTTCAGCAGCTTGCTTGGATCGGCCAGCACACGAGCTCCATCCGCTTGGGAACCGCGGTTGCAGTGGCGGCCTATTGGCATCCAATTCGGCTTGCGGGAGAGGCCGCGCTCTGCGATCTCCTGACGAACGGAAGGCTGGAATTCGGCATCGGCTGCGGCGCCTATCAGCGCGAGTTCGACCGCATGGCGGGCGGCCTCAAGGCGCAGGAAAGCGTGCCCTACATGATCGAGATGGTGCCGCTCCTAAAGCAGCTCTGGCAGGGGGATGTGGAGCATCAGGGCAAGCACTGGTCGTTCCCGAAGGCGACCGCGTGTCCGAAACCGCTGCAGCACCCGCATCCGCCGATGTGGGCCGCGGTGCGCAACCCGCTCTCCTTCGACTGGGCGGTTGCGAACGGGCTCAACGTGCAGACCTGGGCTTTGACGCGCGAATTCGCCGAGGTCGAAACCTATATGCAGCGCTTCGAGGCAGCGCTCGCCAAGGCGCCCGCCGGTGCGCGCCGTCCGCGCTTTGCGACCATGCGGCACGGTGGAGTCTATGAGAAGGCCGAGGAGGCCGAGACCTTCGTCAACTCGTTCCGGCGCGTGGCCGGTCAATTCGAGACTCTGTTCCGCGGCACGGGCGCCGTCGAGAACGGCTTCCCCGCATCGATCGATCTTGCAAACCTCGAGCATCGCGCCGAATACGATTCCGAGATGCTCCAGACCAATCTTATGTTCGGTCGACCGTACGAGGTCGTCGCAAAACTCCGGCGCTATCGGAACCTGGGCGTCGACAGTTTCATCTACTACGCGACATATGGTCTGCCGATGGAACTGCAGAAGAAGTCGCTGCGGCTCTTCATTGCGGAGGTGATGCCGGAATTTGCGGAGGAGAAAAACAAGCTCACCAAAATGGCGGCTGATTAACCGCCCGCTCCGGGGCTTACCGTAGAGCCAGGCTGGAACCGGCGTCAGATCGCACTATACTTGTCTATGTAGGGCTCGCGGCTGATTCGGATCGGCGACCCTGCTGGGCGTCAATCCATGAGAGGCTCGGCCCTGAACTTCCGGTTCGGGAGATGCGATCATGGCTACCGACCGCCATATCAGAAACCCCCTCGAGTGGGGATGGGATTTCCTCAAACACGCCAACCTAGCGGTGGGGTCCGCGAGCAGCTCCGTGCGCGGGACCAAGGAGGCCCGACACGGCGCGATCCCAGTGGTTCGGCGGATCACAACCGCCGATCTGAGGGACGCTCTCGATAGAGGTCTTGACGACTTTACGGCCTACCGCAGCGACGTCATCTTCTATTGCCTGATTTATACCGCCGTGGGTTTGGTTCTGGCTCGGCTGGCGGCAGGCTATGACCTGTTGCCGCTGATATTCCCGCTCGCCTCCGGATTTGCCCTTCTTGGGCCGGTCGCGGCCGTCGGTCTTTACGAGATGAGCCGCCATAGCGAGGAAGGCCACGAAGTCGGCTGGGTCGATGCCTTTAGGGTCGTTCGCGCACCCGCGTTCGGAGCGATCTTTGTGCTGGGCTTGATCCTGCTGGCGATTTTTCTGCTGTGGCTGGTCGTGGCCGATCTCATCTACATGGTCACGCTTGGTCCCATGCCGCCCGCTTCGATCGCCTCATTCATCGAGGACGTGTTCACGACCGACGCCGGCTGGGCGATGATCATCGTCGGCATCGGCGTTGGATTCATGTTCGCGGCGCTGGTGCTGACGATCAGCGTGGTTTCATTTCCGCTGCTGCTCGACCGAGACGTCGGTGTTTACGCGGCTGTCTCGACTTCCGTCCGAGCGGTGATCGCAAGCCCGGGCCCGATGGCAATTTGGGGACTGATAGTCGCGGCTGGGCTGGTCATCGGGTCGATACCCCTGCTCTTCGGTCTTGCGATCGTCATGCCCGTGCTCGGGCACGCCACTTGGCATCTCTATCGCAAGGTGGTGCGGCGCTGAACGCTGCTTTCAGGGTGTCGTACCGGCATGCTCGGCGAGGCCAAAAACCTCCTCGGGCTCGCTGAGGCCGCGTATGGGATGATGACCCAGCGAGCGCAGCTTGCCCGGACATGCCTGTGCGAAAGCCCGCGACGTGACAATCGATTGGCGAAGTTCCTTGGTCAGTCCTTCGAGTCGAAAGGACAGATTGACCGCGGGCCCAACGGCCGTGAAATCGAGCCGATCGGGCGATCCCACATTGCCGTACATGACCTCGCCCAAATGCAATGCAACGCCTGCCCGCAGCGTCACGGCAGAGCCTCCGTCTTTCCCTGAGTTTCGACCCTCGATGCGGCGGAGCATTTCTCTTGCGGCTGCGAGCGCACTCGCGGCCGCGCGAGCTTCTTTGTCGGTATCCGCAGGGAAGATCGCCAGCACCCCATCACCCACGAACTTGAGGATGAGTCCGTGCGCGCCGTGCACGGAATCGGCCACGTATTCGAAGTAGTCGTCGAGGGCTTCGATCACGGCTTCCGCCGGTCTCTGATCCGAGATTGCGGTGAAGCCACGCAGGTCCGTCACCAAGATTGCGGCATGCAATCGCTCCACATGGCCCCGCAAGATGTGACCGTCGAAAATTCGTTCACCGACCTCGCGGCTATGATAGATCGAGAATAGGGTGCGCGCGGTACGGCGCAACACGCGTGTCTCGATCGTGGCGGCAAGGGCCGGACGGATCGCCTCGAGAATCGCAAGATCGCGCTCCGTGAACCCGCCGGAGCGGTCCGTGGCCCAGGTCACGGCGGCGTAACGCGAGCGCACTTGATTGAGGGGCGCGACCATGTAATCGGTACCTCCCTGATCGCGCAATTGCGCCAGAAGCGGGCATCCATCGAGATCGCCGTCGAGACGGCGCCGCAAGCGCAGACCCTGCTCGATGGTTTTCCGGAGCGGACTTTCCACGTACTGCGCGCTCAGTTCCGTGCCTTGTGCGACCCTGACCTCTTCGGTGGCGCGCCGATCGCGCCACCAGCGCCAGCCATAACCGCGCAGTTGGGGGTGTAGCGTTCCCGCATAGATCGTGACGCGCCAAAGCGGAATCCCTCGCTCGATGAGCGAGCGGCACAAGGCATTGACGAAGCCGGCAGGCGTCGGGAATGCGCGACCTTCCGTCAGGATCCACCGAGAGACGTCCGATCCTATGGTCGAGCTATCAGCGCTTTCCTCGTCGATGGCGATGGGTATCTCCGTCCGGCATGGCGAAGGAGTTGAATGGCTCCGCCGTCATCGCGCACCTGGATATTCGATGCGGCCGCTCAGCCAAAGAGCGCCGCCGCATCGATACCATTATTGTCCCTCGTGGCCGATCGGTCACGCCGAACCTTCCCGATCAGATTGCAGATCGCCCTCTCGGTAATCCCGTCGCTCGCCATGAGCTGGCGGATCAAGGGGTCTCGAAGCAGCTCACCAAGATTTAGCTCGTGACAACCAGCGTACATGCTGCCTCCTCGGCTGCAAGCTCGACTCGATCTGAAGGTCGCTCCAACACATCACGCCGGATGGAAAACCAAGCTTCTGATTTCGATGCTCTCGCGCGGCAGAATGTCCGCGGGAGCCGTGGGGTCGATGAAGGCGGTGTGCGGTGCAAATCGAGCCCGGCCGTCGGTCATCGAGTCGAAGCACTTGATCAGAAGCGCTTCATCGCTCCGCATCTCCGGCACATAGAACCAGCGATGGCTCGGGTTGTAGGTGACGGCATAGGTCTCGCCCGTGCGATTGGGATAGACGAGGTCCGCCGGCACGAGATCGTTTGGCGCCACCGAGCGGGCGTCGCACACCGCGAGCGGAGCGTCGCGCAAAGGCCCGCGGATCGGCCGCCACAGATTGATTACCTGCACGCGGCCACGCAGCAATTCCTCGGCTTCCTCGGGAAAGAAGTCGCGAACCCGCTGTGGGCCGGATTTCGCGGTGTGGTCCACATGCACTCGCGTCGCGGGCTGGCGCGGCACGCCGGGCGTGCGGTCGTTGGCGCCGCCGACGCGCCGGCGGCGCGTGTGGTCGAAGATGAAGACGCGGGCCGCGCCGGTCGCTTTGGCGATCGCGTCCGCCGATTCCGGGTAATAGATCCGGCGCACTTCATCGTCATCCCAGAAATCGCGCACGGCGCTCTCATGCGGCAGAACGGCCAATCCTTCGCGATCGAGAGAGACTTCCAACGCCACGGGACGCACGTCGTGTACCGGTAGAGTATGGGCCTCGCCGACGGTATTCGAGCGCGGCACGCCCGCGGGCGGTTCATAGGTGTAGTTGCGTGGCCGCCCGGCCATCGGTGCCAGGTAATAAAGCTCCGCATCGACGTGCGGCAAATCCAGGATGGTTCGCGTGATGGAATCCATGTTCGTTCCTCCGATCGTGTCGAGCGGCCATGCGCCCGGTGAAGAAGTGTTCACTCCTGCCAGAACCACTTGGCGAGCTCGTAATGAGCGTCCGCCTCGGATCGGCCGATGTCGTGCAAGGCTCGATCGTCGAGCCGCGCCAATTCAGTTCTTTGCCGCATTCTCTCCCGCCAAAGCTTGAACCGCTCCCAGGCGCGAGAAACCGTGCGGCCTCGCCGTGGATGCGCCGGCCAACGAACCGAAACCTGATAATTTGTCAGCATCGGATGCCCTGCCATACTGGTCATGTGAGCCTCCATTTCTCATTCTCACGCTGGAATCTGTACCTCCCGCGCCTATTTGACAAAGGATGGTTTGTCAGCCATGTATGATAAAAATTCATACATAGAGAGGATGTGAATGCTGCCCTCGCTCAACGGATTGCGCGCCTTCGAAGCGGCGGCGCGCCATTTGAGCTTCACCCACGCCGCGGCCGAGCTGAACGTGACCCAGACCGCGATCAGCCATCAGATCCGGCGGCTGGAGGAGCAGCTCGGCAGGCGGCTGTTCGTGCGGCGCAGCCGCGGCCTCTCATTGACCCGCGAAGCGCAGGAATATCTGCCGGCGGTTCGGACCGCCTTCGACGATCTGCGGCGCGCAACCGCACGATTGCAGCGCCCCGAGCGCGAAGGATTGCTCACGGTCAGCACGACGGCATCCTTGGCGGCGAAGTGGTTGGTCACGCGGGTCGCCGGGTTCCAAGAGGCAAATCCGGGAATCGAGGTTCGGATCACCACCTCCCCTCACCTCGTCGATTTTCAACGCGAAGAGGTGGATATGGCGGTGCGCTATGGTCGCGGCAATTGGCCGGGCCTGCGTTCGCAATGGCTGATGGCCGAGGACATCTTTCCGGTCTGCAGCCCGTCGCTGATGAAGGATGCGAAGCCTCTGCGCCAACCCGAGGACCTCGCCCATCACACCTTGCTTCACACGACGGCGGGGCGCGAAGACTGGCAGCTCTGGCTCACGGCCGCGGGTCTCCCGGTTTCTCTGGCGCTGCGGCGGGGATTGAGCTTCGACCAGCCCTTCATGGCGCTTCAAGCGGCGATGGAGGGCCTGGGTGTGGCGCTCGGCCGTAGCCGCCTGGTCGATGCCGATATTGCCGCCGGTCGTTTGGTAGTTCCCTTCGACCTGAAGCTTCCGGTCGACGCCGGATATTATGTCGTGGCACCCGAAGAGACGGCCGACTCGTCCAAGATTGCACTGTTCCGCGATTGGCTTATCCAATCGGTGACGCCGCATGGCGAGGGCGCGGCTGACGCGGAGCAACAAGATCAAAGAAGCCGCTCGACCGCCACATCGCGGGTCGCGCGTGCCGGAGCGCGGCGACGCTGAAGTACCGAGGGATGCGATCATATCGTTTGACGGCCGCCATATTGCGACATGAAACTTGTCGCTGAGAGCGCGGTAGGCTCGGCGTTGCCTAGGCGGAAAGCTGAAGATGGAGCGATGCGATGCAGATTGGCGTGATCGGGCTTGGCCGCATGGGCGGCAATATCGTGCGGCGGCTCACTCAGCGCGGCCATGAATGCGTCGTCTTCGATCGTGACAGAGACGCGATTGAAGGCCTCGTCGCGGAGGGATCGAAGGGTGCCGAAACGGTCGATCGATTGGTGGCCAAACTGCGCGCGCCGCGCGCTGTTTGGGTCATGCTGCCCGCCGGTGACCCCACCGAGGCGACGATATCGCAACTCACCGAGCTGCTGTCGAAAGACGATGTGATCATCGACGGCGGAAACTCGTTCTGGAAGGACGATGTTCGGCGGGCACGGACGGTTGGGGCAAAAGGTCTGCATTATCTCGATGTGGGCACCAGTGGAGGTGTTTGGGGCCTTGAGCGCGGTTATTGCTTGATGATTGGCGGCGAGAAGTCGGTGGTCGAACGGCTCGACCCGATCTTCGCGGCTCTCGCGCCGGGCTTTGGCGATATACCCAAGACGCCCCATCGCGAGGCCAGAGATGAGCGGCCGGAGCGAGGGTACCTGCACGCGGGTACGAATGGCGCCGGCCACTTCGTCAAGATGGTCCACAACGGGATTGAGTATGGGCTGATGCAGGCCTATGCGGAGGGATTCGATATTCTCAAGAATGCCGCCCGCGAAGAGCTGCCGCGTGACCAGCGGCTCGATCTGAATTTGCCGGACATCGCCGAAGTGTGGCGCCGCGGCAGCGTCATCTCGTCGTGGCTTCTGGATCTCATTGCCATGGCGCTCGCCGAGGACGAGACGCTGGATGGCTTCTCGGGCATCGTGGCGGATTCGGGCGAAGGTCGCTGGACCCTCGAAGCCGCGATTTCCGAATCCGTCCCCGCGATGGTTCTGTCGGCCGCGCTCTATGCGCGCTTCCGCTCTCGATCCGAGCACAACTTCGCCGACAAATTGCTATCGGCGATGCGCAAGGGATTTGGCGGCCATGCCGAACGGCAGGGCGGCAGCGATTGACCGTAGACCACGTCCTGGACGCGCCGACGACTGAGCCTCGTCTCTCCGGCGGCGACAAGCTTGCGAGAGCCCGCGGCCTCCCTTAGCATTTCTCCAATCGTATACCGGAGACAGAGATGAAGGCGCGCAAGATTCTCGTGACGCTGGGGACGGCGGAAGGCGTCGCCGACCTCTTCGAGGATCTTGCACCCAAGACCTGCGCTGCGATCCTCGACGCATTGCCGCTGACGGGTACCATCAATCACGCCAATTTCTCCGGCGAGGAAGTTTCCTTCCCGACGCGAGGGCTGATGTGGGAGCGCGAAAATCAGCTTCGAGAGTGCCGGCCCGGCGATCTCGGCTATTTCGTGCAGGGACCCGCTCTCTGCATCTACTACGGTGCGCTGCGCGTCATCAGCCCCGGCAACGTATTCGGCCGGATCACCGTGAATTTGCAGCAGATACAAGAAGTCGCGCGGCGTTCCTGGAAGGAGCCGGGCATTTTCGCCTCCTTGCGCGTCAAGGACACGTAAGATGACAGACGCGTCGAGTCCGCTGAACCGGTTGATGGCGAAAATCGAGGCCGCGACGGAGACGCTGCACGCGGGCGAAGGAGAGGACGTGAAGCGCGTCAAGCGCTTGCGCGGCGCGATGGGTCAATCCTTCACCACCACGATCTTTGCCTATCAACAGGCGAGCAGCGTGAAGGACGGCCTGGCGTTTATCGCGGCATTGACCGACAAATTTCCGCGTGAAAATTGGATCGCGGTGGTCGCGGCCGAACAATTTGCGCGGCCGGTCAACACGCTGCGAACGCGCTACGCACTCCACGATACCGCGGCACTGCAAGAGGAAGCTGCCCGCGTCACCGGCGCGCTCGATGGCGCGGACGTTCTTCGACTGACCCGCGCCCTCATCGTCTACTATGCGTTCCTGCTGCGGAGGCTGAGGGACCTGCTGCCCTTCTACGAGCTGTCCGTCGCGTTCGAGGGACACAAGCTCGTCACCGGACAGGCCGCGATATCGCCGGTCGGCAAAGGGATCGAGGACGCGCAGGGTCAATCTCGTCCATGATCGATGCTGCGTGTCGCAAGCCAAAGTGACGTGACGCGGTCTTCAATTCGAGTCGGCAGATGAGGCGACCGCGCAGCACCGAAACGGCCCGCTTTCCCATCGATCTCAAGTGGAATCGATGGGCGGTGCCGGGCCTGGTCCTGCTGCTTGTCGGCTTTGTCGGACCGTTGCTCTTGCTGGCCGTTTACAGCGTCTTTCACGACGGGGCCAGCGGTCAGGTGGTGGGCGCCGCGAGTCTCGCGAATTACGCGGCGATACTTTCGGACCCCTTCTATCTCAAGGTATTGCGAGACACCGTGCTCCTCGGACTCGTGGTGACGGCGGCGTGCGCTCTTCTGGGATATCCGCTCGCCTATTTTCTTGCGCGCACGAATTCGCGCTGGCGGCCCGTACTGATGTTTCTGATGATCACGCCGCTGTTGATCAGCAGTGTTATTCGGAACATCGGTTGGATCCCGATTTTGGGCGATCACGGCGCGCTCAACACCCTGCTGCTGACCATCGGCATCACCGGCAGTCCGATCGCGCTCATGAACAACTTCACCGGCGTCGTTATCGCGCTCGTCCACGCATTGCTTCCCTACATGACGCTGCTGCTGATGACCGTGATCCGGTCGATCTCGGTCGACATCGAGGACGCCGCCAAGAATTTAGGCGCGTCCCCGTGGCGATCATTCTGGAGGGTGGTGTTTCCGCTGAGCAGGCGGGGGCTCGCCGCCGGCTGCGCGCTCGTGTTCACGATTACGGTCAGCTCCTACACCACGCCGACAATTCTGGGCGGCGGGCGCGTATTGGTCATGGCGACCTTCATCGCCCAGCAGATTCAGACCGTCATGCATTACGCATTCGGCTCGGCTTTCGCGATCGTGCTCTTCCTCGTGGCCGTGGGGCTCTCCACGCTCGCATCGCGGTGGCTCGAACGCAGTGAGGTATAGCAACGTGCGGGTGCTGTTCCGATTGCTGATCACAGGCATCTACATCTTCCTCATGGCGCCCTTCCTTTTTGTCGCCATCTCGTCGGTCGGCGATTCGGCCATGCTGTCCTTTCCGCCCCGAAGCCTCACATTTCAGTGGTACCTGCAGATATCGCCAAGCTTGCTGGACGCCCTTACCGTAAGCCTTTCCGCCGCGCTCACGACGATGATCATCTCCAGTGGCCTTGGGATCTGGGTGGCGCTGGCAATCGCCCGCGGGCGCGGTGCGCTCGCGAGAATCCTTCAGCTTCTCTCGATCGCGCCGCTTTCGGTTCCGCATTTGGCACTTGGAATTGCGCTCTATCAGGCGGTTCTGCTCCTGTGGGATTTCTCGGGCGTGACGTTGGCCGGCACGTTTCGGGGACTGGTTCTGGGCCATAGCGTGATAGCGC
This sequence comes from Allostellaceae bacterium, assembly GCA_035517495.1. Lineage (GTDB taxonomy): Bacteria > Pseudomonadota > Alphaproteobacteria > ATCC43930 > CGMCC-115725 > DASZHJ01. Next base: position 13,905 of record DATIYT010000095.1, on the reverse strand, counting down.
TGCCCTTCGTGGTTCGCGGCGTGCTGGCCGGCCACGCGCAGGTCAACGCCTCGGTCGAGGAGGCCGCGCTCTCGCTCGGCGCATCGCCGATGCAAGCCTTTCGGAATGTGACGCTGCCGCTCATCCGCTCGGGACTTGTCTCGGGCGCGTTTCTCGCGTTTCTCGCGTCTTTCGACGACGTACCCGTTGCGCTGTTCATGGGAGGCGGGGAAGACTCGACCACATTTCCGCTGCAGGTGCTGGCTTCGCTTGAGTTCAGCCTGAAGCCCGATATCATGGCCATATCGACACTGATCGTCGTGGTATCCGTGGTCATCATGGTCGTGCTCGATTATCTCTTTGGCCTTGAGCGCTTTCTCCACGGACAATCCGCCGACTAGTGGACCGGCCCGCCGGCCCAGTGCCGCAGAACGGGAGCGATCCGAGAAGCTGACGCCGAAGCAACCAACGTGATCGCCGCTCAAATCAGCTTGGGGAAAATGCCGATGCTTGGATCACATTCTCGACGACACCGGTCGACGCCTTTGGCAATTGCGCCGGGGCTCATCCTTCTCTTGGTGTCTCTGTGTTCGCCTGCGAGCGCCGAGGACGTGACACTGCGGATCACCACCAACGGCGGCGATTTCAGGCAATTCGAAGACCGCTACGTCGCCGAGCGGTTCACCACGGAAACCGGAATCAAGGTGGTCTGGGTCGAAGGTAACCCGCCCGACGAGCTGCAGAAACTCATCGCCAGCCGCGGGCGGCCGGTGCCCTTCGACATCGCCGGGCTCGACGACAAGACCCAGCCGGAAGCGATCGCGGCCGGCACCCTCGCGAAGATCGACCCCGCGATCGTCACCAATCTTTCGCAGCTCTATGACGCCGCCAAGCAACCCGACGGCTATGGGCCCGCCCTGCTTTTTTGGTCGTGGGGCCTCATCTACAACGAGAAAGCATTTCGCGAAAATGGCATCCCGCCGCCGACCTCCTGGGAGGACCTGTGGAACCCGAAGCTCGCCGGCAAGATTTCGATCGCCGACATCGGCGGGCCCGGGGGCGTGGACTTCATCTTGAAAGCGGCGCAACTGGCCGGCGGGAATGAAACCAATCTGATGCCAGGCCTCGAGAAGATCGCGAAGCTCAAGGTCCAGTCCTATTACTCGTCCTCCAACGACATCCGCACCAAGCTGCTTTCGGGCGATGTTTGGGTGGCGCCCTGGAACAACGGCCGCTCCTGGAATTTGATCGACTCCGGATTTCCGGGAAAATTCATTTACCCACGGGAGGGCGGCTTTCTCCACACCTCGACGATCGACGTCGTCGCCGGCACGAAATATCCTCGCGAGGCTCAGCTCTACATCAACTACGTCCTCGATCCCTTGTCGCAGCTCGCCATCCTCTATTTTCCCTACGGTCCCGTTAACAAGAGTCTGGACCAGGTTCTGAGGGACTATCCCGACCTTGCAAAAAAGGTTCCCACCAGCAGCTTGTCGCAGCTCTCCGTGCCGAATTGGAACGCCATCTTCTCCAACTTCGCGACACTGGTCGATCAGTGGAACCGGATCGTGAAATCGAAATAGCCGATCTCGATCTTCATTGAACCGCTCATGGGAGCCACCGGCGTGATCACGCGCAACACACGTACCTACGGAGTTCTTCTGCCGCACTTCGGGCCCCATGCCAGCGGTGATTTACTCCTCCGATCGGCACGCCGGATCGAGCAGCTTGGCTTTGATGCCGTCTGGGTGCGCGATCACCTTGTCTACGAGCCGCGTCCCTACGACGATCCCGACACGACGCATTTCGAGCCCTTCGTTACTCTTTCGGCATTGGCGGGGATCACCAAGCGGCTCGTTCTGGGAACTGCCACACTCATTTGTCATCGCCACCCCATCTACTCGGCGCTGCTTCTGGGTTCGCTCCATCGGTTCGTGGGAGACGGACGGCTGATCGCGGGGTGGGGGCTTGGCGGACATGACATCGACTTCGAATCGATCGGGATCGGAGATTGGGATCGCCGGAAGGTGCTGCCGGAATATATCGCCGCGCTGCGGGGACTGCTGAGCGGGGACAAACTCGATTTTGACGGGGAGTTCTACAAATTTCGCGACGTGGCGATCAGTCCGGTTCCCGGCGGGAAGGCCAACATTCCAATTTGGTATGGGGGCGCGAGCAAGGCTGCCGCCAGACGAGCAGTCGAATTTTGCGATGGCTGGATTGGTTCCCGCATGCCCGGACGCGACTTGCACGAGCGCGTGCAGCGGATGGAGCGTCTCTCACGGGAGGCCGGCAAACCGCGTCCCGTCGTTTGCGTCATCCCCTACATGAGCCCGGGGCGCACGGTGGAGGAGGCGGCACGATCCTTCAATATGAACGAGCTTTGCCGCGCGATGACCAAACAGTGCATCCCGCCCCCTTCCGGCGCCTTTCGTGATTTGGACGACCTCGACGGAGCGGCAATCGCAGGTCCTGCCGACGTGATCCTGGAGCGCGTTCGCGGACTTCAGGACTTCGGCGCGGAGCACTTCGTGTTTGATTTTCGCACGCGCTTCTCCGCATTTGAGGAGTGCGTGGAGATGATCGGCTCCGAAGTTCTACCGGTACTGCATCGCGGCGACGGACGGGCCGCGGCATGACCCACGGGCAGCGGCGGCCGAGACGTCAGTCGAACGCCTTGCGCAGCCGCGGGATCACGTCTTTCGCATAAAGCCTCAGGAATCGCGGCTGGTCCGGCCCCGGCGCGTGGAAGACGAGGTGGCGGAATCCCATCTCGACATAGGGCCTGATCTTCTCAACTTGCTCGTCGGGGTCGGAAGAGACGATCCAACGCTTGGCCGCGCGCTCGACCGGTAGCGCCGCCGCGAGCTTCTCCATATCCAAGGGATTCTCGACCGTCACCTTTTCCTCGGGGGTCAGCGCGAGCGCCGCCCAATGTTTCGTCTCCTCAAGGGCGCGGGGTTTGTCGGTGTCGTAGGAAACCTTCATCTCGATCATGTAGTCGTAGGATTGAGGCCGCTCCTTGCGGTCGGCGAGTCCGGCCGCCACATTCGGCAGCAGTGTCTCCTTGTACAGATCCCACGCCTTGCCGCTGGTGCAGATGAATCCTTCTGCGTTGCGCCCGGCATATTTGGCGATCATCGGTCCCGCGCCCGCGACGTAGATGGGAATTGGCTTCTCGGGTCGGTCGTATATCGTCGCATGGTCGGTCTTGTAGTACTCTCCATTGAAGCTGACCCGCTCCTCCACCCACAGCTTTTTGATAAGGGCGATCGATTCGCGCAGCCGAGCGAAGCGCTCCTTCGTCTCCGGCCACGCCATTCCGATCGCGGGTACTTCGTTCAGCGCTTCGCCAGTACCGACGCCAAGGATCACTCGGCCCGGGAAGAGCTCTCCAAGCGTTCCGAATGCCTGCGCCACGATTGAAGGGTGGTACCGGAAGGTCGGCGTGAGCACGCTCGTGCCCATAATGATGCGCTTCGTACGTGCACCCAGCGCGCCGAGCCAGACCATGGACGACGGTGCGTGGCCGTCGGTGTGCTTCCAGGGCTGGAAATGGTCGCTGATGAAAACCGAATCGAATCCGACTTCTTCGGCGATAACCGAGAAGTTCAGCAGTTCGGTGGCGCTGAACTGTTCAGCGGAGGCTTTGTAACCGATCTTAAGCAAGGCTATCACTCCTTCCTTTCGGCCGGTGGATGGCGCCGTCACTTTTGGCAGTGTATCGGCATGGAAACCAGCAAGGAAGATCGGCATGAGCGCGGCGCCGGGCGAGCAAATTGGAGCGGGGGCGAGGCGAAATGCAATAGACTGCGCGCCGGCCATCGCCCTTGCAGCGAGGCATCAGGCGCGGTTGCGCCGCGAGATCGACCGGCAGGGCGAGGGGTGGCAGGGAGTACAGTTCATGGCTCAATCGTCGATACTGTCGCCGAGCGAGCGGCGATTCCTGGACCTGCAACGGGTCGGTCACCTCGCCACGGCCGATCGACAATCGGTGCCTCACGTTGTCCCGATCTGCTTCGCCCTTATCGAGAGCACGCTTTACTCGTCGATTGACGACAAACCGAAAGCCAGATCCGGCCAGCCGCTGAAGCGGCTCCGAAATTTACGAGAGAACCCCCATGTATGCGTCGTGGTCGATCGCTACCGCGAAGATTGGAAGCGGCTCGCCTGGGTGATGTTGTGGGGTCGGGCGGAAATCCTGGCCGAAGGCTCGGAGCACGACCACGCGCAGGCAGCGTTGCGCAGCCGTTATCAGCAATACCGGGGGATGCGGATATCGAGCTATCCGGTCATAGCCCTCCGAGTCGAAAGAGCTGCGAGCTGGGGAAACCTATCCGTTCGGTAACGGTCGCTGTGCGACGGCTCAAGAGAATCAATGATTAAGTGGTGTAAGCGTTGGCCAAATCGGAGCGTCGGAATTTCTTATGGTAGGACTGGGCGGTTGTCGCAAATATCTCGATCTTACCGATGGTTACCTCTGTGGCACGTCGCTTGCACGTTTCTGCATTATGAACCCGGAAGTCGAAAGCGATTGGTTGCGCCGCGATCTTAAGCACTATCGCGCCGAACTGAACGCCATCACGGACCCCAGGGACGCGAAGGTGCTCACAGACCTCATTTTCGCCATTGCGATGCGGCTTCACACCCTTGAAGACAGGAAGCTGTCGCGGTTGTGGGCGCTCTCGGAATCCGAAGTGTGGCGGGCGGCACTGCGGCTGATCAAGCGCCACGGGGTCAGCGCGCCGGAGGTGGCGGGGCAGCACGCCGACGCGCTCTCTAAAGAAAATCATTCCGAAGGCGCTGCGGCATGGCGGAGGATTTTGCACGCGGCCGACGAGCTGCTGCGCGTGAAGCCTAAAGTCGGCGAGCGAACGCACTGACGGGAGCTGCGGAGACCAAATTATCGGTGCCGCGATTTGAACCAACGGCCTACGCTTGCGGAGCGTATGGTCGTCGGTCATGCGTGGCGACAACACGCGACATTTTTTCAATTACCTCACGACATTGGTAGAGACAGCGGGCGACGCTGCTGGATGTAGCGCAGCAATGCGTAGCATGCCGCCGCTGCAGCCAGATGCTTGAGCGTATGCCCGCTGACGATCTCGCCGCTAGCCGCGTAAATCCCGTGGTCGAAGTATTCGAAGGCCTTCGACACCCCATAGAGAGCGGCCGCCGTGAACAGGATGGCCGTGCCGGTCGTTGCCGGAAACCACCACCAGAGGATCGGAAGCACCAGGAAGGGATAGAACTGCACCCAGATGTAGGGCCGCAGGTCGCCGGTCCAGCGCCACCACACGAGACTCGCTGCCCCGAGCGCCAGCAACGGCCAGAGCGCGCCGCGTCCCACCGCTTCGCCAAAACGTTCGCCGAGGGCGCCTGCGAGAAGGGCCATGAAGCCGATCGTCATCGGCAGCCTGTCCCAGAGGAGTGTGCTGTCGTCGGGCGCGACGTGATAATACGAGGAGCCGAAGCTGGTGAACAGGATTCCGACGAACAGGGCCGTGGCGGCGGCGTCCCGCCGAGCGAACGCCAAACCGGCCGCGCCCACCGCCGCGAACGGCAGGTTCGAGACCACGTTCCAGAAATTCGGAATCCCGAGGAGCGTGCGGACGTCGGCAAACGCGTGATAGCTTTGATCCTGCATGATCGGCGGAATGGCAGCGAGCACGGCCGCAGAGGCAAGGCCGAGCCCGCTCAGCAAGATGATCGCGCCGTATCCGGAAGACCGCATGACCGCGCCCGCCCTTCGAGGTGACCCTACCACGGCGCGCCTGCTAATACTCATCGTAGCCTTCGTTCCATTCTTCGCGTTTGCGGAGATCGGCCGCGTTCTCGGGGCTCACAAACTTGCGGCGATGTTCTTCTCCAAACGCGAAGCGCTTGGCGACGTCGAACACCCCGGCATCGTGGCCTTCTAACGCGAGGCAAGTACTTCGCAACGCCGAACGTCGAGATCGAAGATGAAGATACCGATGATGTTGGCGTCGACCAGGCGCCTGATCTTCGCGTCGAAGCTCGAGCGCGACAGGTGCTCGGCGGCAAGCAGAACCACGAGCACGGCGCAGTTCCCGGCGATCAATCGACGAGTTCGGGCCCAGTTTGGCTTTCTGCAAAGCCTCGCCAATATTGCTGCCAGTTTGCGCTCGACGCGTTCCAATCCCACGCGCACCGCAGCCGAATGTTGTCCTGCGACTTATTCTCGTCCGATGATTCGAGATAATATGGTGTAGGCTATTGATATCAATGGTGCCCCGAGTCGGATTTGAACCAACGGCCTACCGCTTACGAACTGGTAGGTCTTCGACTAGGACGGTCCTAGTCGGACCTAGCCGACTGCTACAGAAACCCCAGTCCCACTTGCACTTTTAGCTTTTCACCCATAATTTGGCCTTAGTCGGACCGAGTGGCTACCGAGTGAAAAACTTTGGGAATTCTTTGGGGATTTGGCTCGGTCGGGCTAGAAGGGTTCGGAATGCAGAAGGCTCGCCAAGCCTGGCCCAGGCTGGAGTTGACCGACAAATTCATCAACTCGAAGCGATGCGTTCCGGGGTGCTACCGCGATTCGCTCATGACCAAGCTGATCCTGCGCGTACTATCCAGTGGACGCCGCTCATTCATGATGATCGAGAAATGGCCGGGCACGTCGAGCTACGGCGACCGCGTGCTCGGCGTCTACGGCGAGATCAGCCTCGCGGACGCACGCGACAAGGCGCGGCACTGGCGCCAGCTGCTTCAGAAGGGTATCGATCCTGAGGTACAGGAAGCGCGCGAATTCGCCGAGGTTCAGCGGCAGCAGGCGAATACCTGGGCAGCGGTCGTTGCCGACTTCCTCGACCAGCATTGTAGCAATCTGACGCACGCGAAAGAGGCCAGGGCGATCCTGCAACGCGATCTCGGCGCCCGCTGGGGTCATCGTCCCATCACGGACATCACCGAGGAAGAAGTGGCGCGCGTCGTGCTCGTGGATGTCAAACGCGGCGTGCGATATCAGGCCGGCACGGTCTTCGGCTGGATCAAGCTTCTCTATAACTGGGCCATCGGAGTCGGCGCTTACGGTGTCAAGCATTCGCCTTGCGCCAATCTGAAGAAGGCCAAGTTGATCGGGCGGCTTGAGCCCCGCCAGCGCATTCTCTCGGATGACGAGCTACGCGCGCTCTGGGCCGCAACCGATCCGGGGCTCAGCCATTACTACCCGTTCGGTGCATTTGTCCGAATGTTGATGCTGACAGGCGCGCGCAAGAGCGAGGTCGCACGCATGACCTGGAAGGAGGTCGATGTCGGGCGCAAGCTCTGGACCATCCCGGTGGAGCGCACGAAGACGAGACGATCACATGAGATACCGCTCAGCGGCGATGCCGTTGCACTGCTCGAGGCGCTGCCGCGGTTTCATGGACCACACGTCTTCAGTCGGACCTATGGCGAGAAACCGATCAACGGTTTCTCCAAGGATTTTGATCACCTGAAGCGGAGCATCGCGCAGCAGTGGATCGAAGAGGCAGCGACCGCTGATAGACCAGCGCGCTGGACGATTCACGACATCCGTCGAACGGTTCGCACCGGTTTGTCGAAGCTGAGGGTGCCGGACGTCGTGAGCGAACTCGTGATCGGCCACGTTCAGAAAGGGCTGCACGCCGTTTACGATCAGCACGCTTACGCCGACGAAAAGCGCGAAGCGTTGAACGTTTGGGCCGCCCACCTGCGGTCGATCGTCGAGCCCAACCCGCCCAATGTTACCGAGTTGGCGCACGTTCGTGCCGAGCGGCGCGCGAGGTGACCGACCGGCGCCGCGACCCCAGCGGCGCCAACCAAAACCCGGAACATGATTTCACGCTCCCGCAAGATCAATGGCAGTTGGTGGTCTTCGACGCCGCAACACGGTTCCGCTCGATCTTGTGGGTCGGGCCTGGGCGATACGACACACGCGAGTTCGACACACTAGCAGCCGCGATCGCGGACGCATCAAACCGCAAGGGTCAACACGGACGCCAACCGACGGTCGCCGCGGTCGCACCATCGGGTCGATTCATCGTGCTCGATCGCAGGGATTGGCCGTGGCTGTTGGAGCGGGAGAGGAAGAGAAGATGTTAGTCAAGTACCCGGACATAACCATCCCGATGATCGGCGAGGATGGCAACGTTTTCGCGGTCATGGCTCGCTGCCTCGGAGGTTACTCTTGCGAAAAGTAACAAAACCGGCGACGAGCTAGCGCCGAGACTGGTAGGTTTTGGCCGGCAGCTCGAAAAATAGTTTGCTAGTAGTACCAATTACTTAGCGCGATAATCCGACAAAAACGGCGGTTTTTCGTCAGGAATCTGACGGCGTTTTCCGTATTTAGAGTCATGGAGACCGATTGTGGTCTCCATGACACTTACACGGAGTATTACTGTGACAAAACACAATCTGGCTACGTCCAACAATTCAGACGTGACGTTGGAGCAGCTGAAACAGGACGTTCAGCTATTGTTAACCACGATCGATGAACTGCAAAAAAAGCATATTGAGACGGCCATCGAACTCGGTCGGAAGTTACAGCAGATAAAAAAAATCGTCGGCCACGGCAAATGGCTGCCGTGGTTGAAAGCGAATGTGGAACGATTCTCGGAGGACACGGCCGAGAACTACATGAAGCTCGCACGCTATCTCGACGATATGCCCGACCTTAGGCCGAAGATTCTCGACAAAGGTCTGGTAAGCGCGTTGGTCTACCTACGTGGCGAATGGGAGGGTTCGCGGAATCCGAAGGTGATACACAGACGCCTTTGCGAACATCTCTACGAAGCCAGTTACGATTTAAAAAACATTCGTGATGGCGTCGATCGCGCAGAATGGGATCGCTACCTAGATAGCCTTTCAAAGGAGATTGCAGCTCTGGTGCACGCGCTATCGTCAAGCACGAGCGACGACAAATCTGAATTCGATTATGAAGATTGGGAGCGTCGCTTGCCCATGCCGAAAGGATTCACACCGCGCAAATTGCGGAAACCCGTCCTCGTCGACGCAAATTCCGAATAATTCGGAATTTGGGACCGCATGGCGTTTTGTTAGGTTAATTGCGTGGATAAAAAACCATCTTCACCGTCACCGCACGCAGTCGAGCTTTGGGTCGACAGCGGCGCCTATGGTGCTTGGCGGGCGAGCACCGAGATAGATCTCAACCGCTACATTGAATTTCTAAAGGAGAGCGGTGATCTCATCGCCCACTACGTCAATCTCGACCGCATCCCTGGAAGGCCAAACAGAAAACCTCTGCTATGTGATACCGAGGAATGTGCCGAGGTTTCCTACCTAAACCAGCAACGGATGAAGAAGGCGGGTTTGAATCCGATCCCCGTCGTGCACCGCGACGATCCGTTCGAGTACCTCGAGTGGTATTTGGAGGATGGTGAACGATACATCGGACTTTCATTTCAGCGACGGTCAGGCTTGCTCGTCAATTCCCATTGGTTCGATCGCTGCTTCGAACTGCTGGCTCAGTACCCACACGTCAAAGTGCACGGGTTCGGGATTACAGATTGGGAACTGCTCCGACGATATCCATTTACGAGTGTGGATTCGACAACCTGGGCGCGGCTTGCAGGCAACGGTATCATCCTTGTACCCCACCCGGATGAATATGAGCGGCCTATCCAGATCATCTTCACCGACGTTCCGCCCAACGGGTCAACAGGGCGGCGCTTCGAGGATGAGGGCGAGGCGATGAAATCGTACGTGCGTGCGTATCTGAATCAGATCGGCATCAATCCGGCGGAATGCCGATACGATGACAATGTAAGGCGTCGGGTGAACGCGCTTCTGTTCCAGAAATTGGGTGAAAGGCTGGACAAGAAGATCGTCTTCGCTAGTAGCCCCACATCCCACAGCTTCCCGGAAACGCTTAAGAGCATCGGCGCGCGGGACCAATTACTTTCGTACAACGACCTGAGGAACATGCCGCGAGCGCGTGAGTTGCTGCAAACTTTCGTTGCGACGGGCCTCTATCCAGCCCGAAAATTCAAGAAACGAATTCCCCGGACGGATTACGAAAACCCCCATTACATTCGATTCAGGAAGAGGGCTTTGCTTGAGCGGATCCGGATGTACAAAACATTGGACGAATTCGGCGATCCGATCAAGGAATGACACTTTCCGTAAATTCGTCCAGCGTCCAAGTGACTGCACTTGGCACTCTCATCGCTGGGCAATTACCGTCGTTAACCGCATCCAGAAATCGACGGAAACCGCCCTTAGACTCGTAAGAAGCGCTCTTCCGCACCCTCGATATGGGAAGGAGTATTGCCCTGCGTTGCCGTTGCCGCAGAACTCGGGTGCGAGTCGATGAATTCAGGGCACTTGAACCTTGAAGCTCATTTCATTATTTTTGCCCAAGTAAGCCCGAACTTAACGGCTTCGGTGGAGTTCTAAAATACGGACCCATCTCGTCGCGCGTGACGCGGCGGAAATGGCCTAAAGCACAAAAAGACGCCTAAGAAAATGCTGGAGGTCAAAAGTGAAACCACAGAACAATGAGTCGGAGACGAGCGCCAACGACGGTGCTGGTCCTATGCTCGTCTCGCAGTCGGAATTGCGGTCGGTTTTCGGAATTCGCTACTGTGCCGACTGGCTCAAAATCATCGAGGCGCAGGGGCGTTTTCCCCAGCGCGTTCGATTGGGCGGAAACCGGATCGCGTATGTCGCGGCGGAAGTGCGCGCCTGGATCGAAGCGCGGATTGCAGAGCGACCGCCGCTCCCGCTCCAGACCGAGCCCGAACCGTCCGTGAAGTCGAAGCGCGCGTGAGTGCGTGTGACCGTATGACGAACGGAAGTGCGCCCCAGAGGAGTGGGTTCCTCCGGGGCGCCTCGAAGCACATTCAGATCACGGTGGGAATCGATGTCCAAATTAAATTACCCGCCCGATTTTTGCAAATCGGGGCGAGACTGGAAACTGCTGCCTCTCCACTGGCCACTTGAAGACGGCAGGTGTTCTTGCGGCAAATCGAACTGCACCAGCGTCGGAAAGCACCCGCTCACACGACATGGTGTCAAGGATGCCTCATCCGATTCGAAGGTGATCGCCGAGTGGTGGCAAAGGTACCCCGATGCAAATGTTGGCATCGCGACGGGTGCAGCGAGCGGCATCTTCGTCCTCGATATCGATCCGCGTCATGGCGGCAAGGACACGCTTTTCGCCCTCGAAAAGGAACACGGTGATCTACCGCGCACGCTAACGGCTCGCACGGGTGAAGGCTGGCACCTCTACTTTCAACATGTCGGGGGTTTGCGGAATAGGGTCGGTGCGCTTGGCCCTGGGCTCGATATCCGCACAGATGACGGCTACGTTGTCGGACCGCCCTCTTTGCACGCGAACGGCAAGTGCTACCGCTGGATCGATCGCAGTGTGATTGCGGCGGCACCAGAGTGGCTGATTGCTCGACTGCTCTCACCTGCACCCCACCACGAGGCTGATGCTGGTGGGCGCGTGCCGGATCAGGCGAGTCTGAAGGCGCTTATCAGGGTCGTAGCGACTGCCCCTGAAGGCAAGCGCAACTCCCTACTATTTTGGGCCGCGTGTCAGGTTGGTAAAATGGTCCGCACCGGCCTGCTGTCACCGTCTTTTGCCATCGCGATCATGGCCGAAGCGGGGGTGCGAGCAGGCTTACCTGATTGGGAGGCCCGTCGAACGGCACAAAGCGGGGTCGAGAGGGGTAGTCGCGATGCCCGATGATCAGGCAAAGGCGAAGGAATTCGTCGCCGATAATTTCGATCGTCCCGAACTGGTCGTTCATGAAGGCAATCTTCCTGCAACGGTATGGGCTGCACGCGATCTCCTCGCAAAACACGCGTCCGACCTTCGGCTTTTTGAGCGCGGTATGCCAGTGCGGCTTGTAATGCCGACTGCGGGAGAGCTTCGGCCTCCGTGTGCCGAAGTACTGACGGCTAATTATGTCGCCATGTTGTTGCACCAAATTGCGCGGGTCGTAAAACCCGGCCAGAACGGTGTAATGCGCGAGACGACTTTTCCGGACAGGGCAGCGAAAATGTACCTCGACATGAAGGGAGAATGGGGTCTCCCGCGCCTCGTCGGTATCACCGGCGCGCCGCTGCTGAGCGAAGACGGGGGCATCCGCTCAGTGGAGGGCTATGATCCGAGATCCGGTCTCTGGTGCATGGGGGTACCGAAGCTTGAGATCCCCGAACGACCAACGCGCAAGAACGCTCAACTTTCGAGCAGTTGTCTGCGATGGTTCTTCCGCACGTTCTCCTTCGGCGATGCCAAGGTTGTGTTCGATCCGAGTCTGGGCGTCCCCGTTGTTGAAGAGGATAGCCTGCCCGGGCACGATGAATCCGGGTTTATGAGCGGATTTCTCACCGCGATTTGCCGGCCGTCGCTTCTGCTCGCACCGGGGTTGCTGGTGACCTCGCCCTCGGCGACCGGATCAGGCACTGGTAAGGGTCTGTGCGTGCGTTCGATCAGCCTCATCGCCTTTGGTACCCAGCCTTTATCCTTCACCGGCGGGCACAACAAGGAGGAACGCGACAAACGGATCGTCGCCGAATTCATGGCTGCATCACCAATGATGCTCCTCGATAACCTCAACGATACGGTTCTGGATTCCGAAACCCTCCAGAGCGTGATGACGGAGCGCCCATCCCAGATACGCCCCCTCGGCCAATCCAAGATGGTGGAGATCGAAGGTGCCCCGTTCATCTCGATGACGGGGAACGGACTGAAGCCCGGTGGCGACCTTCCGCGTCGATTGATCTCGTGTCATCTCGACGCCCACATGGAGAACGCCGAAGCCCGTCCGTTCGAGGGTGGGTTTCTCGAGAGGGTGCGCGAGCACCGTGCGAGGCTGCTGAAGCACGCGCTGACGATCTGGCGCTTTGGCCGCCAGAATCAGCATGAGATAAAAGGTTCGACGGTTGGATCGTTTGAGGTCTGGGGGCGATGGGTTCGCGACCCATTGGTGGCACTCGGCTACCGCGATCCCGTTGAACGGCAGGCCGAGTTGAAGCTGAGTGATCCGCGTCGTCGGCGCGCCGCCGATCTCTTCCGGAGCTGGTACCACTCGCATGGTGATGATCTGATCAGTTCGGCCAAACTTGATCCTGCGGTCATTCAGGTGCTCGATCCCAAGCAAGATACCAACGAGAAGAAGTCCCGCCAGAAGATCACAGCGGAAATCGATGCTCTCGTCGGCACGACGATCGCAGGTTTCACTCTGGAAAGGCAGGAGCCGCAATCTCGCTGGGGACCTGCACTGTATCGGGTCACAAAAGTGGGGCGGATGGGGCATAGGAGGGTATAGGGGAGGCACAGGTTCGAGCAAAGTGTTGAAGTTAGTATTGTTTCTTTCAACAACCCTATGACCCCCTATGCTTTTCTACCCTTAACACGCGAGAAAAATAATAAATAGTATAAAGGGCTCTGGGGTCAAAAAGCATAGGGCATCATAGGGTCACTACCGGTGCGACTGGCAAACCGCGGTTTTTTCTCGACCAACCTATTTCAAATTAGTGAGTCGGACCCACTACGATCGTTGGACTGCGTAGAGTTTTCGAGCGCCAGCCGTGATAGCGACCGCAAATCACCAAAGTTTCACCAAAGACCGAACGCGTTTCGTACTGCAAGTGTCCGCTTTCGGGCGCATCTCGGACTTAAACGGTATGTCTTGCTGAGGTCCGAAACGTGCCGATACTGTTCTCTAATGAGTCAAGGGATGGCTGCTCGGATTCTGAGTGGTTGTGCGATGCCGTGGGAACACCGTTCTCTTCGTGCTCGATGGCACTCTATGGGGTGAGCAAGGTCTGGGGTGGCTTGGTTGCAAACCGCAGTCGGCCGATTAGATCGACCGCGTGCGACAGAATCGGCGCCATCGCCCATTCCCTCCCTGGCGGCACTCCGCTCAGGAGCTTGTCTCGGCCTCTTTCCTTGCGCAGCGATTG
>DATIYT010000094.1:0-3361 GCA_035517495.1 Allostellaceae bacterium | reverse complement strand
CGAAAGGTGCGGTACTTCCAAGACCGTCGCTTGGCCGAGCGCGTGCTCCCGCCGCCGACGCTGGCGTCATTGCATGCAGACATGACTGCGTGCAATCGAACGGTCGCAGATGACTGGACGGCCTTGCCACCGCTATCCCGTATGCCGCCTGAAGCCGCGCCGGCCAAGGCAAACGATGCCGCGAACTCCGGAATTCGCCGTGAGCCCGAACTGCCCGAGCACGAGGAGATCGTGCGTGAGGAGGTTCAGCCATTGCCTGAATTCGCCACGCTCGACGACGAGCCTGACCGCAACGCGGCGCGCGCCGCCGCCATAAGACGCACGCTCGGTAGCATCGCCCGGCAGGCCGCTATGGATCCTGCCGACGGCATGGGATTGTGAGGGGGGCGGCGGGATGCGCACACGCATGAACGTCTATTTCCCGCCGGAGATACTGCGGCAGCTCATCGATCTTGCCGACCGCAAGCATATCTCGCGCTCCTCGATCGTCGAGGCGGCGGTGACGTCGTTTCTTTCGCCGGACGGCGCCGATCGTAGCGAAGCAGCGTTCACCCGAAGGCTCGATCGCCTATCCCGCCAGATCCAACGCCTCGAACGCGATCTCACCATCTCCACGGAAACCCTAGCTCTGTTCGTGCGTTTCTGGCTTACCGTTACGCCGCAGCTTCCGCCCGAAGCACATGCGGCAGCTCAGGCGAAAGGCCGCGAACGTTTTCAGAGCTTCGTTGAAGCCCTGGCCCAGCGGCTGGAGCGGGGAAAGTCGCTGCTTCGCGAAATTCCCGAAGATATCAATGGGTCCTTCAGCCAGCGCGCAAACGATGGCGAAGACGGTAAACTCTCAGCAACGCCGGGCGATAAGCCCATCTGATGGCGGCACGTTATTCTGGTACCATCGAGGGGAATAATATTTCCTCTTTGGCGCATGGAGGGGCGGGCTTCTGCTTGAGGGTAACGTCCTGATCATACTAAAGAATTGTCGTAAATCCTGGGTAAGAAGTAGGTCATCTGCCGTCGCGGACGGCGCATGATCCGCTTCCGGCTGAACGCCGAGGTTGAAGTGAAATTTGACCATGAAGGAACACATTCAAGCCGTTGCCACCCCACCGAGCAGTGTCGGTTTCGACGCGGCACGCACTGCGTGGTTATGGTGATCGATCATATTGCGCCGGTGCTCTCTGCAGCGCTAGCCGATGACAGCCTTTCACAGGGCCGAAGCTTGTCTTCAACATCCCCGCGCAGCCGCTCGTGAGGTCACTACCGCTCGGTCGTAGGAGCGTGGCGGTGCTATGTGCGGAATCATGTGTGATCCCTTCCTGATTGTTGCCCTCAACGTGGCGGATCTCTGTCTTTTTTTGCTACCTGCGATAGTGCGAGTATGCGTTTGAGAAGATTTTTGTCATCGACGACCAATCCGGGCGGCACAGGCACATTTGATGTAGGCGTCCGGCCGTGATCAGGGACATCGAGCTTGTCACCTTGCTCCAGACCCTGATTGCAGCCGGGCAGGGCAGTTTCCACAAGGCCGGCACATCGATCGGGGTGCCGGCATCCACCGTCAGCCGGCGTGTCAAAAGCCTGGAGACCCTGATCGGCATCAAGCTGTTCGAGCGCCATCGCCACGGCATCCGCCCGACGGCGGCCGGCGGCGCCTTTCTGGAGCAGATCGGGCGCATTTTGGACGAGCTCAATATCGCGCTGCTCAATGCCTCGACCAAGGCGCAAGGACAGACCGGCTGGCTCAAGATCGGCGCCTACGTCTCACCGTCGACAGGGCAGTTGCGGGCCGCATTGCGCGAATACAGGCACCGCTTTCCCGACGTGGATGTGCAGTATACCGATGGGGAGCGGCGTCATCTGATAGAGCGGCTTGATGCGGGCGCCATCGATGTCGCCATTGTCGCGGGTCAATTTCGGGCCGGTGTCCGCGACGTCATTCCGCTCTGGCGGGAGAAAGTGTTGGTGGCGGTGCCGGAATCTCATTCGCTCGCCAGCAAGGCGAACGTGACGTGGGACGATCTTCGCAAGGAAAAGATACGGTTAGGTCGGGACCCCGGTCCCGAGCTGAGAGATCATCTGATCTCGAAACTCAACGCCTCCGGGGAGATGCCCTCGATCATCCGCTCCAACGTCAGCCGTGATTTTACCCTCAGTCTTGTCGGCCTCGAGCCCGAGATCACGTTGCTATATGAGGCGGACGCTGGCGCCCGGCACCCGGGCGTGGTCTATCGCGAGATCACCGAGGACCGGGAGCCAAGCCTGGTGCGATACTACGCATGCTGGCTGGTTGCTAATGACAACCCGGCACTGCTTCGTTTCCTCGACTTGCTTCGTGAGCAGCAGGAGCCGCATGACCGCTTTGTCGGCGCTCATGGCGGTTAATCGTCCTGGGTTAGTTTTGCTCGGCGCGCCTTCAGAAATGCGCGATCCGTCGCCATGAACCGCATCAGCATCGGTGCGATCAGTTTTGCCGGCTCGATTTGCTGGCCGGTCTCGGCAGCAAGGACCTCGGCATAGGCCAAGAGGTCGCGGTGCACCGGAGCCGGTAGCTCGACCGTCAGCTTAACCGACTTGTCGTCCACAAGCGGGTTGAGTTTCAACTTGGTCACGACTCCTGCCTCCGTCAGCCCTTGTATGGTACGAATATCAAATCGCGGTTAACCACCACGCGCACTGGAAAACCCGGCCGGATGGTCAGGGTAGGCTGCACGTTGAGCTGCCGGCTCACCAATGTCTGCCCTGTCTGGTTGACGGTGTTTTCGGCACCGGTGCGTAACGCCTGGACCACGGCGTTATTGCTATTGAGCACGAGTTCACTCCCGATGCCGAGCAGGGTCGAGATCGCGGCCGCCTTGACGAGATTGCCCCAGTGATAGTCGACCTCGTCCTCGAGCCCTGCATAGCCCGCGCTGTCGGCGCCCGGCTGATGCTCCAGCACGATCGACGTGCCGTTCGGCATGATGATGCGCGTCCACACGAGGAGCACGCGGCTCTGCCCGAACGAAATCTGGCTGTCGTACTGGCCGATTAGACGCGCCCCTTGGGGGATCAGCAGGAATTTTCCGCTAGGGCTGTCATAGACGTTCTCGGTGACTTGCGCCGTGATTTCGCCGGGCAGGTCGGATCGGATGCCCGTGATCAGCGCCGCCGGGATGACCGATCCAGCCTGCACGATATAGCGAGATGCTGGCCGCGCCAGCCGCCCCTCGCTCACCGTGCGTTTGTCGGTCTCGGCATTGGCGAACGCAAGTTTCCGATCCTGCATGTTCTGCAGCGAACCTGGATCGATCGGCGGCTTATTGTCAGCCGCTTGCGCCAATCCCGGCACACTGCTCGCCGCTGGAGTCGGCGCGGTTGGCACCGT
>DATIYT010000093.1:0-6102 GCA_035517495.1 Allostellaceae bacterium | reverse complement strand
GCGAGACCTTGATCCGGAGGGCGATCGCGCCGCGTTTATCGAGTCCAACCAGGTGGAAGATGTTCTTGCCAATATCGAGGCCGATGGTCGCAATCGCCAGAGACGTGGAGTTTCGTGACATGGGATCTGCTCCTTGCGTTGTTCGATCCCCACAGCTTACGGGCATGCGGGGCAGGAGCACGGCCGGGCCATCCCATTACCAGACATCAGCGGGGCCGCGTCAGCCGATCACCTTGTCAGCGCGAATGAGAAAGCTAGTCGGCACCACGAGGTCGAGCGCCTTCGCGGTCTTGAGGTTGAGCGCGAGCTCGACAATTGTGGGCCGCTCGACCGGGACATCGGCGGCCTTTGCACCCCGCAGCAGCTTGATCAGTTGCGGGGCAATAATCTGGTGCATCAGCGTCGCGACGCGGGCGCCATAAGCGGCGAGGCCACCTTGGTCGACCCATTCCGGCACGTCGTAGATAGCGGGCAGCCGGACCCGGGCGACATGCTCGATGATCTGCGCTTGGTTGATGAAGATGAGCGGCCCTCCGAGAACGTTGAGCGCTTGAGCCCCGGCCGCTCGCGCCGCGTCAATCGCTGGGAGGACTTCCTCTGTCCGCTCGACACGGTGGATCGAGAGCGCGACGCCACGCGACCCCGCGGCCTCGACCAGCGCCTGGAGCTCTCCGGGGGACCTCACGGTGGGATCGGCCAGTCCGTCTATGCGGCGAATACCGGGCAACATCTCGATCAAGATATCCAAGCGTTTACCACCGAGTTCGTGCGCTAGGAGGCTGACCCCAGTGGTGTTGCCGCCGGGATGAGCCAGCGAGGCAACAAGGTGTTCTGCGACCAGATCAGCCGTCTAAGTATCGATCGGAATAGTTTTCGTCGCACGCTGCACGGCTCGCGCACATATCGGGCCAGCGGTGAAAATGGCATCCGGGCCGGCTTTGACCGCCGCGGAAGCGACTTCGTCGGCGCGATCTGGTGCTACGCCGAATTCGCCCACGACTTGGAGGTTGCGACCCTCAACGAATCCGGCGCGCCGCAACTCGTCGAATAGGATAGGCCAAAAGTCCTCACTGCGCGGCGATGGGACCACGAAGCCCAGGCGATAGGTCCGTCCAGCCTCTTGCGCCCAACCCGCCGGAGACGCGACCAGCGCCGCAGCACCGGGAGCAGCAAGCACAGCACGGCGCGACAGCATCGTCCTGCTTCCATTTTCTGTCATTCGGTCGGCTCCCCAAGCGCTTCCCCGCGGTACGCGATCGAACGCGCCATTAGAAGCTACTACGGGGTCAGGCCCACATCACGCGCGTGGGGTCTCCTCTGGGTCCATCAGCCGCCTTGGCGATGGTTCACCCCGTGGGTCGGCTAGGCGTGCGGTAGCAGACCTTCAACGCACCGCTAACGTCCGGCAGCTCGCTGCCAAAAGGAGGCATGCCGAACCAAACGAACTCCGACCGCGCCATTCCAAAAGATGCCGCGATCATTCCGCCAATCCCGCTCGCCGCAGGCCCTCTTCGTATCTCGCGACATCTTCGGGCCGCCGGTACGGCCCCAGTACGTCTCTGCGACTGGAAACACGCAGCGCCGGATTGAGCTGCCGCCGTGCCACCGCTCTCTGTGCTTCCTCCAGCCGCCCCGCGAGCGCATTGCTTGCGGCGATGATGCGTAATCCGGGCTGAAGATCCGGCGCGTCCCGCAACGCCATTGCCGCCCATTGCGATGCTTCGTCATAGCGGCCGGCCATGAAATGAGCATGCGCCGCTGCGGATTGTATCTGTGGCATGCGCTGATCAAGCGGGCTCAGGCGGATGGCATGCGCGAGGCGTTCAATGCCTGCGTCCGGCTCGCCAAGCCAGATTTTGACGTAGCCTCCCCAATGCCATGCCATCGCTAGGTTCGGGTTGAGCACGAGCGCGCGGTCAATGAGGGCGACGCCCGTGTCGAGATCGCGAACAACAAGGGCCAACGCCGACCCGCTCGCAGCGAGTGCCGTCGCATCGTCCTTACCAAACTCCACTGCCCGTTGAGCTAACCTTGCGGCTTCGGCGATCTCATTGGCTGGATTGCTCATCCAGCCATTTGATTTGCGCCACAGGTAGCAACTGGCAGCCATGCCATACGCTGAGGCGAATTCGGCATCGAGCTGCTACCACGCGGCGATGATCAACTACCGATTCCTCGCGCACGCTGTGCAGGCGCAGCGCTTCGGCGTTGGCCTCCCTCCTGGCAATCCCGCCGCTTCCGAGAGGTGCCAAAAGCTGCCGTGCGCAGGTGCAGTAAGAATTCGCTATCCTAGGCTTCAGCGATGCCCTTTTGCGCCAATTGTGGAAATTGGTCCAACGGCGACCCTGTCGGGGGCCGGGCCCTAGAAGACGGAGGTAACATGGACTGGAAGGAACACGGAGTAAAGATCGTACATGCGGGAGAGCTGGACATGAACACGCCGCAGACGTCGGGGATGGCGCGGGCGGCAGCGATTACGCATGCACGAGCGGGTGCAGAGAAATTGTGGGCGGGCACGATGGTGGTGCAGCCGGATGCGAAGACCGGACCGCATCATCACGGTGAATTAGAGACGGTGCTATACGTGGTAAAGGGCCGGGTGCGAATGCGATGGGGTGATCACCTGGAGCTGAGCGAAGAAGCCAAGGCGGGAGATTTCATTTATGTGCCGCCTTACGTGCCGCATCAGGAGATCAACGGAAGTCCAAACGAGATTTGCGAGGCGGTCGTGGTGAGAAGTGGGCAAGAGCCGGTCGTCATTAATCTCGACCTGGAAACGCCGGAACCTGCGAGCGCGGGGCATCCAAGGATGCCGTTCCATCCCAGCGGCTGATCGGTTTACAGTCTGACGGGAGATAGCTCGTCTAAGGTAAGCGATGTCTCACATGGGTCAGCAGCTTAAGCCAAGGCTTCAGACATTCCGAATCCAAGAAACAAAGGCAGCCTTTGACCCAGATCCGACCCACACAAATGGGCACAGCATGGGCGCTCTGCCCGGGCGAACCAAACATGGTGTGGCGCCGGACTCCCCCCTCTCGCACGACGAGAGAGGGGAGCTTTGCCCCTTGACGCCAAGCCTACGCGGCGCGTTGCAGCTCTCCTAGGACCGCCTTGTTCGCCTCGAACCAGAAAACTTCCTCGCCGGGCCGCGGCATGATGAGGCCGGCCTCCATGATGGTGGCTGCGTCGGCCTCCTCCACTCTGAGGACCAAATTCCGCTCTGGCTGTCCGGTGAGCCGGGACCACGCCGCTGACAGAGATTTCAAAAGGGCTTGGCGGGTTTCCAGCGTGCGACCGGCGCGCACGATGGCGTTGATGAGCGTTCCATTCTCTCGGACTGCGCTACCGAGGAAGTGCGACCCCAGCGGGAGGTCACTGAACACGACGTTAACGAAGGCCTCTGGCGCGGCAGTAAATTCGATGTGGATGCGGGTGATTTCTTTGGCGATGGCCGCCTTGATCTCGGGGCTCAGCACCTTGGAGGTGGCGCATTGATAGATCGGCATCGAGCTCTCCTATGGCTGGACTTCCCGGGCCCTTCCCGGTAAGTTGACAGTGACAACTCTTATATCTCAATCGAGTTGTCACTGTCAACATCTATGTGGAGATTTATCTCGTGGCCAAAGTCTCCCGCCGCCCGACCAGTCGCCCCTATCATCATGGCAATCTCGCCCCGGCACTCGTTGAGGCGGCGCTGGCGCTGCTTGGCGAGACGCAAGATTGGGCCTTCTCGCTGCGAGAAGTCGCGCGGCGCGCCGGCGTCAGTCACAATGCGCCGTACAAGCATTTTCCGGAAAAGCGCGACCTTTTGGCCGCTGTGGCCGCGCGCGGCTTCGAGGCTTTGGCCGAGCGCACGCTTGCTTCGCTGAAGGGCGTGACAGGGGCGCGGGCGCAACTCATCGCTTGCGGCCGCGCGTTCGTCGCTCAAGGCATTGCTAATCCGGCGCTCTACCGGCTGATGTTCAGTGCGGCGCTCACCAGCCCCGAAGCGGGCCGCCCGCTGATCGAAAAGGCGGCGGCTGCCAAAGCGCGGGCGATCTTTGACGAGACTCTCGCCGACGCCGTCCGGTCGGGAGCATTTCCTTCAAGTATGGCAAACCCACGCATAAGCGCCGCGGCGTCCCTGGCGGCGTGGTCTCTGCTGCATGGGCTTACCATGCTGGCGATCGACGATTTCGTTGGGCCGCCCGCAGACATCGAGACTTTGGTCGACGGACTCCTGGGCGCACTTCTCAACGGCATGGCGTCACACCCCGCAGCGCTTCCCGCGCGCATCTGGCTCGCGCCGCGGCCGTAACGCTGCAACTACTGCGGCTCTATTTGCGCGGCGGCTCCGTCTGAACGTGATTGAATGAAAGCCAGCCATTTCCGCTCATGGCACCAACCGGCCGTGGGAGGCCATGCGCTTGAAGGTCTGCTTACTGCAGCTGAGCTGACTAGACGCGGACATAGCCTCGACCGCCGCTCGTGACCCTGGCTGTGTGAAAACGCTCTTGATCTGCTTATCGCGATGTGATTCCGGTGGGTATGCGAAAGATCATCGGATGAAGCGCTTCGTCGAGGGAGTGGAACGTGGCCAGGCCACGCTCTTTCCGGAATGTCTGGATGACTGGATCGCCGAGGACAATCCGGTTCGAGTGATCGACGCATTCGTGGATGCGCTCGATCTAGGCGAACTCGGGTTCGAAGGGGTCGATCCGGCCGAGACCGGGCGGCCCTCCTATCATCCCTCGGCTCTCTTGAAGCTCTATATCTACGGCTATCTCAACCGGGTGCAGTCGAGCCGGAGGCTCGAACGCGAGGCCGGCCGCAACGTCGAGATGATGTGGCTCCTTGGCCGCCTCGTCCCCGACCATAAGACGGTCGCCGATTTCCGGAAGGACAACGGCCGTGCCATCCGCCGGGTATGCGCGCGCTTCGTAGAGCTCTGCCGCGAGATGGGTCTGCTCGCGAAAGCGAGCGTCGCCATCGACGGCAGCAAGTTCAAGGCCGTGAACAATCGCGATCGGAACTTCACGCGCGCGAAGGTGGAGCGGCGCAGGGCGCAGCTCGAGGAGAGCGTCGCCCGCTATCTGAGCCAACTCGACACCGCCGACCGGCAGGAGCCATCCGAGATACTCGCGGCGAAGACCACGCGGCTTAAAGAGAAGCTCGCCAAGCTTCGAGAGGAGATGCAGCGCCTCAAGGGGCTTGAGGCGCGGATGCTGGCTGCGCCCGATGAACAGATATCGCTTACGGATCCCGATTCCCGCTCAATGGCGACGAGCGGGCGCGGGTCCGGCGTCGTCGGCTACAACGTGCAGGTCGCGGTCGACACCGTGCATCATGTGATCGTCGCGCACGACGTGACCAACGTCGGCTCCGACCGTTCTCAGCTCGCGCACGTTGCCAAGGAGGCCAAAGCCACGCTGCGAACCGATACCTTGGAGGCCGTGGCCGATCGCGGCTACTTCAGCGGCGAGGAGATACTGGCGTGCGAGCGGGCCGGCATCACGGTCACATTGCCGAAACCGATGACGTCGGGCGCCAAGTCGGATGGTCGCTTCGGCAAGCAGGACTTCGTCTACCTGCCCGAGGAGGATGTCTATCGCTGCCCGGCCGGCGAGCGGCTGAAGTACTACTTCACCAACGTGGAAAACGGGCTGACGCTGCGCCGCTACTGGACCAACGCGTGTCGGACCTGTGCCCTCAAGAGCCGCTGCACGACGGGCGTGCAACGCCGGATCACACGGTGGGAGCATGAGCACGTGGTCGAGGCCGTGCAGCAGAGGCTTGACGAGAATCCGCAGGCCATGCGCCAGCGGCGCGAAACGGTCGAGCATCCCTTCGGCACGATCAAGGCCCGTATGGGAGCAACCCACTTCCTAATGAAGACGTTGCCACGCGTGGCCGCCGAGATGGCGCTGCACGTGCTCGCGTACAATCTCACCCGCGTCATGAACATAGTGGGGCCTGGAAGGCTGATCACAGCGATCCAAACATAGACCGTCGAAGCTGGAAGCGGCTCCGCTCCCACTATGAGCCGGACACGGCGTGACTGCATGCCAGCGTCGACCAACCCTGCAGTCCACCGCCCACAGCCTTTTCACACGACCAAGACCC
>DATIYT010000092.1:0-35366 GCA_035517495.1 Allostellaceae bacterium | reverse complement strand
GTGTTTGGGTCCTTTTCAAAAGCCCTCGCGAACCAGACCCGGGCTGTTGCAGCGTCAGTTTTCCATCGGTAAAAATTTCCAATCCCGTACGCGATAGCCGCCTCTGACTGCAGGTCCTCTGGGATTAACGAAAGTGGATCTCCGGTGTCGCGAAGCGCTGAACTGGCACCAAGTAGGATGGCATGGGCACTGATACTCTTTGGATATTTTTCGATCGCAGTACATGCCGCGTCGCGGGCTGCCGTGAATTCGTGCTTCAACAGATGACCGTAAGCGACGTTGCAAAGCGCTTGTTCTGCATCAGGGTCAAATGCGACGGCCGAGATGAAATCATCAGCCCCGTCCAGTCGCCCCAGGCGCGTTTTTGCCGCTGCGATGTTTGTTAGGATTCGATAGCGCGTTTTCTGGGATGCGGCGTCCCATCGTTTGGATCGGATACCCTCCAGTAACTCTAGTGCGAGAGCTGGCCGATTGGCCGTCAACAAATCGCGATACCGATCAATCTCCGCGCCGAGCAAGTCATCTATGTTTGGCGCTGCCGGGGCTATTGCGTTGCTTTCGGTACGCGCGATCGGTTCGGTTTGCCGGCGCTCAAACAAATCAAACTTATCTCTAGTCTCGAGAGTCACTCTGAGTATTTCGCTGATGGTTCGCCCTTGGTCACCGTAGATTTCAGCGAGTTCCGGTACCTCCTCAATGCGATCGAGCAAATCGATCCAGCTCAACAGCGATACGCCAAACCTGCCGTTCTGCCTCCGCGCTTCATCTATTTTCAGAACTTCCTTTTGCAGGATTGAGTCGGGCGCTGCTGTGGTCGCAAAAGTCAGGCAAGCGAGCCGCGGTTCAAATTTTTCCGCTTTCTCAATTTCCTTCTTAATCTCTCTTAGAGTGATCGCTTTGCCTGCCGTTGTATCTTTGAGGCGGCACTGCACACCTTCAATTGGACCGCCCCCAGCTCGACCGGCTATATCCACCCCGCATTGGCGCTGGCCATTGCGTCCGAACCGTTGGATTTTGTCGTCTTTCCAAACGTGCCTGAACAACTTGGCACAGAGAGATTCGAAGTCTTGCCAATTTGCGGGGGGACGTGCTGCTGTGACGTAAGGAACATGGATTCAACGGCGTCGGCCGTTCAAGAGGTGTGGCAAACACAGTGCGGCAGTTTTTCTTGAACCGGATCCCTTCTGGCGAACTCTTCTTAGATTGCTGGTCATGCGTCAACCGTTGCGCGATGGATCGGCCACGCAGCCCAGCGCTGAGCTCCCGGGGCTCAACCTTTCTCTGTCATTCGTTTCGAATCAACCGCCTGAAGAACCGGGCCGTCGCGAGCTTGCGTAGCATTGCGACCCGAACTTCAGCATACCCCACCCGCATCATCGCCCTTATCATCTTCGACAGCACGCCGGCTGCGCGCTTGCTCTGTGCATGGGGAGCGCTCTCGCCGTGTCAGACTGCCTCTTACTGGCTCCTCCTCGTCAGCGAGCGTCTGCGATCAATTCTGTGGCCCCAAACGTGGCCCCGAAGATATTTAGTTAATCTAATATCTGAAATATTTTCGATTAACTGCTTGATTATGTTGGTGAGCCCGCCGGGACTCGAACCCGGGACCTACTGATTAAAAGTCACTTCGACCGGACCTGAACGATGCGAATGCCACGATATGTCCCTTCTCAATCGCAGCGACGAAGGCTTTTGCGGCCTCACGGTCCCGCCGATGCGCTTCAGCGATCTGTAGGGCACAAAACCTGTCTATCGTCACCCGTAATACACGGAATGTCCTACGCAGCCAGCACTTTGGGGATTCTTTGGGGATTTGGCAATCGAGCGCTGCACGCCGAGAATTATTGTATATAACCTATTGATTTTAATGGTGCCCCGAGTCGGATTTGAACCAACGGCCTACCGCTTACGAAGCGGTTGCTCTACCGCTGAGCTATCGGGGCGCCTCTGACGGGGGCCGGACCTTAGCCCTCGCCCTTGGCGGACGTCAACCGCGGTTGCGCCGGGTTCGCCGGGAACGGTGAAGCGGGCTCCGTCATCGCCATCGTGTCGGGCAGTATGGGCGCAGCCAGCTGCTGCCGCGACGCCCGCGTTGGCTGTTGCCAAGAGATGCGCGCAAAGCTGCGGCAGACCGGACATAGAGCGAGCCACTCGGTGCTTTCGGCGCCGCAAGAAGCGCAAACATAAGTGAATTCCGATGTGGCTGCCGCGGCCGCCCGCCCGAGCCATTGTCGCGCTGCCGCGCCGTCGGCGCGCTCGCTCTCCTCGACTTCGGCCATCAGGCGACAAGCACGCGCCGAGCCCGGGCCGGGCGCAACCTCGATGCCGGTCTTCAAAAGGTGCCGCCTCGCTTCGCCCCAGAGCCGCGCGCGCAGCGACGCCTCCGCCACCTGCAGCAGGCTTTCGAGGTGATCGAGATTTGCCGCCGCCAGCTTCTGCATCCCCTTCAGCACCGCCATTGCGCTTTGTTCGGGTGCGAGAGTTCGATAGACCGCCGCGAGAGCGGGTTCCGGCGCCCGCCGCCAAGCGGTCTCGATGGCGCGGGCGGCCCGGCGCTTTCGTCCGGCGTCGCGCAGTAACGTGGCGCGCCATGTCGCCGCCGGTGCGAAGTCGAGATCCGTTTCCTGCGCGCGTGCGGCTAGTGCCATGGCGCCGCGGGCGTCACCGGCCGAAGCCGCAGCGCGGCTCCGTTCCAGCAGCAACGCCGCCTCGAAGCGCTTGCCGTCGGGATGCGGCAGGGCCTTGCGCTTGACCGCATGGCCGAGCGTCTTCTCCGCCGCCTGCCATTGCCCGGCGCGCGCCTGCAGTTCCGCGAGTTGACGCAGCGCCCACGGCGCTTTCGGCTTGAGGCGGCGCGCGCGTTCCGCAAGCGGCAGTGCACTCACCTCGTCGCCGCCCCTGAGCGCCTGCATCAAAAGCCCACGCACGCCCAGGAACTCGGTCTCCGGACGCTCCAGCATGGCGACGAAATAGCTGTGTGCCGCCGTCTCGTCGCCATCGAGCTGCGCCGACTGCGCCTGCAAAAGCAAGGTGAGCGGTGGTTCGGCCAGCAGCGCCTCCGCCTTGCGGGCAAACCGGCGCGCCTCCTCGGCATCTCCCGCCGCGACCGCAACCATCCCTTGGGTCAGCGCCCGGTAGCCGGCGCGCCGGCGGCGCTCGCGGCGGCGGCGCAGCAATCCACCGGGCGTACCGATGAGGAGCCGCAGCAGCCACAACAGCGCTGCCAGCGCCAAGAACAGCACCAGCATCGCCAGCATCAGTTTCGGAACCGTGGGATGGGCCGAAAAACCGTTCCACTCGATCGCGACGCTGCCCGGCCGATCCGCCAAGTAAACCGCGCCCGCCGCCACGAGGGCGACGATCGCCAGCATGCCAAGGACACGAAAGAGGCGCTTCACGGCGCGCTTCCCTGCGTGCCTCGCGTGAGGAGCCGGCGCCGCACGGCTTCGTCGACGGCCGCGAGCCGTTGCTCGGCCTCGGTGCGTGCCTCCGCGTCCGCGATCCAAGCGTGGGCCGCCTCGGCGCCCGCGCCATCGAGACGTTTCAGCGCGTCGATCGCGCCCGGGAGATCGCCGCGCTTGAGGGCCGCTTGCGCCGCCGCGAGCGTGGTCTCCGTCTCTGATCCGCCGCTCCCGCGCCGCACGTTGAAGAACCGCATCAGAAAGCTCTCGGAGGCCGCGAGCCATCCCTGATCGGGTTCCGCGGGTGCTGTTTCCAAAACCCGGCTTGCCATCGGCTCGAACCGCTCGGAGAGCAGCGAGAGGCTCGGAATGCCGCTCTCGGCATGCGCCTCCAGCGCTTGCAGCCCCGGCATCAGGTCCGCCTGATCCCGCGCGAGCGTCTCGGCGGTTTTGAGCGGCGCCGCGAACGGGCCGGAGCCCGCAAGCGCCATCCGGAGTTCCTGCAACGCGATCAGCAGCGCTGCATCGCTTCGACCCGGCTCCGATTTCTGGCGCGCCGCGAGGTCGGCGAGAGACGCCGATTGCGCATCGAGCTTTTGTGCGAGGGACTGGGTTTCGGCCTCGAGCTTCTTGGTTGCAGCCTCGACGGCGTCGAGGGCGCCGCCGCCCTCCGGAACCGCGGTCAGGTGCTGTTCCAGAGCCGCGACCCGGTCGGCAAGCGCCTCGGCCTGCTGTGTCGATTTTCCGGATGCCGCCGAAGCATCGGCTGTCCTCTGTTCCAGCGCGGCGAGGCGCGTCTCCAACGCCGACGCACGCGCGCTCGTGCGTTCAACCGCGTCGAGCCGGGACTCGAGAGCCGCGAGCCGGGTCTCGATCGAACGCAGCTTTTCGGCGTCTGCCGTGCCGCCGCCGGGCGGAGGCGTTATCAGATAGGCAACGCCGGCAACCGCGGCACTCGCGAGCATCAAGGCCAGCACCAGTCCCGCGAGCATCCAACGACTGCCGCTCGAAGACTTGGTACCGGAGCCGTTGGCACCCCCCGGCGATCCCGTCAGGTCCGGCGCCGGTGGGTTCGGCTCGGCGGGCGCAGAAGGCGGGATGACTTCGGGAACGCTCATCGCTGCCGCCGACTCTCTCACGGGCGTGGGCGTGGCCACAAGATCGAGGGCGGCCAACAGCGCCGCCTCCGTGGGCTCGCCCGCGGTCAAGACGCGGGCCCACGGCAGCGGCGCAAGCACCGCCGCGACCGCCGGGCTGAGCGCCAGCGCGGTGGTCGTCGTGAGGGCTGATTCAAGCTTCGATGCATGGAGGAGCGCCACGAAGATGGCGGCGGTACGCGGCGAAAAGAACATCGCCGCCCCGATCCGGCCCGCGCGAAGCGCCGATTCCGTCGCCGCATCGAGTGCGTGGGTGGCCTCGGCACGATAGAGCGTGACCCGCCGGACACGAAAACCGCGTGCCTCCAGCGTTCCCGTGAGATCACCTGCCGTGGTCTCCCCAGCGGCGTGGATCAGCGCGCCCGCTTCCGGCGCAAGCCGTTCGGCCGCGAGCGTCACCAGGCTCGTAACATCGCCTCCGGCGGTTTCGATCGTCGTGAACCCAGCGTCGCGCGCCGCCGCCGCGGTTTGCTCGCCCACCGCGAAGACCGGGAGATCGCGGCGTGAACTAGCGGCGGCGAAGGCGCGCACGCCGTTGGCGCTGGTAAACAAGAGAGCCTGGGCGCCTTCCAGCGTCTGTTCCAGCGTCAGCACGGCATGGGCCACCGGCTCGATCCGGAGCAGCGGCAGCAGCAAAGGCTCATGGCCACGCACGCTCAAACGCTCGGCGAGCGACTGGCTCTGAGCGAGCGGTCGCGTCACTAGGACGATCACACCGGCGTTCCCCGGGGAATCGGCAGATCGAAGAACTGGGCGCCCGCCGCCGCCCGCAGCTCGGCGGCGGCCGAGCGGCCCAAGGCCGCGGCCTCGCCGATCGCTCCCGCGCGTTCGGCGTCGTGGCATTCGCGGCCATCCGGTCGGATGATTCGCGCCCGCAGCGTCAATCGGTCGCCATCGATCTGCGCCAGCGCCGCGATCGGCGTGCGGCAGGAGCCGTCCAGCGCGGCGAGCAAGGCGCGTTCGGCCGCCGAGCAGGCCGCGGTCGGCGCATCGTCGATCAATGCCAACAGGTCGAGCACCCGACGATCGTCCGTGCGTGCCTCGACCGCGATTGTGCCCTGCGCAGGCGCGGGAAGCATGAGTTCGGGCGGCAAAATCGCGGTGATCGCCGATTCCGCACCAAGACGCTGCAGCCCCGCGACCGCGAGCAAGGTCGCATCGATTGGACCCTCCGCCAGCTTGCGTAGCCGGGTGTCGACGTTTCCGCGCAGCGGTAC
Organism: Allostellaceae bacterium; assembly: GCA_035517495.1. Lineage (GTDB taxonomy): Bacteria > Pseudomonadota > Alphaproteobacteria > ATCC43930 > CGMCC-115725 > DASZHJ01. The sequence goes on along the minus strand of DATIYT010000092.1, from coordinate 29,591 downwards.
CACTTGAAGATCGGGACGCGCATGCAGCAACTGCGCCTGCCGGCGGAGCGACGCCGTTCCCACCAGCGCGCCCGCTGGAAGCTCGGCAAGACTTGGCGCCTTGCGCGACAGAAACGCGTCGCGCGGGTCGGCGCGAGGGAGGTGACAGACAATCGCCAGGCCCTCCGGTACCAAGCTCGGCACGTCCTTCAGGGAATGCACCGCGAGATCGATCGCGCGTTCGCTCAAGGCCGCCTCGATCTCCTTGGTGAAGAGGCCCTTGCCGCCGATCGCCGCCAGAGTGCGGTCGCGGATTCGGTCGCCCGTCGTGCGGATCACCACCGTCTCGACCGCGCTCTCATGGGCGAGTTCCGGGACCACCTCGCCGAGGCGGCGGCGCACAGCCGCAGCCTGCGCCAGGGCAAGCGGGCTGCCGCGAGTACCGATACGCAGGATCGGAGCTGCCATTGAGTTCCCTGTCTAAAACATTTTCGGGCAAATCGGTATCCACTTCCGCGGGAAATGCACTATGGTCCCCCCGGCATGAAGATCCTGGGCATCGAGACCAGTTGCGATGAGACCGCGGCGGCTATCGTCGCCGACGAAGCGCCGCGCATTCGCGCCAATCTGGTGCTATCCCAAGTGGCGGAGCACGCGGAATACGGCGGCATCGTGCCCGAGATTGCCGCGCGGGCGCATCTTGAGACACTCGATCGGCTGGTCACGCGGGCGTTCGCGGTCGCCGGGGTCGGACTCGATGCGATCGACGGCGTCGCGGTTGCGGGCGGGCCGGGACTGATCGGCGGCGTGATGGTGGGGGTGATGCTGGCGAAGGGCCTGGCGCTCGCGCGCGGCGTGCCGTTCCTAGCGGTCAATCATCTGGAGGCGCACGCACTCACCGCGCGCTTGACCGACGACGTGCCCTTTCCGTTTTTGTTGTTGCTGGTCTCGGGCGGCCATTGCCAGCTTCTGATCGTCGAAGAGGTTGGCCGCTATCGTCGCCTGGGCACCACCCTCGATGATGCCGCGGGCGAATGCTTCGACAAGGGCGCGAAGCTGCTGGGCCTCGGATTCCCCGGCGGTCCCTTGATCGAGCGCGCGGCCGAGCGCGGCGATCCCCGTCGCTTCCTCCTGCCGCGCCCGCTCAGGGGCCGGTCCGGGGCCAATTTTTCTTTCTCCGGCCTCAAGACGGCGTTGCGCGAGCGCGTCGTTAAATTGGGCGGCACCGCGGCGCTCGACCCCGGCACGGTCGCCGACCTTGCCGCTTCTTTACAGGCGGCCATTGCCGACACGCTTGCAGACCGCACGACGCACGCAATCGCGGAATTCAAGGCGCGCCATCCCGGGGGTCGGCATCTCGTGCTTTCGGGCGGGGTCGCCGCGAACGGCCCGATCCGCCGGCAGATCGACGCGCTTGCCGCGCGGCATGGCCTGAGTTCCGTAGCGCCGCCGATCGATCTTTGCACCGACAACGGCGCCATGATCGCGTGGGCCGGCCTCGAGCGCCTGCGCGCCGGATTTAAGGACGGTCTCGATTTTGCCCCCCGGCCGCGCTGGCCGCTCGACGCGTCGGCGGTGCGCGTGCGGGGCGCCGGGGTCAAGGCATGATGGGCGCCCCGTGAGCGCGCCGCAGGCCGCCCTTATCGACGGGCCGAACGTCCGCCTGAAGCGCTGCCGGCACGGCTGGATGCTGTACAACGTCCATGACATGTACGTGGGGCGGTCCTTCGATCTCTATGGCGAATTCTCGGAGATGGAAGTGCAAGCCTTCTCGCAGCTCATTCCCCGGGGCGGAGTGGCACTCGACGTCGGCTCCAATATCGGCGCGCATACCGTCCCCATGGCGCGTATGGTCGGCGATTCCGGCATGGTAGTGGCATTCGAGCCGCAGCGCGTCCTCCATCAGATGCTCTGCGCCAATCTCGCACTCAACGCGGTTCCCAATGTCTGGTCCTTCTGGGCCGGCGCCGGGCCAGAGAACGGTACGCTTCGCGTGCCGCCGCTCGACTACAACGCCACCAACAATTTCGGCGGCATCTCGCTCAGCACCGGCGCTGAGGGCGAGACCGTGAGAATCCTGCCGCTGGACTCGCTCGTGCTTTCCGCCTGCCATTTCATCAAAATCGATGTCGAGGGCATGGAGCGCGAAGTGATCGCCGGCGCCCAAACCCTGATCGCAAAATGGCGGCCGCTGCTTTACGTGGAAAACGACCGTCACGAGAAATCCGCGACGTTGATCGCGGCGCTGTTGGCACTCGACTACCGTCTCTACTGGCATCTCTCGCCGTTGTTCCACGCCGGCAACTTTTTCGGCGCGGCCGAGAACGTCTTCGGCAACATCATATCCATCAACATGCTGTGCATCCCCAGGGAGCGGAACTTTCCGGTGCAGGGATTGCGCGAGATCACGGCAGCGGAACAAACCTATGTCGGAGCACCCATCCACACGGGCTGATCGGCGCGCGAGCCGGCTCGCCTGGACCGCAGCGGCGGTTTCGTTCGCAATCTTCGTCGGCGCGCTCGGCGTCTGGGCGCTGGAGCCGGGGACCGGCTGCGACGGCGGGACCGCGGAATTCGCGCGGATCGAGCGGGTGCGGTCGGACGCGATGGTTCCAACATTCCTGCACGGCGACCTCGTGTTCATGCAGCGGCGCTATTATTGCCGTGTCGAGCCAAAGCGCGGCGACCTCGCGATGTTGGCGCCGCCGCAAGGCGACACGCGCCCGCGAATCCTCCGCATCGTGGCAATTCCCGGCGATCAAGTGGAGCTGAGCCGTGGCCAGCTCCTACTCAACGGCGCGCCGGTCGAGCGCGACTGGCTCGAAAGCTCGATCACGGACGAGAGCGGCGAGCCGCGCCACGCCAGTCGCTTCACCGAGGAGCTGCCCGATGGCCCGCGCTATGAAATGCAGGTGGGCGAGCTCGACGGCGCCGCCGAGACCATGGCGGCACAGACGGTGCCTCCCGACCATTACTTTGTGCTGGGCGACAATCGCGACGCGGCGGCGGACAGCCGCAGCTTTGGGACGCTGGCACGATCCCAGATCGTCGATCGTCCCTTGATCATTCTCTGGGGCGAGAGCTGGGATCGCGTCGGAATTCGACTGCCGTAGTGAGTTGCACGACTGAGCCGGACCGTGCTCCCAAAACACGGACAAACAGCGATAAACACAGATGGACGCAGATAAAATTTGAGTCGCGAGAAGACCGCTGTTCGCTCTCTCGCCTATCGGTCATCGGTGTGATCTGCGTCGATCTGTGTCCGTTTGAGTATTCATCGGGACCGCCTGGAGGTGGTGGCGGGATTGAAGGCGGCGCGCTAGATTGCATGCGATGGAGCGCATCGGCATCGTCGGCGCGGGCGCGTGGGGTACGGCGCTCGCGCTCGCGCTGAGCCGCGCGGGACAGCGCGCGCTCATCTGGGCACATGAACCCGAAACCGTCGAGGCGATCAATCGCCGTCACGAAAACCCGCTGTTCCTGCCAGGGATAGCCCTCGATCCGGCACTCGAAGCGACCGGCGACCTCGCGCGGACCGCGGCGTGCGGCATCGTTCTGCTTGCGACGCCTGCCCAACATTTGCGCGCGACGGCGACGGCACTCGCGCCCGCGCTCGACGCCGCGACACCGCTGGTGATTTGCGCCAAGGGCATCGAGGAGGGAACCGGCGCGCTGATGAGCGAGGTTGTGGCGGCGAGTCTTCCGCGCAACGCCATTGCCGTGCTGTCGGGACCGACCTTCGCCGGCGAGGTGGCACGCGGGCTCCCGACCGCGATCACGCTTGCCGCACCCGATGCGGCGCTCGGCCGCCGGCTCGCGCAGTCGATCGGCAGCAAGACCTTCCGCCCTTACGTGAGCGATGATGTGCCCGGGGCGCAGGTGGGCGGCGCGATCAAGAACGTGGTCGCGATCGCCTGCGGCATCGTCGTGGGGCGCAAGCTCGGCGACAACGCGCGCGCGGCGCTGATCACGCGCGGCCTTGCGGAGATGGTGCGCTTGGCGCTCGCCAAAGGTGGCCGCGCCGAAACCTTGATGGGCCTGTCGGGATTGGGCGACTTGACGCTGACTGCGAACGGTCTGCAGTCGCGCAATCATTCGCTGGGCGTGGCGCTGGGCCAAGGCGAGTCGCTGCAAGCGATCCTCGCGGCACGCCGCTCCGTCGCGGAGGGCGTGAGTTCCGCGCGCGCCGCGGCAGCGCTGGCGTCCCGGCTTCAGGTCGAAATGCCGATCGTCGCCGCGGTCGATGCCATTTTGCACCGCGGCGCGCCCATCGACACCGTGATCGAGGAGCTACTATCGCGTCCGTTGCGGGCCGAGACTGCGATAACACCTTAACAATCCGCGGTAAGATATCTGTAATAATTAACAAAATTTGATGACAGCGCGGGCGTTCTCCGCTAGTGTTTTGCCAGTGACGAGTCGCCGCCAATCCCCCTGCGCCCGCTCTCCCGAGGACCCAATCGGGGTCCACCGCTCTCGCCAGCGTTGCACTGCATCCGCGCCTCCGGCCCTGCCGCGAGGCGTTTTTCCTTTGTCGATTTCCAGCCACTCGCCGATGAGGGACCTCCGCACATGGCAAAACGTTCGCGTGACATCGCCAATGCCCGCCTGCCCGATGCGAATGTCGAACCCTTGTTTCGAGGGGGGTATCATCCGCTCAACGAGCCGGGCGGCGGAGGCCGCGAGCAAAGCTATGTGCGAACCGTCCGACCGCAGAGCGAGAATCAGCGCGCGCTGCTAGCGGCGATCCAGAAGCACCACCTGACCCTGGCGCTGGGACCGGCGGGGACCGGAAAGACCTACCTCGCGGTGACCGCCGCGGTCGAAGCGCTCGAGGCCGGACGCGTCGGCCGCATCGTGCTCACCCGGCCTGCGGTCGAGGCCGGCGAGAATCTGGGATTCCTGCCCGGCGACCTCATCGACAAGCTCGCGCCCTATCTTCGCCCGCTCTATGACGCGCTCAACGAGCGCCTCGGCGGCAAGCGCGTCCGCCAGCTCATGACCGAAGGCGCGATCGAGATCGCGCCGGTCGCCTACATGCGTGGGCGCACCCTCAACAACGCCTTCGTCGTGGTGGACGAGGCGCAGAACTGCACCTATCCGCAGATCAAGATGGTGCTGACACGGCTCGGCTGGCATTCGACCATGGTGGTGACCGGCGATCCTGACCAGACCGACCTGCTGGAAGGGCTCTCGGGGCTCGCTGACATCGCCCAGCGCCTCGAAGCCATTGCGGGGATCGCGGTGATTCGCCTCAACGACCGTGACATCGTGCGCCACCCGCTGGTGGGCGAGATGTTGGGAGTGTTGTAGCGCGATCCCGAGCTTGTCGAGGGGGCGTCCTGTGGCTCCAACTCGTATAGGGGATCGGGGGATGATCGGGAGATGCGGGGGATAGGGAAACTCAAGGTGCGATTGCGACGGGTCCACAAAAATCCAGATGCGCTTCCCCCGATCCCCCTGCTATCCCCCTAATCCCCTTAAAGCGTTTTTTCTCACGCCCTCTCTTCCGCGATCGCCTTCTTGACGGCGCTCCGCTCGGCGACGCGGCGGCGATGCACGGCAACCCCGGGGAATCGCGCGGGATCGACGCCATCGTCCTCCATCCACTGCGCGAGCGTGAAGAGGTAGGGATCGCTGATCGTGTAGCGCTCGCCCATGACCCAAGGTCCGCGGAGTATGTGGCGCTCGATCAAATCGTAACAGGCGCCCACGGACTCCGGCACCTTCTTCTGCATGGCGCCGATCGCGGCTTCATCGTCGACCCAGCGATGCCCCCGCATCCGATGCGCGTGCGCCACGTGCAGGGTCGAGCAGAGATAGCTGTTGAAGGCCTGCACTTGCGCGAAGGCGAAGGGATCGTCGAGCGGCGCGAGCCGCGCCGCGGGAAAGCTCTGGGCGATGAACGCCAGCATCGCCGGCGTTTCCGTGAGAATGCCGCGCGGCGTCGCCATGGCGGGGACGCGCGCCTTCGGATTGATCGCGAGATAATGCCCCTGCCGCTGTTCGCTGGTCGCGAAGTCGATGCGCTTCAATTCATAGGGCGCACCCGCCTCGATCAGCGCGATGTGCGACGCCAGTGCACAGGTATCGGGCGCGTAGTAGAGGGTGAACATGGGAGACCTCGTCGAATTGACGCTTCGCGCGTCCGCTTATCTCACCCCATCCCGTGGCTGCGCGAATAGGCGTTCCGAGCGGGTGAGTGCCAGCCCTGAAGTGCGGCTTCGTTCGGGCGGAAGATCTCCACCTTGAGAGGGTAGCATTTGGCGGCGTCGCTGGAGTGGCTCGAACCGCAATCGCCGCCGGGGCAGGCCGAGAGCGCCGCCAACAAATCGATCTCGGCGAAGAACTCGATGAAGTCGCCGGGGCGCACCGGGCTCGCCTTCATGAAATACTGGTGCGTGTCGAGCGTGTAGCCCGTGCACATGAAGACGTTCATGACGTCGTGCACATGAAGCTCGGCCTCCTTGGGCGCCATGCCGCGCTTCGCCGCAAGCGCCCGCGTCAAATTCGAGTGGCAGCAGTGATGGTATTCGGTCCCCTTGAGGAGCATGTTGGTATAGGGATCGCAGCGCGTGCCGCAGATATCGTGAACGCCGCCGCCATCGGCGTCCCAGCCATACCAGTCGAGGGTGTCGTGGGTGATGGTCGCCATCGCTCGCAAGTGCGGCAGCGCGCTCCAGAGCCGGTCGCCCGTGCTGACATGGGTCGCGTGGAAGGCGCGCGTCTTGCCGCTGTAGAACCGCTCCGAGAGGTCGTTCGCGTTCCAGAGATTGAGATCGCCGACCTGCGGGCCCTCGATGCTGACGATGCGGAAGAAGTGGCCCGCCGGCACCTCGAACGCGCGCCCCTCGCGCGGCGGCACGATGGCCTCGGAGATTTTCGTGAGGTCGGCGCGGGCGTGCTTGTAGAAGGCGGCGTCATACCGCGGCAATCCCTCAACCGCGTAGACGATGACCGGCTTCACGCCGCGGCGTGCGTGCGCGTCCGTCGGCGCCCGCGTCTCGATCGTCCTGGTCATGGCTCCGCCTCCCGGTTTTGAGAAACGACTTTTATCATAGACCGGAAGAGAATGCGGAGAAGGCGCTCGCCCGAGAGATGGGAGATCAGCCGCCGAATTTCGACGGCAATCGAGCATTGCGTGCGTCGGGTCGACCCGCAGCCCGGCGAGCACAGCCTCGACCTCGCAGCGGGCACCGGGCGGTCCCCCTTCTCCGTGAGTTCCGCGTTCTCTGTGGCTCTTTGGCGAGACTTCTTTTGCTATGCCCCCGCCAGCGCGGCGTTCGCCTTCTCGAAGAGGCGCATGTTCTTTTCCACGTCGTAGCGCTGTTCGATCAGGCTCTCGGGGTCCCACTCGCTACGCTCCATGGCGAAGAAATCGCCGCCATAGACGTGGATCGCGCCGGTGAGCCGCGGGATCGGATTGGTGACGGAATGGATGATGTCGCGGCCCATGGGCTCGGCGTCGCTAAGGCATAGCGACTTGGCGCCGGCGGCCTCGATGTGTTCGCTCTTGCCCTCGGGCAGGCGTCGCCAAAAGATATTGTCCTCGCGGCCGGTATAAACGCCGATCACCGCCCACATGCGGTGGTTATGCGGCATGATCGTGAAGTGCGGCGGCCAGATCACGTTGAGAACGGTCAGATCCTCGCCGTGAAATAGCTTTTCGACGGCCCCGCGCTTGGGTTCGCCCAATCCCCTAAGGACGGCCGAAGGCTCCGCTACCGCGCGTGCCACAACCTCGCGCACGGATTTGTGCGTCGGGTCCGCTCGAACCGCCGCGCGGCAGTCGGCGATGAATTGCTGCAGGTCGAAGGACATGGGGTTACTCCTCGATCGAACTTCGCGATCGCGAAGCATACTCCTTTCCGCGCGCCGCTCCCATCTCGACCTTAGCGAGCGCCGTTCCGGTCCGGCTCTGGATGTCCCCATGATTGCGAAGTTCGCATCTGAGCTTGGCCGTTTGGTCATGCGAACTTCGGAATCGGGACACTAGCGCCAACATTCCACGCGGACCGTATATTTCTTGCCTTGCTGGACCACCGCCGCGGCGGTGCCGGCATGCGCGGTGATAGCGGTCATGTAGTGCACGTGATTGGCGTCGAGAAACTCACGCACGGTGCTCGTCTTGATCGCGAAGTTGACGTTCTGCGGAGCCACGCTCATGCCCATCTGCGTGGTCGAGGCAAGCACCGCCTGCACCACGCCGACCAGATTTCCGCCCAGGTCGAGCAGCGGCCCGCCGCTGTTGCCGGGCTGCACCGGCGCCGAGATCTGCAGTTGACGCGTGTCGTTGCGCAATCCAGCGAGCGCGCTCACTGTCCCCGTCGTCGCGATGACATCGGAGCTCAGCACGTCCGTCAGAGGGTAGCCAAGCGCCAGCACTTCGTCGCCCTGCTGAATGCCGGCGCCCTCGCGCAAGCGCACCGCGGCCGCAAAATGCCGGTCCGCTCTCAACACGGCCAAATCATTCTGCGTATCTTGAGCCAGGACGGTCGCATTGATCGATTCGCCGTTGGCAATCACGCGGGTTTGCACGCAGCCTTGAACCACGTGCGCATTTGTGAGAACGGTGCCTCCGGTATCGATGACGCCGCCGCTCCCGCTGGAACTTCGTCGAGCAGCATTTCCCGCCCCTCCCGGCAGCGGGCCGGCCGCCGGCGCGACACCGGTGCGAGCCGCGACGTCCAGCCGTGTCACCTGTTGTTGCAGCGCCTCGAGTATCGGCATATCCCCTCGTTCTTTTGGCGCCCCAGGGTCGGCGGTGACTGGCAGCGCCGCCGTTCCGCGCTTCTGCACGAACCAGTGACCGATCCACGGTCCGCTGAAGTCGGCGCCGACGGACTTGATTTGGAACCAAACGAGATAGTCGTAGCGGTCGAGGCTGGGCTGGATCGTGTCGTTCCGCTCGTCGACGGTCGCTTGCTCGAAGATGCGTGCCCGCACGATCTCGTCCGCGATATTGCGCAACAGCAACTGCTGGTACCTCGCGACAAAGGACAGCGAACCTTCATCAAAGGTCGTGCGTAGATTGCCGCGTACCCAGGGCAGCACGCGGGCGTTATCGGGGACAACGATCAACGCCTGCCCCTTGATGGGGTTCGCAGAGGGCGTGATTTTCTGGGCGCGCGCCGCCATATCCCGCTTGGCCGCCGCCAGGGCGGCATCGCCATCGGTGTACGTCTGTCCATTGTATTTGAAGGTCGCCGCCGGCGCGGGTCCCGCCAGGAGGCAGAGGAGCACGGCGGCGAAGAGCGTGCCTAAGCAAGCACTGGAAGTGAACGCAGCGACCCGGGCCCCCCTCTCCATCGGCACCTCCAGAACGCAATTCCGGGGAGAAATGTGCCCGAACCACTCTATCGTGAAAAGATCAAATCGAGCATGCTCGCAATCTCGTTGATTGCCTTCAACTCCAGGAAAATGCTCTAAACTCCGACCTTTCGCTGGGGACTGATGCCCATGAGCCGGCAAGACCTTTTTCCACCCATCGACCCCTATTCCTCGGGCAGGCTTCAGGTGGATGACACGCACACGCTCTATTGGGAGCAGTCCGGCAATCCCCAGGGACAGCCGGTGCTGTTCCTCCATGGCGGTCCCGGCGCGGGCGCGACACCCACGCATCGCCGCTTCTTCGATCCCGCCCACTATCGGATTGTGATCCACGACCAGCGCGGCGCCGGGCGCTCGACACCCGTTGGCTCGCTCGTGGGCAATTCGACCAGGCACCTGGTCGCGGATATCGAGCGGCTGCGGCGGCATCTGCGCATCGATCGCTGGATCGTCTTCGGGGGCTCTTGGGGTTCGACCCTGGGACTGGCTTATGCCGAGGCGCATCCGGAGGCGGTGCGGGCGCTGGTGCTGCGCGGCATATTTCTCTGCCGGCGCTCGGAGGTGGAGTGGTTCCTCTATGGCATCCGCACGGTCTATCCCGAACCCTGGCGGGCATTCGCGGGCTTCCTGCCCGAGGAGGAGCGCGGCGATATCCTCGCCGCCTATTACCGAAGACTGACCGACCCCGACCCCGCGGTTCACCTTCCGGCCGCGCGCGCCTGGAGCATCTATGAAGGCGCCTGCTCGACCTTGCTGCCGAGTCCGGACACGGTGGCGGCATTCGGCGAGGATCGCATGGCGCTCGGACTCTCGCGGATCGAAGCGCACTATTTCACGCACCACCTGTACACGCGGGAAAACGACTTGGTCGCGCATGTGGACCGCATTCGCCACATTCCCGCGACGATCGTGCAGGGCCGCTACGACATGGTCTGCCCGATCGTGAGCGCCGACGAATTGGCGCGTGCATGGGGCGAGGCTGAATACATCATCGCCCCCGATGCCGGTCACTCCGCCATGGAGCCGTCGATCCGGACGCGGCTCGTCTCGACCATGGAGCGCTTGAAGCGCTTGCCGTAGCCGAACGCATCCTTAATATGCGCGGAGTTGAGCGGGGGGTTGAGGGTGCGCATCCTACGGCGAGGGCTTGCCGCGGTTCTCTGTGCCGCAATGGCGCTTTTGACGAGCGCGGTGGCCAGGGCCGACAGCGGGGATCCTGACTATCTGGCGTTCGGCGCCGGCGCCTATGAGATCGAGCGGCCCGACCACGAAGCGCAGATTCGTGCCGAGTACCGCTTCGCCCAGGGCCTCTGGTACTTGAAGCCGATGCTGGGGGTGCTTGTCACGAACGAGAAGACCGTACTCGGCTATGGCGGATTCCGCATCGACATGTACTTGGCGCGGCATTGGGTATTGACGCCCAATTTCGCCTTCGGGGGTTTCTACCGCGGCGACGGTCGAGACCTTGGCTCGGCGCTCGAATTCAAGTCCGGCCTCGAACTTGACTACCGAATGGACGATCACACGCGAATCGGCGTCGCTTTCGACCACATTTCCAACGCGGGGATCACCAAGACCAATCCCGGGGCGAATTCCGCCGTTCTCTACTATGCGATTCCCATCAACTGGTTCAGCACGCCGAAGCGCTAATAATGCGCTAAGAACAATTTGCCACACTACGCTATTGACCTTGCTGCCCTGTGCGTTTCAATGATGGCAGGAGGCGGGAGCGACGATGAAACACGGTTGGCTACTGGCGGCGGCGCTCGGCGCGCTGATCGGCGCATCCGCGCCGACGGCGCAGGCGCAGGGCGAAAACCCTTATTCCGCGGGCTATTGCGAGCCCGAGGCCGGTATCAAACTGCTCTACACCAACCGAGCTTATAAGATCGAGCCAAAACCAATGGATGCGCCGCCGCTGTTCTACACCTACACGATACTGGCACCGGGCGGCGGCGCGCAGCATGTGGAGCGCCGCAGCCAGCTTCTGTTCGACGACGGCAGCGATCCCTGGAAGGTGCAGACCGGGGCCGACGAAGTCCGCTCCTTCTGGCCGCTGCAGCCGAGCAAGGAATTGACCCTCGATCGCAGTGATCCGAATACCGGCATGCATTCGGAGGTGAGCTTCTTCGTGCTGGGCCTCGAACCGATCGAGACCACAACGCACATCTATCGGAGCTGGAAAATCCGCCGGTTCGACCACAACAGCGACGGCACGCACTACTTCCAATTCCTCTGGTACTCGCCGGAGCTGTGCACCCTCTCGGCGTTCACGGACTCCCAGCAACGCATGGTGCGTCTACTGCGTGTCCTGAAGCCCGGCGACCGCGACTACGACCGGCCGCTCGAGGTCAAGAACCATCACCTCTTCTTCGCCGACAGCAATGAACAGGTGAAGTAGCCGCGCCCGTTCAGTCGCCGGCGTGCGCCGGCTCAGGCTTGAGCGGCATCGCGGCGAGCCAGCGCTCGAGTTCACGCGGATCGTCGAACAAGGTCGCAAGCTCGGCGCGCGCTTCTGCTTCATCCTGCAGCACCGATTCGACGATGCCCAAGCGTTCGTCGGCGACGCTGGTCGCGAGCTCCAGGCGAATGCCGTTGTTGTCGTAGAAATAGGCCGAGAGAAAGCGCCCACCCAAGGGCACCGGGCCAATGACGGGCACGCCGCATGTCTTGACGCGCTCGATCAGCGCGTCGAAATCGCGGCGCTTCACATGGAATGCCAAGTGCTGCATGCCGCCGGGCAAGTCGCGGTTCGAGCGGGCAAGCCCCTTCGGGTATTCAAAGAAGGCTAGCAGCGAGTCATTACCCATGTTGAAGAAGTAGTGCCGGAGATTATCGTAGGGCGGCTGGCCCCGGTCGCGCTCGAACGGGACGCGCCGCACATGGACGAGCTGCATGCCGAGGACGCGCGTGTAGAAATCCATCGTCGCCTTCATGTCCTCGGTGACGAGGGCGAGATGATCGACCCCGCGCACGGGCACAGTGCGAAGCTCGGGACGACGGTCGGCGCTGCTCATGCGGTGAGACTCCCTGCTGCCGCGGCCGCGAACTGCCGAAACCACCGTGGACGCCGCGCAGTGTACCCGCCGAAACGAAAGAGACTATGCGGGCTTTCTGAGAAACTGAAGGCTTTCGACCCCCGAGGGTTTGGTGGTCCAAACCTCGCTTTCGCCCAGCCGTGGTTTTGCTTTGTCCTTGAAGGTGATCGGCCGCGGTGTCGCAATGAGCAGCGTGATCTGTCGCGCTCCGACCAGATTGATCATTTGGAAACCCTGGTGATCGATGATCCACCAGCCGTCGATCGCCTTTGGCCTGCCTCTGCCGCGAAGCGAAAGCGTGATCGTCGTGAGAACGCCCTCCGCGTATGTGGGAGCAATCGGCTGCAGCTCCGGGAAATACGCGTTCGGAGAGGAATGGTCGAACCAATACTTCGTGAGATAGGCCGCAACGGCCCTGGCGTGCTTTGGGTCCTGATAGATGGGCGCGAATAAATTCTTGGCGAAGGCGTCGGCGAGACCGTCAAAATCCTTCCCGCGCAGCGCTTCGATTCCTTCCTGCAGCTGCTTCAGCAGCGCTCGGCCGTCGGCATGGCGCGACATCGCATCAAGGCACTCGGGGATCGATCCCTTGATGGCAGGAGCGGCGATTTTTGCTGGATCCATGGTATATTCCCCTCCCTATTTCTATCTTGCGGTTAATCAGGCTCGCACAAGCACACGCGAAAGTCAAAATGCCAGTTCCCTTGCCAGCCCTCGCGCCTCGATCAGGTCGAGCGTCTCCGCACCCTCGTCGAACGTGCTGAGGCAGCTCTGCAGGAGTTCGTGCGCTTGGCGGGCATCTCGGCTCTTCAACAGCCGGGCATAACTCATGACCGCCCGGAGTTCCAGCGACCGGGCTTTTTGCCGCCGTGCGATCTCCAAGCTCGAAAGGAACGCGGTCTCTGCCGCCTCGGGGTCCGCTGGAGCAGCGATCAGGAAAGCCTCGCCGCGCACCCTCTCAATCTCCGCATCCCAAAACAGCATGGCCCGGCAATTCCTCGCTTTTGCCTTTCCCAGAACCCGAAGCGCCTTATCGGATCGCCCCAGCCGAACGTAAAGCTCCGCCAGGCGCGCATAAAATCCGGGCAACGTATTCACTGTTCCGGTATTAATGATCGCGGCCAAGCCTTCCTTCATCTGTTCGATCCCGGCGCGCAGCGACTGCTCGACGGCATTTGCCCAACCCAGATGCGTGATCGCCAGCGCCTCGTAATAGTTGTAGTGGTTGCGGCGCGAAATGACGACGAGCTCCTCGGCAAATTGCTTGGTCAACGCCGCATCGCCGCGATTCTGATGGATCCTCACGGCATAGGTGAGGGCACTCACGAAGCTGTGCACGTGGGAGGAATCACTCGTGCGGGCGCGCGCGATCGCCAGGTTGCTCTCGATCATGGCTTTGGCTCGGTCGGGATATCCGAGAAACCAGAGCGTGTAGGCAAGGAATGAAGCGCAGAAAGTGCCGGGGTTCTGTCCATGGGTGAAGAAATGCGGATGATCGGTTTCCGGCCGGCTGAGGGCCACGCCGCGCTCGAATGCCCGCCGCGCCGCCTCGAAGTCGCCGATCTGAAATTGCACCATTCCTTCCGCCAGATGGGCGTCCACGTACGGTCGGTCAGGGTGGTACTGCGCATGCTCGAACAGACCGGCCACGATATCAGTCGTGGCGTCCATTTCGCCCTTAACGTAGTTGCATTGCATCAGGCCCCATTCGATGTTGAAGCGTCGGCTTGAATCGCCGGTTCTTTGCGAGAGCTCGCGTGCCTTCAAATATTGTTCTTCCGCGATCGGGGCCGCGTATCCGTATATTGATCGAAGCGCGGCTGCGAGTTCGAGCGTCAGGTCGAGCTCCAATCTCATCCGCTCCGGCGGATCAGTCACTTCGTCGAGAACGTCGATGGCGCATTGCAGGAGGTTGGCCGCCTCCGTATGCGCCGATCGGATGAACGCCTGTTCAGCCGCCCGCCTCCAACAGGCGATCGCTTCGCGCGGAGCGCCGCCCAATGCATAATGCTGCGCGATGACCTCGTCCATCCCGGAAGCCGAACCGCGCCCGTCACGATCGAGCTTTTCCGCAATCTTAAAATGTATCTCTCTGCGCCGGCTTCGAAGCAGCGATCGATAGGCGGCATCCTGGAGCAATGCGTGCTTGAACTGATATGTGTACTTGGAGGGCGATCCGACCCGGGTGACGATGTCGGACTTCAGCAATGCTTCAAGGCCATCCTGCAGGCGGGGCGCCGGCAGGTTCGAGACGGTCGACAAAAGATCAAGCGAGAAGTCGTGTCCGATCACCGCAGCATGCTGCGCCACCTCGTGCGCCGAGCCCGCCTGGTCGAGACGCGACATCAGCGCGTCCATCAATGTGCTGGGAATTCCGACCGTCGATTGAACTCTTGCAGAAGAGCCGCGGTCATGGGCGCGGCCTGAGGCAGATTCGACCCAGCCCTTGGTCAGTTCCTCGATGTAAAGGGGGTTCCCCTCGGCCTTTCGCAACAGCGTCTCGACCACGGGGGCCGGCAGCGAACGTCCCTTCGCGACCGCTGCGAGCAGGTGCGTGGACTCCCTTTCACCGAGCTCTAACAGGTCGCAAATCTTCACATGGGGCGATGTGGACCAAGTCGCCGGTGCGGCTCCCGGACGGAGCTCGGCGTCGCGACCGGACGAAGCGCCCGCGCGCAGCGTTGCAATGATCAACGCGCGACTGCTTTCCGCCCAACCGACCAAACGCTGGAGTAGCAGCTCCGAGGTCGGGTCCAGCCACTGCAAGTCCTCGAAAATCAGCAAAACCGGTCCGGCCAAGGTCAGCGCACCGAACCATCGCACAAGAGCGTCAAGTGTTCGCCCCCGCTTTTCGGTCGGCCCCATCGCCGGCATGGACGCCGGCCGGCCGGTTCGAAGCGGGATCAAGTCGGCAAGGAGCGCGATTTCGTCATCGGGACCCGACGCAAGAGATCGCAATTTGTCGAGTTTCTGCTCAGCTGTTTCCGCGCCAGCCAACGCGAACTGACGCTCCAATTCTCGAATGATCGGATAGAGCGAGGTATTGGAATGAAACGGCGAGCATTGAAATGACAACGTGCGCGCCGGCGCGGTGCCGGGGTCGTCGGCCGATTGTTCGCGAAAGGCCGCGACAATTCGCGACTTTCCAATTCCGGCCTCGCCGCGCAGCAGAACCGCGCCGCCCTTGCCCAAGAGCGCAGCCTGCCAGCTCTCTTGGAGCAGCCCGATCTCCATCTCGCGGTTCACCAGCGGTACAAGCTGGGCGCCTCGCGCGGAGAACCGGCTTTCGATCTTCTCGAACAGCACCTGCCAGGCCTGTGTCGGCTTGTCGATGCCTTTCAGTGACACTTCGCCGAGATCACGAAACTCGAAGCGATCACCGACGAGTTGCTTGGTTTCGTTCGCGACGACGATGGCATTGGGACTCGCCAGTCCTTGCAGTCTCGCGGCGAGATTCGGTGCCTCGCCCATGACCGCGTCCTGCTCTCGCGGCCCTCCCTCGATGTCGCCAACCACGACAAAGCCCGTGGCGACGCCGATCCGCACCGAAAGCTCGACGGCGCTCTTCGACCCAAAACCCGCATTGAGGTCCGCCATGGCATCGACGATCCCGAGGCCCGCGCGGATGGCCCGTTCAGAGTCGTCCTCGTGCGCCTGCGGGTAGCCAAAATAGGCGAGCAGTCCATCGCCGATAAAGCGGGCCACGAATCCGTCGTATCGTTTGATCGGCAAGGTGCACGCAAGCCGGTAGGTACTGACGACTTCGCGCAGATCCTCCGGATCGAGGCGCGCCGCAAGCCGCGTCGAATCGATCATGTCGCAAAACAGGAGCGTCAATTGCCGTCGCTGGCCTTCGCGCAAAGGGGGCCAGGGCTGCGTTTCATTGCCCGCATTTTGCGCCGTCAGCTTTTGCATCGCCCGGAGGAAGATTCGGCGGTGACCGAGAGAGAGTCCGAGCTCCCTCAGGTCGTCATCCGCAAGGGTCGGCAGAATGTGGAGGTCGATATTCTCGCGAATAAAGACCGATGCGTATTGGCCCAACCCGATGCTTTCGAGCCAGAGCGAAATTTCATTCATTGCGTTCAGCCCTGACCTCTCCCAAATCAAAGCTGCCGGATATTCGCAACTATGGCGCCATAGAATCGGACTGTCGACTGTCTTGGAGAATCAGCGCCGTCCAAGCGCATCGTCGGTCAAAGTCGCTGCTACCATTCATTAAAGCGATTCGCCGGCTGACGGCGAGCATCGGCCGACGGAGATCATGACCTCGCACGCTAAGCGCGATCGACGATGCGCTGCAAGGCCTCGGCTTTCTCGATCACAATGCTCCCGGGCGAGAGCCGCAGCAATCCGTCGCGCTGCCACGCCGAGAGCTGGCGGTTGATGCTCTCGCGCGAGGTTCCCATCATCGCCGCAAGCTCCCCCTGAGTCGGCGCGCTTTCGATCTTGGCGGCGCCGAGCGGCGGCTCCCCCGCGATCCCCGCGAGGGTGAGCAGGCGCTTCGCGAGCCGCGGCGCCAGGTCCATGAGCGCCAAATCCTCCACTTGCTCCGTGGTGCGGCGCAGCTTGGCGCAGAGCGCCACCAGCAGCTTGATGCTGATCGGGGGATGCCGCTCCAGATAGGGCAAGAAGTTGCGCCGATCGATCGTCATCAACTCCGTGTCCACCGCCGCGACCACATCCGCGGTTCGCTCGCCGCCATCGAGCAACGCGATCTCGCCGAAAATCTCTCCCTCACCCAGACGCGTCAGGATGATCTGACGGCCATCGGCGCCGGTCACGGAGATCGTCACCTCGCCCGAGAGGATCGCCATCATGCCCGCGCCCGGTGCCCCCCGCAGGCAAATCGTGTCGCCCGCGCGAAACCGCGTCATCCGCGCATGGGTGAGCAGCTCGTCGAGCTCCGCCTCGGTTAGGTCGCGGAACAGATAGTGCTGGCGCAGCACATGTCGTCTTGCGGTGAGGCCGGGCGCCGGCAATAGCCTGCATCCTCCAAGGCGATGAAACCCGGCGATGCCGGGCGGAAGATCGCCTTCGAGTCTAAAGCAGGTTCCCGCGAGAATGAACCGGAACCTGCTAAAATCAGCAGCAATGCCAGCTATCGGCGCGCCGGTCGAAATTAAGATTCTCGCGTTCCTTTACCGCATCGGGCATGTGCCCGATTTTGAGAATTTCATCACTCTTACGCTGCTGTTCCGGGATGTCCGTTGCATCCATGTGGGGCCGGGGCCCTCTCACCAGCTCGCCAGCAACAGGAGGGCGCTCGCGACCGCAAGTACGATCGCCCAGCCGCAAAGCGCGGCCGTGCCGGTGGCCGCGTGTTCGGTCGTAAACGACCGATCCCGGTCTCGCTCTCGCTCGAGGCTCTGATAGCGGATCATGGTCTCCTCCACGCAGTCGGATCACATGAATGCGAAAATAGGCATCCTGCCGAAGATCTCGTGTGAGGAAGCGCACAGAATCCGCTGCAAAATTGGCGCGCGCCAAAACTGTGATCTCGCGCACACCGGCGGCCCGGACGGAAACCGGGGTCGATCCCGCACGGGAATCTTGTTCACGGGAAAGATCAACGCGCTCGCTTGACCTGGTGCGTCCGCTGTCACAAGTTTATAAGACAACATTGAAGGAGAACCGCATGCGCAGACTTCTCCTTGTTCAAGCGACGGTGATGCTGGCGCTCGCTCTTGCTTCCGCCTCGGCTGTTGCCAAAGGCAGCGTCGCGGACGCGATCGCGCGTGCGAACCAGGCGTGGCTAGCAGCGTACAGCGCCCACGATTCGGCGAAGCTGGCGGCGCTCTACGCGAGCGATGCCGCAGCTTTGCCCCCGGGCGCGGACATGGCGAGCGGTCGCGCCGCGATCCAGAAATTTTGGCAAGGCGCCATGGACGCCGGCCTTACCAACGTGATGCTTCACACGCTCGACGTGACGTCGAGCGGCAACTTGGCTTCGGAGACGGGACAGTTCTCTCTGGACGCTCCCGGCAAGGACGGCAAGCTCACCACCGTTTCCGGCAAATACGTGGTGGTCTGGAAGCGCGTCAAGGGTACCTGGCAGCTCTTCCGCGACATCTGGAACGAGACGCCGGCGCATTGATGCGCCGGCACCTCGCCGCAGGCGCATTGCGGGTTAGCCCAGGACCTCCACCTTGCCGGTCGCGAGGTCGTAGAAGCCCGAGACGACCTTGAGCTGGTTATTCTTGACGAGCTCGGCGAGGACAGGTGAAGCCTCGCGCAGCATCGCCGCCTGGATCTTGGCATTGGCTTTGGCGACGGTATCGACATTGCTGCCGGCCTGATCGACCGCGGGACGAATAAAGCGATAGAGCGTACTGATCTGTCCGGGCACCGCCTTGGCGCCGATCGCCGCCGCGATTGCGCCACAACCGCCGTGCGCCAGCACCAATATTGCTTTCGTCCCGAGGACCGCGGCACCGAATTCGAGGCTGGCGATGATCTCCGCGCTCGCCACGTTGCCGGCGACGCGCGTCACGAACACATGCCCGATGGCCTGGTCGAAGACCAGTTCCACGGGCACGCGAGAATCGGCGCAAGAGAGTACCGCCGCGAACGGCTCCTGTTTGTCGACGGTTTTCTGCTTGAGGATATCGAGGTCCTCGGCGGTGTGAGTCATGCGGCCTTCGACGAAACGACGGTTGCCGTCGGCCAGTTCTTGCAAGGCCTGATCGGGCGTGAGCGGGTTCGCCGCCATCGCGGAGGGCGCGATTGCAATATCGAGAATGGCGGCCGATGCCGCGCCACCGACGGCACCCACCGCCGCTCGCTGTAGAAAACCGCGCCGCGAGAACGGGGCGGCGCCGCTTGAATGGTCATGAACTCCCTGGTCGAGCGTGGAGCCACATGCGCAAATCGGATAAGAACCCGTCGGGCGTATCATTGGCCATGCTCCTTGCGGTGAAATCTGCCGGGCAGCGTGCGACCGGCTTCAAGAGCGGCAGCCTACTCCTTAAGCAGCTCCCCCAGCCAGCAAGCCATTTGGGCGATGGGGAACATGCGAAGGCTCCATCGTTGATACAAGCTGGGTTGATACAAGCCGGCGTGCGCCGCACGCATCACAACGCCGTGCGGACGGCTTGGCGGTCTCGTTCCGGCTGCTACACTAACCGGAGCTACGGACGGAGGATGACTCATGGCCGTCTATACCCTGCATATCAACGGCGTGGAGCATCGGGTCGACAGCTGGGATCCGGAACAACCGCTCCTCTATACGATCCGCAACGCAGTCGGCCTTACCGGCACCAAGTTCGGCTGCGGTCTTGCGCAATGCGGGGCCTGCACGATGCTGATGGACGGAGACCCCGTTCGCTCCTGTTCGGTCTCGGTGCGCGACGCCGCGGGCAAGACGATCACCACCATCGAGGGGTTGGGCTCGCCCCAGCAGCCCGACTTCGTGCAAGCCGCCTTCATCGAGGAGCAGGCGGCGCAGTGCGGCTATTGCACGGCAGGCATGGTCATGGCGGTGAAGGCGCTGCTCGCCCGCACACCGAAGCCGACCCCTGACCAGGTCAAGGAGGCGCTCGCCGGCAACCTCTGCCGCTGCGGCACTCACACGCGCATTGTCCGCGCGGCGCTTCGCGCCGCCGGGAGCATTTGAGGAGCGCCCCCATGACGATGATGCCCGATCTTTCACGTCGTGCGCTGCTCAAGGCCGGGGGCGCGCTGGTGGTGGGCTACTCCCTGGCGGGGGCGCGATTAGCGGCGGCGCAAGCCGCCGATAGCGGGCACCCGATCGGCAAGACCGTCGATCCCCACGAGGTCGACGGCTTTCTCGCGATCCATCAAGACGGCGCGCTGACCGTCTATAGCGGCAAGGTCGATCTCGGCACCGGCTATCGCATTGCAGTGCGACAGATGGTGGCGGAAGAGCTGGAGATCCCGGTCGAGCGCATCGCGCTAGTCGAGGGCGACACGGCACTCACGCCCGATCAGGGTCCAACGGCCGGCAGCTCCGGCATCATGCGCGGCGGCGTGCAGATTCGCCAAGCCGCGGCAACCGCGCGTCAGGCATTACTGAAGCTCGCCTCGGCAAAGATGAATGTCCCCGTCGAGAATCTCGGGGTGCTCGACGGCGCGGTGATCCCCAAGGGCTCGACCATCGGCGTCACCTTCGGCGCGCTGATCGGCGACCAGCGGTTCGAGCTCAAGCTTGACCCCAAGGCGCCGCTCAAGGATCCGAGGACCTATGCCGTCGTCGGCCAAACGCTGAAGCGTCCTGATATGGCGGAGAAGGTGACGGGGCGGCACGTCTACATGCACGACTTCAAGCTCGCGAACATGCTGCACGGCCGCGTCTTGCATCCGCCGGCGGTGGGCGCGACGCTTGCCGAGGTGGATGAAGCCTCGATCGCGAAAATTCCGGGTGCGCGCGTCATCCGCATCGAGAATTTCCTTGGCATCGTCGCCGAGGACGAGTGGTCGGCGGTGCGTGCCCAGCGCGAGCTTAAGGCGCGTTGGACCGGCGGCGGCGGACTTCCCGGAAATGACGGGCTGATCGACGCGATCCGCCGGGCGCCGGTCATTGCCGAAGAGGCGATCGAGACCCGCGGTGATGCCGCGGGTGCACTCAAGAGTGCCGCCAAAACCCTGCGCGCGACATACTTCTGGCCGCCGCAGACCCATGGTTCGATCGGCCCCTCCTGCGCGGTCGCGGAGTTCCGCGACGGCACCGCGACCATTTGGACCGCCTCGCAAGCGACGCACAAATATCGTGAGCATTTCGCCACGATCTTCGGTTTGCCGCCGGAGAAAGTACGCCTCATCTATCTCGACGGCGCCGGCTGCTATGGCATGAACGGCCACGAGGATGCGGCGGCTGACGCGGCGCTGCTTTCGCGCGCAACGGGGCGCCCCGTGCGCGTGCAATGGATGCGCGAGGACGAGCACGGCTTCGACCCCAAGGGACCGCCGCAGCTCCTCGATCTAGAAGCGGGACTCGATCAAGATGGGCGCATTATCGCCTGGGCGAGCCATCTGCATATTCCGCAGGCGACCAAGGGACTGGCCAACATCCCGCTGCTGTCGCCAGCCGCCGCGGGTCTTGCGCAAAAACCGGGCATCGGCACCGGACTGATCTCGCAGAATGGCGACCCGTCCTATCCGGTGCCGCATGTGGCGGTAACGGCGCATTGGCTCAAGGACACGCCACTTCGTCCCTCGAACATTCGTGCGCCCGGCAAGATCGGCAACTGCTTTGCGGTCGAGGGCTTCGTCGACGAATTGGCGGAAGCAGCCCAGGTCGATGCGCTGGAATTCCGCCTGCGCACGCTCGAGGATCCTCGCGCCATCGCGGTGCTGAAGCGGGTTGGCGAATTGATGCAATGGGAGCCGCGCGTTAGCGCCACTGCACGTTCTTCGGCAGGCAGTCTCGCTCACGGCCGCGGCGTCGCTTACATCCGCTACAAACAGTCCGAGAATTATGTGGCCATGGGCATCGCGGTGACGGTCGATCGCGGCTCGGGCACGGTTCAGGTAACGCGCGTCGTTTGCGCGCATGACTGCGGGCTCGTCATCAACCCCGACACCACCAAGAACCAGATCGAGGGCTCTATCGTGCAGACCTTGAGCCGGGCACTGTTCGAAGAGGTGACGTTCGATCACGACCGCGTCACCAGCGTCGATTGGGCGAGCTATCGCATCCTCAAATTCCCGGAGGTGCCGGAGATCGTCGTCGATCTGCTGCTGCACCAGGAGCTGCCGCCTCTGGGCGTCGGCGAAGCGGCGGCGGCGCCGGTCGCGGCAGCGCTCGCCAATGCCGTCTTCGACGCGACGGGAGCGCGGCTCAGAACCGTGCCCTTCACCCCCGATCGCGTGAAGGCGGCGTTGGCGCGCGGTTGAGGTGTGCTTTCGTCGTCGATACGCGCGTAATCGAGCGTTGCATCGACCCGTCAAATTGGCTAAGGAGGAATTGGCGGACAAAACGCGGGGGGAGTGCGTGCAGAACGCAAGGCTGGGGATTGCGTTATTTCTTGCGGTTTCCACGTTAATTTCGACTGCGGCTCAGGCGCTCAACTGCGTGCAATTCGTGCGCGCGAGCACGAGCTTCGATCTCTCAGGCAATGCTTGGCAATGGTGGGAGCACGCGGCTGGCGTCTATCAGCGCGGCGGAGATCCGCGCGCACGATCGGTGCTCGTGTTCAAGCAGACGCCACACATGCGCGCGGGCCACGTGGCCGTCGTGGCGCGCGTGCTCGACGAGCACACAATTTTGCTCGATCACGCCAATTGGGGTTATGGCCACGGCGAGAAAGGCCGTGTCGATCGCGGCATTGCGGCGATCGACTGCTCGGAGCGCGGCGATTGGTCCGCCGTTTGCGTCTTCAACAAGAAGTACGGCGTCTACGGCGCGCCTTATCCGACCTACGGATTCATCTATCCGCGAGATTTCGTCGCCGACGTGCCGTAAGCCAAGTTTCTACGCATACCGTGCAAGCTCGGTCCGGCTCATGAAGATCATGGCAATGCCGGCGACCAATGCCGGTATCGTCGCCAGCAGGAACAAGTCGCTGGGCGCCCATTTGAGCTGCAGCAGCACACCGCCGATATAGGGACCGACGATCGAGCCGATGCGGCCAATGCCGAGCCCCCAGCTCACGCCGGTCGAGCGCACCGACGTCGGATAGAGGCGCGCCGCGAGTGCGTTGATCGATGACTGCGCGCCGACCACGGTGAACCCCGTGAGAAAAATCGTGAGCACCAGCAGCGGCAGCGATGCGCCGGCCCAGGCGATCGATGCGATCGCGGCCGCGGCCGCAAAATAGGCTCCGATCACCAACCGGTAAGGCTCGCTGCGGTCGATCAACCATCCGAGCGCCACGGCGCCAACGGTGCCGCCGCCGTTGAAGAGCGCGGCGGTCCATATGGAGTGCTCGGCCGAAAGCCCGACTTGGCCCAGCAGCAGCGGCAACCAGCTCACAAAGAAGAAGATGATGAGCAGGGTCATGAAGAATGCGACCCAGAGCAGCAACGTTCCGGACCCGCGTCCAGACCGGAAGAGGTGTGCGACCGGAATGCCCTCGAGGGTCTGCTCGCTCAACACCAACGGCGCCTTGCCGAGGGCGGAATTGAAGGCGATCCGCCGCAGCGTCCGGGCGGCGCGTTCGAGGTCGCGGCCCCGCACCACCTGGAATCGCACCGATTCCGGCAGCAGCATGCGCGCAATCGGCAGGAGCAGCAGCGGCGTGATGCCGCCGACCACGAACACGCCTTGCCATCCGAAGCGCTCGATCAGCGGCACGCTCACCAACCCCGCCAGCACATTGCCAATGGGAAAGCCCGAGAACATCAGAGTGATGAGCGTCGTGCGCAGTCGCTTGGGTGCGAACTCCGCGGTGAGCGCGATGGTGTTGGGCATCGAGCCACCGAGACCAAGGCCGGTCAAGAAGCGCAGCACGGAAAGGCTCACGATCCCGCTCGCGAAAGGACTCGCGAGCATCGCGAGACCGAAGCCCGCGACTGACACCAGCATTACGGTCTTGCGTCCGAAGCGGTCGGCCGCCGGCCCGCCCGCAAGTGCGCCCAGCATCAGCCCGACCAGCCCCCAAGTGAACACCCACTTGAAATTGGCGCCGATCGCGGGGCCGACGATGCCCCACTCCTTGGCGATCGCCGGGACGACGTAACCGATCATCTGCGCGTCGAAGCCGTCCAGCATCGCGATCGCGCCGCAAACCGCGAAGATCGCCATCTGGAAGCGGCTTACCGGAGCCTCGTCCACGAAATCCGAGACGTCGATCGGTCGGAGCGCCACTGTTTCCCCCTTCCGGCCGTTTACGCAGGCCTTGGTGAGCACTCTATTCAGCGGCCCTCAATCGCAGCAAGAGGCGCCGCTCAATAGCAGGAGATAAGAGACTTTGTTGTCGTTCTCTAGCGCCGAGGCGCTGGCGCCGTCTTGAGCCATTCCCGCGCCGCCGCCTCCATGGTGCGGAACTGCGCACCGCGCGCACGCAATTTCTCGATCAGGCGTTCGAGCATCAGCATGCGATGCCCGCGCCCGATCACGAAGGGATGGCACGTATAGGTCAAGATTCCCCAATCCATGATCCCCGTCATGTAGTCGAAATCGTCATACCAGTTTTCCAGCACGCCGCTCGCCGCCTTGAGGCCGGGTGCGAGCGACGTCGGCATGCGCATATATTCGAAGTGCGGGTAGTCGTCGGTGGACCAGCTTATCGGCATCTCCACCAGCTCGGTCTCCGGGCCGAACTGCGCCGGTTTCTCCAGCTCGATTACGTCGCCAATGCGCGCGCGATAGGGCAGATAATCATGCCCCATCAGGCTGCTGTCATAGAGGAAACCATGCTTCAGCAGGAGTTCGAGGGTATGCGGGCTCAAATCCCAGGACGGCGAGCGGTAGCCGCGCGCGGGCCCGCCCGTGAGCATCCGGATCGCTTCGTTGCCGCGCGTCAGGTTCCATTCCTCCTGCTCGCGATCGAGATTGGCAGGTGGCACATGCGTCCAGCCATGATGGCCGATCTCGTGTCCCGCCTCGGCAATGCGGCGGCACTGCTCGGGATATGTTTCTATGGTGTGGCCGGGGATGAACCAGGTCGCGGGAATCTCGTAACGCCGCAGCAGATCGAGGAGGCGGAGCGCCGCCACGGCGCCGAATTCGCCGCGCGAGATCGGCGTCGGCGTCGTGAGGCCGCGCGCGATGAAGCCCGACATGGCGTCGAAATCGAAGGTGAGGCAGACGATATGGGTGCTCATGTGGCTCTCCGCGATATCCCGTGTCTCAGCTTACCGGGCGCATCGTCGTCACGGAAGTTATCAGTTGTCAGTCGTCGCTTATCGGGTCAGCTTCAGCTTCGTGGTTGGAACCGAGAACCGACCGCTGAGCACTGACGACTGAAAACTAATGAAGCTCTGGGCGATCAGCGACCTGCACGTGGCGAGCGATGTCAACCGCCGGGCCGTCGCGGCTCTCGGTGCGCGCCCCGACGATTGGCTGATCCTCGCCGGCGATATCGCCGACACCATGAGCGACCTCGGCTTCGTCTTCGCGACCCTGGCGCCGCGCTTTGCAAGGCTGATCTGGACGCCCGGCAACCACGAGCTTTGGCGCGAGAACGATGCCGCCGACGCGCCTGGCGGCGTCGAGCGCTATAAGGCGCTTGTCGAACTCGCCCGCAGCCACGGGGTCATAACCCCCGAGGATCCCTATCCCGATTGGCCAGGGAGCGGCGTCAGGACGGTGATCGCGCCGCTGCTCACGCTCTATGACTATAGCGTGCGGCCGCCCGATGTCGGACGCGGCGAGGTCGTGGCGTGGGCAGCGCAGCAAGGCATTTTCGCGACCGACGAGCGCCGCCTCGATCCCACCCCCTATGGCGACATCGTCGAGTGGTGCCAGGTACGACTCACCCTCACGGCTCGGCGGCTCGCGGAGATTCCCGAAGACCGCCGGACCGTGTTGATTAATCACTACCCGCTGCGGCCGGAAGACGTGATCTTGCCGCGCAAACCGCGCTATGCGCCCTGGAGCGGCACGCGCGCGACCGCCGATTGGCATCGCCGCTTCCGCGCTCGCGCCGTCGTCTATGGCCACCTCCACGTGCGCGCGAGCCGTTTCGCGGACGGCGTCCACTTCCAGGAAGTGTCGCTCGGATACCCCCGCCACTGGGATCCCGCGCGCGGCATCGATTCCTATGTGCGGCGCATTTTGTGACGCCGATAGTGGAGCGTTGATTTATCTCTTCAATTGATGGCACAACGATAGAGAGTAATGCCATCCCTGTCGCAAACAGGTTTGCGATGACCTCCACTTTCAAAGTGTTCATCTCTTCGCCGAGCGACGTGGCGGGCGAACGCGAGATAGTCCGGCAAGTAATCGGTCGTCTCAACGGCGAATTCCGCGGGACCTATGAGTTCCGAGCGATTGACTGGCAACAGTCCTACTACACGGCGACCAGCGATTTTCAAAACCAAATACCTCGACCCTCCCAATCCGACGTCGTCATCTGCATTCTCTGGAACCGTCTGGGCAGCCCATTGCCGCCCAATCGCTATCGGCGCGCCGATGGGTCGGCCTATTTGAGCGGAACGGAATTCGAGTTCGAAGACGCGCACGCGGGCGCGCTCGCAACCGGCGGAATTCCAGATATTCTCGTTTACCGCAAGCTGGCGGATGCACCGGTTCCGACCAGCGATCGGAGAGCGAGGGAAGAAGCGCACACGCAGTATTTGGCGCTCGAGACATTCTGGACGCGCTGGTTTCGCTCCGAAGAAGGGCATTTTACGGCCGCGTATAAGACCTTTCACGCGCCGGAGGAGTTTAGCGCCTCAATCGAATCTGACTTGCGGGCGTGGCTTGCCCGCCATGATCAGGTTGTTTGGCCCGAGGCAAAAGGGTCCCCATTTCGCGGCCTTGAACCCTTCGACGAATCGCATTCGAGCGTGTTCTTTGGTCGGCGTCGAGTGATCGAGCAACTGCGGGCCCGACTGATCAAGGCAGACCTGAACGGCGTGCCCTTCTTGCTCTTGATCGGCATGAGCGGCGCTGGAAAGTCATCGCTTGCTCGCGCTGGGCTGGCCGCCCGGCTGATCATGCCTGGCGCCGTCCCGGACGTCGATGTCTGGCGCCGCCTGATCGTGAGGCCGCATGAACTCGGGCCGCATCCGGTCGCGGGATTGGCGTCCAAGCTTTACGATGCGATACCCGAGCTGAAAAACGGCGATTACGGGCAGCCCGATGAATTTGCCAAACTGATCACGGCAAATCCGGATGCCGCGATCGTTCCACTTAGATCGGCTCTGGCTCGGGCTTCCGACGCGGAACGCCGGAGGACCGGCATTGAACGCCAATTGGGTGCGCGCCTTCTTCTCGTGCTTGACCAGCTTGAAGAACTCTTTGCGCTCGATCCCGCCGAGCGTGCTCGGCTAACAGCCTTCATCGACCACCTGGTGAAGAGCCGGACCACTTGGGTCATAGCGACGATGCGAAGCGATTTCTATGCAGCGCTTCAGGAAATTCCCGAGCTGTTGAACTTAAAGCAGCTCGGGGGGCAATTCGATGTCGTGCCGCCAGGACCGTCGGACATCCGCGACATCATCGAAGGTCCGGCGCGCGCCGCCGGACTCGTCTTCGAGAAACTCGATACGGGCGAGGGCGTCGACGAGGTGCTGGAGAAGGCGGCGACAACGCCGGGCGCTTTGCCGCTCCTTCAGTTCACGCTCGACGTTCTCTATGAGCGGCGCGTCGAAGGGCGGCTTACGGCGGCGGCGTATCTGGAGCTCGGGGGATTGGCCGGAGCCATTATGTCCGTGGCGAATACGACCTTCGAGAAACTGGCGCCCGCTGAACAGGCCGCGTTGCCAGACCTGCTCTGGGCTTTGGTCGACCACCCGCTGGCCGAGGACCAGCGCCCAACGCTCCGCACCGCGCTCCTGTCGAGTGTGACCCGCGACCAAGCGGCAGCGGCATTGGTGCATGCGCTTGTCGACAGTCGATTGCTGGTCGTCGGGCGCGAAGGGGTCGAGCCGATGCTGCGGCTGGCGCACGAAGCGCTTATCCTTCATTGGCCGCGCGCACGGGAACTTGTTGCCGCCGACCGCGAGTTGTCGCGAGTTCGTCAGCGCGTGGAAGGAGATGAAAGTTATTGGCGCCGGCACGATTGCGCACCGGATTTCTTGTTGCCCTCCGGAAAACGACTTGCCGAGGCGAGCGACTTGCTGGCGCGACGGCGTGCGAGCCTGAAAGACGGGGTAATCGGCTTTATCGAGGCCTCGGAAGCAGCAGAAAGGAATCGACTCGAGGCCGAGCGCGCGCGCGAACTGGCGCGCGAACGCGAGCGCGTGGAAACCATGGAAAGAGCGGCCCGCGAGCGACTTGAAATCGAGGCAAAAGGCGCACGCCGGCTCGCTCGACGGACCCGCTGGGCCGCGATCGCTCTCGCCGTCCTTTTAGCCGGCTCGATTGTTTCGGCCGTCATCGCCCAAGCGGAGCGGCACAGAGCGCAACTCAGCTATGAAGCGGGCCTTGGAGCGGCGGATACCTTGATCAACAAGGTCGTGCTGCCACTCCGCGACACGACGGCCATACCCGTTGAGGTGCGGCGCCAGATCCTGGAGGAAGCGGAAACCGCCTACGAACGGCTGATCGGAGCCGCGGACAACACAGCCGAGCTTCGGCTGCGGCGCGCGAAGGTCCTGATGGAAATGGTGGACGCATACTCCGCTCTTTCCGATCTCGATACCGCCCTGAAGCGAGCGGAGATGGCGCGTGCGATCTACGTTGATCTATCGACGGCAGATCCTTCGAACTCCGAACTGCTGGGCGAGCTGTCGCGTGTCTGGGCGCGCATCGGCGAAATCAAATTGGATCAGCGGGACCAAACCGGCGCCATGGAAGCCGATCAGGCCGCACTCAAAATCGCGCAGCAACTGACGCAGCAGCATCCAGGGGACCGGCAATGGCAACGCGATCTTTCGATTTGCTGGGACCGCATAGGCGAGCTCAATCTCGCGTCGGGCGATCGACCGGCGGCGCTTGCCGCCTATCAGCAATCGCTTGAAATCCGCGAGCAGGTAGCAGCCGGCGACAAGACGAATCCGGGCTCGCAGCGCGATCTTGCCATCGCATGGCAGCAGATCGGCGAGGTGCGGCGCGGCGATGACCTGCCTGGAACCCTCGACGCATTCGAGCACGAATTGCAGATCTTTCAGACGCTGGTCAAGCGCGACGCCGCCAACTCGCAGTGGCGGCGCGATTTGGCCTTCACATGGAGCGAAATCGGCGACGCGAAGTCGGATGCCGATGATTGGCAGGGCGCGCTCTCGGACTTCCAAGCGGAGCTTGCCCTCGCCCGCGATCTCGCGGCGCAAGACAAGAGCAACGCCATTTGGCAGCGGGATCTAGTCCTGGCCGACGAGCGACTCGGTTTGGCGAAGGTGCATCTGGGAGATCGCGCCGCCGCCGAGCAGGCGTTCGATGAGGCGGAAACAATCATTGCCGCCTTGATCGACAGCCATCAGGGCGATTCCCAGCTTAGGCGCGATCAAGCGTGGCTGAAGGCCCAGCTGGCAGTCCTCGAAAAACAGTAGAATTATTGATGAGAGATACGTTCGTGTTTCACTCTCTCTATAAGGTTGCCTAGAGTCGGATTCATGTGGTCTGAATCGCTTTTGAGGATTCCCAGGCGCCCGGATTTCTGATTCAAGATGCTGGCTGGGGCTGGGGGCCAGCATGGATGGTGAGACCCTATTCGCTTGATCTTCGCGAGCGCGTGGTGG
>DATIYT010000091.1:0-3926 GCA_035517495.1 Allostellaceae bacterium | reverse complement strand
CGATTGCCTTCCTCCTGTCTGACGACGCCAGTTTCATCACCGGTGTGGCTCTTCCGGTTGATGGCGGTTCCACCGCGGGCATTCGGTCACACTAAAATCATCCTGTCTCCAGCCTCTGAGCCTGGGCGTACCGTGCGGCCCGCAGGCACGATCACGCGGGAACCGCATCTAGGCGGATTGCACCACGCGTTCGTTCGGATCTAATAAACCGAAGGGACAGGTCCGAGACCGTGATGCAGCCTATGGCCATGCCGTGCGTCGGCGGTTGCAGGCCATGGGCCTTCGCGATCGTCCCACTGCGCCTCGATCGCCATGGCAAAACGCTCACGCGGAGCGGCTCGTCGGCTCCATCCGCCGGGAATGCCTCGATCATATAATTGTGTTCGGCGAAGCTCACCTCCGCCGTATCCTTAAAGCCTATGCCGGCTATTACAACGGTGTGCAGACTCATTTGTCGCTGAGGAAGGACGCGCCCTTCCCCCGATCCATCGAGCGGGTTGGACGTATCTCTTCGATACCGATCCTCGGCGGCCTGCACCATCAGTACTGTCGGACATAGTTTCCGACAGGGACAGGGTATTGGCGTCTCTGGCGAATGGGCGAAAATCAGACTCCTCGCGTCACCAAGGGTCTCGCCTCAGGCGCCAGAAGAGGGCAAGAACCTTTGGGATGAATGTCGGCGCACAGCCGCGGTCGGTCAAGGTTGCACGTGTGATCCCACGCCGCGCCAGCGCGCCGCAGTGCCGGCGGCGGCGATGAGCAGACGCGAGAAGAGGTTCATGTCGAAGGGCATGTCCCGCCGCCAAACATCCAGCAGGAGCACGCTCCGGACCGAATCGCTTTCGTTCAGCACTTCGTGCAGGTAAGTGTCGTCCCATAGGAGCCATTCGCCGCCGCCGATGCGGTACTCCGTTCCTTCGATCTTCAGCACGGCCGCCAAGCTGCCATCCGCGTGCCGAGGAACGGTGAGGCCGAGATAGAAGCGGACGATACCGCGGAAAGGGCCGCGATGAGCCGGAATGTGCTTGCGCGGCGCCATGAAGGAGATCGAAGCGGATAGGATGTCGGATGTGGTTGCGACGAGCGTGCCAAGCCGCGGGCAGGCCGCCATACACTCGGCGAACTCGACGCCATAAGCTTTCAATACAAAGAGCCGCCAGTCGCGACCGTCGTTGGCCGAAATGGCCTGCTGCTCGCGCATGATTTCATGGAAGCGCGGCACGCGGTGAAGACGCGCCGCGACTCGCTCGGCCTCATCGCGAATCTCGCGCCAAGCACCCGCGAATTTATGCGCGGACGGGAAATGCGTCGCGGCGTCCAGGACGGGAGGGCCGACGATGCGGCTGTCGTAGATCTGCCGGATCAAATTTGCGGTCTGATCGTAGAAGAAGCCCATGGTCCCTCATTGGCCGGTCGTCGAGTGAGCTTCCGGCGCAGGCCAACCAAGTTCGAGCTGGCGATCAAATTCAAGACCGCTAAGGCGCTCGGCCCGAAAATTCAGCCACGCTGCTCACGACCGTTGAGCCAGATCAAACGCTATGACAGGTCGCGACGTATAATCCAACAGTTCAAGGTTCACCACTCGGCCTCGGTGCTCGGTAATCTTTGCGTCGATCAGTTCGGCAAGATGGGCCTTAAGGCGCGCAAGAGTGTCTTGCTCATCGATGCCCATAAGCCGACTGTAGCCAGCCACATTGGCGGCTAGGATCGCGGCAAGTCTTCGTTCGACGCGCTCCGGCGACACGGGAATCCTCGCTGCCCCAATTTGCCAAGCCCAATCCAAGGACGGGGCACCGTACATGGAGGCACTTCGCGCGGGACCCGTGAGGCGGATGTCCGAATCGGGTCAATCGCGTCGTTTCAAGCTAGCGCTTAGCATGTCCGCTTTACCCTCGATAAGCGGACCTCCCCGAGGCTGGTCGGCTCTTCTCAAAGGTGCCATTTCCGGAAGTTCGATGGATGAGACATGAGAACCCGCTCAAATCGGTTTCTGTCCCCAAGCTTGGACAATCAACTCATCGATGAGTGTTGTTCTGGGGTCAGCGAGGTGGGCGGAAAATGCCGCTACGTGCTTTTCCAGTTCAGTCTCTATTATCCGACCAGACCGAACCACCAGGTCCCTCATGTCATGCGCGAGAGCTCGAGTGTGGTCGTCGGCGCTTTTCACAGAGCGCTCAAAGCCTGGTTCGCCTCCGCGAATAGCTTCAGGTCGGCGACCAGTCCGTCGTCGCTCTCGATCGCGTATTGCCTGCGTCCCGCTTCGTTTTTCTCGATCACGGCCAAGACGTTTGGATCGCTCGTACAGAAGACTCGGAGATTCCGCTCGCCTGCTTCCAGCTCAGCGAGCTTGTCGCGCAACATCGCTTCGGGCGCCCGGGGGCTGACGTCGACTAGTTCGATCAAGCCCTCCGCGGTAATACCGGCCGACTGCACACGATCGCGCAGTGCATTCGCCGCTGCCGCTTTGTCATGCTCAGCCGCAGCGTGTTCGTTGGCCCTCGCCTCGGCTTCGCGGCGGTGAGCGGAGTATTGTCGGCTGACGCGGCATAGGAAGTCAGGCGCCGTCATGTCTCGCGTGTCTACCCAGGCCGCGGCTATGGTCCAGGTGGCAGCGAGCCAATTCCGGATGTCCTTGTTCTCGATTGTCGCCAGTCGCCGGGCGCGCAGCTCGGTCGCCCAGCGCTTCTGCGCCGGAGCACCGGCGATTGGTGGCCATTCGGAATCGTCGAGATCGGCGCGCTTGTCTGGCGGAGCCCAGTGAGGCTCCGGAGCCTGCCGTTTAGCAATCTCGTACTGGCGCCGGTATTCCGCCTCCCATCCCTCGCTGTCCTGGTCGGGCAAGATGCCGTCCCGGTCGACGAAAAACCGCGCCGTCGCCTCAAGCGCCACCTCCCGCAATTCCCTTAGGTCCATCGGCCGCCTCCTGCGTCGGGCCCCCTCCTCTTACTCCAAAGGAAGGGCGCATCAAGGCTCACGCATGCCGCGTGATCCACCATGACGGCGAATGGCGGCAATCGATCGCTTTTCTAGTTGATCATGGACGGCGAGCGCCACCGCACCCGGTTGCGTCATCTGAGCGATGGCGCGGCGATACGCCTCAGCGTACCTTCCTCATCGGTGCCGATCAGCCGGCTGTAGCCCGCCACATCAGCGGCTAGGATCGCTGCGAGCTTCCGTTCAACGCGCTCCGGCGACACGGGGAGGAACCTCGTTGCCCTTATGGGTCAAGCCTACCCAACTTCTGGGTCAAGCCTACCCAACTTCCGGGCCAGCGTACATAGCGAACCTTTGCGGCCTCCATTCCAATGAACACTCCGATGTCCGAGTCGGGTCAACTACCCACGCAACGCTTCCGCGGCGCATGCGCAGGCGCATTTCCACTACGAGAACGGCGAGCCTGACGCCGCTATCTCCTTCCTTCGCTCCTGGCTCAAGAACTATCCACGGGAAGGGTTCATGTACGGCCATCTGAGCTGGCACCTCGCGCTTGCGTATCTGGAGCAGGGTGATGTGGAGGAAGGCTTCCGTCTCTATACTGAGGCATTCGCCGCGGACGACTACCCCGGACCGGCACTGGTGAAGCTGCTGGATGCCCCATCCTATTTGTGGCGCGCCGAGCTGGTGGGCCATCCACGGGATCATGCGCGCTGGCAGGCCCTGCATGAATTCGCGCACAAAGCCTTCCCGCGCCCTGGTATCGCGTTTGCCGATTGGCATATTGCCCTCATTGACGCGGTTGTCGGCGATGCCACGGCCGCCGAGGCGCGCGCGGGAGATGGAGGAGATGGCCGGCGCCGACCACTATTCGGCAGGCCGGACCGTCCCCACCCTCGCTCGCGCGTTTGCAGCGTTCCAGCGGCACGACTTTTCGATGGCCATCGATGCGATCGAGTCAGTATTCAACGAGCGTGAGCGCATCAGCGGCA
>DATIYT010000090.1:0-18121 GCA_035517495.1 Allostellaceae bacterium | reverse complement strand
GGGCAGGGGAATCGCAGATGAGTAAAGTGTTGTTGCGCGGGGAGGGAAAATGGATTCTGAAGAGGCTCTTCTGGTGCGGGAGAGCCTTTTATGGAAGCAATCATCTCGATTTTCCGGGAAGTCCGCGATCCGCGGGATGTGAATTCGCGTCATCGCGTGACCTCGATGCTGTTCATCGCACTGGCGGCGACTCTGTGTGGCGCGAAGAACGCCGTGGATATTGCCGATTTTGGCGAGGCGAACGCGGCGACACTTGGCGAGATCGTCGAGCTGCCCCATGGGGTGCCGAGCCACGATTGCTTCAGTCGATTGTTCCGGCTGCTCGATCCTGCGGAACTCACCACGGCGCTTGCTCGCTTCGGCCAGGCGCTGCGCGCGGCGTTGCAGCTCGGCGCACCGCGAGGCGTGGTGGCGGTCGACGCCAAGAGCCTGCGGCGCGCTTACGAGCGGGGCCGGGCCTTCATGCCAGCGCTGATGGTGGGCGTCTGGGATGCCGAAACGCGGCTGTCGATTGCGGCGCGGTGCGCCGAGGGGGGCGACGAGGTTGCCGCCACCCTGGCGGTGCTGAAGGCACTGGTGCTGAAAGGCTGCATCGTCACCGCCGATGCGCTCCATTGCCACCCCGGCATGGCCGAAGCCGTGCGCGCGACCGGTGCACATTATGCGCTGGCGTTGAAGGGCAATCACGGACCGCTGCACAGCGCGGCGGTGGCCGCCTTCGCCAAGGCCGATGCCGGGGGCAAGCTTACTGTCCACGAGCGTCGCGAAAGCGGACACGATCGCTCCGAGCGGCGGCGCGTCAGCGTGATCGCCACGCCGAGCGATGCACCGAGCTTCCCGGATCTGGCCGCATTCGCCCGCATCGAGGCCGAGCGCATCAGCGCGAGCGGCAAGATCGAGACCGCGACGCGATACTTCGCGCTCTCCAAACGCTTGGCGCCGAGTCGCGCACTCGAAGTCGCGCGGACCCACTGGGATATCGAGAACGGCCTGCACTGGCAGCTCGATGTGGTCTTCAACGAGGACGACGCTCGTACGCGCAAGGACTATGGGCCACAAAATCTGGCGGTGATTCGGCGAATGGCTCTCGATATCTTGCGCGCTCATCCGGCCGACCGATCTATCGCCAGAAAAATGAAGCTCGCGACTTGGAGCCGAGAGTTCTTTTTCGAACTCTTTGCTCATATGCAATAACCCTGCCCTCAAGGGGGGAGGGGATTTCACTGAAGTTTGCGGTCCACTTAGAGCGGTATGGCTTCCACGCGGTCGCTGCGGAACCGTAGACCGCGGCAGACCTCGGCGCGTTTGCAGGAGGGGCAAGCGCCGCCCCCTGGCGCGGCACTCCGCCGTCCGGCATAGTGCTAGGAACCAAAGGAAAAACCGTGCCCGGAGCCAGCCTGTCCAGCCGCGACCTGATCGAGCGTCTCGTCGCCTTCGATACGACGAGCCGCGAGTCGAACCTCGATCTCATCGGCTTCGTGCAGGACTATCTCGAGGGCTGCGGCGTTGGCTCCGAGCTCGTCTACGACACCGAGCGGCGCAAGGCCAATCTCTACGCCACCATCGGCCCCGCCGATAAAGGCGGCATCCTGCTCTCCGGCCATACCGATGTCGTGCCGGTCGACGGCCAGGCTTGGGACAGCGAGCCCTTCAAAGTCACCGAGAAAGCAGGCTGTCTCTACGGCCGCGGCACCTCCGACATGAAAAGCTTCATCGCCGTGGCGCTGGCGCTGGTGCCGGAGTTCGTCGCGCGGCGCCTCACCACGCCGCTCCACCTCGCCTTCACCTATGACGAGGAGGTCGGCTGCGTCGGCGTGCGCCCGCTCATCGCGGCGCTGAAACAGCGTCCGATCCGCCCGACGGCCTGCATCGTCGGCGAGCCGACCTTGATGCGGCCGGTGATCGCGCATAAGGGCAAGCGCAGCCTGCGCTGCCGCATTCACGGCCTCGAAGCCCACTCGGCGCTGGCGCATGAGGGCGTCAATGCCGTCGAGGCGGCGGCGGAGATCGTCGCCTTCCTCAAGCGCATGGCGCGCCGCAAGCGCGACGAAGGCCCGTTCGACACCGGCTTCACGCCGCCCTACACCACCGTCCATACCGGCGTCATCCATGGCGGCACGGCGCTCAATATCGTGCCGCGCGACTGCAGCTTCGATTTCGAGTTCCGCAACATCCCGGCCGACGACGCCGACCTTCTCTTCGCCGAGGTGAAGCGCTACGCCGAGACGGTGCTGCTGCCGGAAATGCACAAGGTGAGCCCGGCGACCGGCATCGCCTTCGACGAGCGCAACGCCGTCACGGGCCTCGACATCGCGCCCGATCATCCGCTGGTGCAGCTCATGCGCTCGCTTACCGGCGCCAATGCGCTCGGCAAGGTGAGCTTCTGCGCCGAGGCCGGCCTCTACCAGGACGCCGAGATCCCGACCGTGATCTGCGGCCCCGGCTCCATCGACGTGGCGCACAAGCCCAATGAATACGTCGCCCTCGACCAGATCCGTCAGTGCGAAAGCTTCATGCGCCGGCTGATGGACCACCTCACTCATTAGGCCCCATGCCGGACGACCGTTACACGATCGAGCTCAGCGCGCCGGACATCTCGCCTTACGCTGCCGGCAACACCGGCATCCCCTACGTCACCACCTTCGACAGCGGCCGCGCCGGACCGCATGTGCTGGTCAACGCGCTCACCCATGGCAACGAGATCTGCGGCGCGCTCGTGCTCGACCGGCTGTTCCGCGACGGGGTGCGCCCGGTCGCCGGCAAGCTCACCCTGAGCTTCGCCAATGTCGCGGCCTATCTGACCTTCGATCCCGCCAATCCGACGGCATCGCGCTTCGTCGACGAGGATTTCAATCGGCTCTGGGACCCCGGCACCCTCGATGGCGACCGGCAGAGCGCCGAGCTCCAGCGCGCCCGTATGCTGCGCCCGCTCGTCGCCGCTGCCGACCTCCTCCTCGACATCCACTCGATGCAGCAGGCGACGGCGCCGCTGATGCTCGCGGGTCTGACCGACAAATGCCTGCAGCTCGCCCGCCGCGTCGGCGTCCCGGAGTTCGTCGTGCGCGATGCCGGCCACGCGGCGGGGTCGCGCATGCGCGACTATGGCGCCTTCGCCGATCGGCGCTCGCCGGCCGCCGCGCTGCTCGTCGAATGCGGCCAGCATTGGGAACAGCGCGCAGCCATCGTCGCGCTCGACACCACCCGCCGCTTTCTCGCCGCGTCCGGGATCCTGCCCCCGGCCGAGGCCGCATCGATGCTGGCGGCGGCCGCGCCGCCGCAGCGCGTCATCACCGTCACCGACGCCGTCACCATCGCCGGCGATCACTTCGAGTTCGCCGAGGCCTATCGCGGGTTGGAGATCATCCCTCGCGCTGGCACGGTCATCGCCCGTGACGGCGGCCGCGAGATCCGCACGCCCTACGATGACTGCATCCTGATCATGCCGTCCCGCCGCCTGTTGCGCGGCCAGACCGCGGTGCGGCTCGGCCGCTTCACCGGCTGAGCCGGGGCAAGGCCGTGGCCGCTGCGCGCCCCGCTTACGTCCTGGCCATCGATCAGGGAACCACCAGCACGCGGGCCTTGCTGTTCGACGCCGACGCCCAGCCGCGCGCCCAGGCGCAGCAGGAGCTCCTACAGCACTATCCGCAGCCGGGATGGGTCGAGCACGATGCCGAGGAGATCTGGCAAGCGACGCTCGCCACCGCGCGCGCGGTGCTCACAGAGCGGCGCCTCGCCGCCCGCGACATCGCCGCCATCGGCATCACCAACCAGCGCGAGACGACGGTGCTGTGGGAGCGCAGCACCGGCCGGCCGATCGCGCGCGCCGTCGTCTGGCAGGACCGGCGCACGGCGGCGCGCTGCGCCGAGCTCGTGGCGGCGGGCCATGGCGAACTGGTGCGCGAGCGCACCGGCCTCGTCATCGA
This sequence comes from Allostellaceae bacterium, assembly GCA_035517495.1. Taxonomy (GTDB): domain Bacteria; phylum Pseudomonadota; class Alphaproteobacteria; order ATCC43930; family CGMCC-115725; genus DASZHJ01. The sequence goes on along the minus strand of DATIYT010000090.1, from coordinate 14,198 downwards.
TCCCTATTTCTCCGCCACCAAGATCGCGTGGCTGCTCGACAACGTTGCCGGCGCGCGCGATGCGGCCGAGCGCGGCACGCTCGCCTTCGGCACCATCGACAGCTTCCTGCTGTGGCGCCTCAGCGGCGGCACCGTCCACGCCACCGACGCCACCAACGCCGCGCGCACCCTGCTCTTCGACATCCACCGCCAGGACTGGGATGACGAGCTGCTGGCGCTCTTCCGCGTGCCGCGCACGCTGTTGCCGGAGGTGCGCGACAATGCCGGCCGCTTCGGCGGCAGCCAAAGCGAGATCTTCGGCGCCCCGATCGCCATCGCCGGCATGGCGGGCGACCAGCAGGCGGCGACCATCGGCCAGGCCTGCTTCTCCCCCGGCATGATCAAATCCACTTATGGCACGGGCTGCTTCGCCGTGCTCAACACCGGCGCTGCGCCGGTCGCCTCGCGCCATCGCCTGCTCACCACCCTCGCCTACCGGCTCGAGGGCAAGCCCACCTATGCCCTCGAAGGCTCGATCTTCATTGCCGGCGCCGCGGTGCAGTGGCTGCGCGACGGGCTCAAGCTGATCCAGCGCGCCGACGAGACCGAGGCGCTCGCCGCGGCCGCCGACCCGGCGCGGCGGGTCTATGTGGTGCCGGCCTTCACCGGGCTCGGCGCGCCCTATTGGGACGCCGAGGCGCGCGGCGCCATCTTCGGCCTCACCCGCGATGTCGGCCGGGCGGAGCTGATCCGCGCGACGCTCGAAGCCGCCTGCTATCAGACGCGCGACCTCATCGAGGCGATGCGCGCCGACGGCGCCGCGCCGGCGAGCCTGCGCGTCGATGGCGGCATGGTCGCCAACAACTGGTTCGCGCAATGCCTCGCCGATACGCTCGGCCTCCCCGTCGAGCGGCCGCGCTTCGCCGAGACCACGGTGCTCGGCGCCGCGGCGCTCGCCGGCCTCGGCGCCGGCTTCTACCCCTCCCTCGAAGCCCTCGCCCGCAACTGGCAGCGCGATGCGCTGTTCGAGCCGCGCTCCGACGAAGCCGCGCGCGAAGCCGGCTATGCCGGCTGGCGCGACGCCGTGGCGCGGGTGCGCAGCAATCGCTGACCAATGGATCGGTATAACATCCAGTCCTGCCTACACATAGATTCGCGGAGCACCATGTGAGCCAGCTCATAGGCCTAGTGCGTCGCCACGTCGCCGATAGCAAATCGCCGATCGGCTTTGAAACGTCGGGCACCACCGCGTGGCCGGTATGGTATCGATACCTCACCGTGGACGGAAAGCGGGCGTATGAACTCGGCAACATTTGCAATACATGCGCGTTCTATTTCGAACGCATGGAAGGCGCCAACCGGGACGCCGCAATCAAGGAACTTGCCGATGCGCTCGCGAAAGGCGTGACGTGTTTGGACGAGACGCTTTTGACGGACATCGACCAGATGATGCCCAGCGGCGATTACATGACGCTCCTACTCAATTTGACCCCGCGCGCCGTGACCCTTGGCGGTGAGAGCGACTACTTTGTATCAGAGCGGCAGGCGAACTGGGGGCTCGATGGCTTCTGGGGGCTGCCGCATCATCCAAGGGTTCCTTACTATAGAACAGGCGTGCGCTCGATCTCCGGCATGAGTGGCGTTCGGAACATTGATGGCCGCGCTCGGCTGTTCGAATTTATTGTGCCGATGTACCCGCGCAACTGGCTGGATCAGCGCCGTCTAGCGGCTTACGAGGCGGACCTTGGCAAGGGTGCTCTCCCCACTGCGATCGGCATTTCGCTACTTGACGTCAAGTCGCCGGCAGTAAAGTCGGGGAACCAGGAAACGGAAGATCATTGGTGTTTGGCTCATTATCTGCTCGACGGCCATCACAAGGTCGAATCGGCCAGTTTGACGGGCCGGCCGATCTCAATGATTTCATTCCTGGCCATCAAGCAGGGCGTGGCAAATGCACACCAGATCGATACGACGATTTCAAAACTTGATTGGAATACCTAGACGATCTGTGCGGCACGATATTGCCTCTGCTCGACCGCCTCGTGAGAGATAGTAGGCCTCGCGTGAGCGGGATGTCTCGATCGATCAACAGTATGCCGTCTCGCGCCTTTAAATCGCGTCTATCGGATCGATAGATTTCGGTCCTCGAAAACGACGGCGGCCACGAAATCCATCACGGCGCGTACCGCGGGGGTTTTGCGCAGGTCGCGGTGAACCACCAGCCAGACGTCGCGCGCGAAGGCTGGAACGTCCTTGTCGATCCGGACGAGATCGGGGTCTCTCTCCCCGAGAAAGCAGGGCAAGCCGGCGACGCCCACCCCGGCCCGCACGGCGATCAGGTGCTCGCTGATATGGTTCAATTCGCAGGCCACCGGACGGTCGCCGGCAATGCCGAGCAGCCACGCTTGCTGCGGCATGTCGGCGAAGCTCTGATCGAAGGCAATGAACTGCCACCTCTCCGGCGCGGCCAGATGAGCATAGGATCGGTGGGCATAGAGGCCGAAGGCCATTCTCCCGATCTTCCGCGTCACGCTGCCCGCTTCATCCGGCCGCACGAGCCGCACGGCAAGGTCGGCTTCGCGACGCCTCAGCGAAACCCGCTGCCCCTGGGCGGACAGCGACAGCCGGATGTCCGGATACTCGGCGCGAAAGCGCCCCAGCTGCTCGGCGAGAAGATGCGCGACCAGAACGGGCGGTGCGCTGAGCGTGACCCGGCCTACCAGCGGCGCATGGGCGGCCTTCGCCAAGCGGGCGATGCCATGGGCTACCGCCTCCATCTCAACCGCCCGCTCGAACACCTGCCTTCCGATCGCGGTGAGGCGGCAGGATCGCGGCAGGCGATCGGCAAGCCGTACGTCAAGCGCGGCTTCGAGGGCGGCAAGCCGCCGGCTGACCGTCGCGTGGTCCACGTTCAGGGCGCGAGCGGCGCCCGAGAGCGTCCCGCTCTGCGCCACGGCCAGGAAATGCCGGATGTCTTCCCAATCGACCATCTGTGCAAAATCTCAGGGACCAGTTGCATATATACCTAATTTTCGCAGGGACGCACCGGCCTATGTTCGAGGCCAGGGCTGCGCGAAGGAGAACCGAACACCATGCCGGGACAGCGTTTCAAGGTTGGCATCGTCGGGTTGCAGCCGGGCCGGAGCTGGGCCGCGCGCGCCCATATTCCGGCGCTGCGTGCGCTCTCCGACACCTTCGAGATCGTCGGTGTCGCCAACACGAGCAGGGCCAGCGCCGAGGCGGCGGCTGCCGCGACCGGGCTCCCGCGAGCCTTCGCCGACATCGCCGAGCTGATCGCAGCGCCGGAGGTCGACATCGTCACGGTCACTGTGAAGGTGCCGCCGCACCGGGAGATCGTGGCGGCGGCGATCGCGGCGGGCAAGCACGTCTATTGCGAATGGCCGCTCGGCAATGGCCTCGCCGAGGCCGAGGAAATGGCGGCGCTCGCCCGGGCAAAAGGCGTCTTGGGCGTGGTCGGTGCCCAGGCGCGCGTCGCTCCGGAGATCGCGTATTTGCGGCATCTGATCGCGGACGGCTTCGTCGGCGACGTGCTGTCGACGACGCTGGTTGCGCGGGGCGGCGCATTGCAAGGAGGCGGCAGCATCCCAAACAAAAAAACCTGGGCCTATCTGCTGGATCGTTCCAATGGCGCCACCCTCTTGACGATCCCGGTCGGGCATACATTGGCAGCGCTCACGGAGGTGCTCGGCAAGGTCGCGGAAGTCTCTGCAGTCCTCGCGACGCGGCGGACGACGGCGCTCGTGGCCGATACGGGGGAAACACTGCCCGTATCCGCCCCGGACCAGGTGTTGGTCAGCGGTATGTTCGCCTCCGGCGTGCCCGTCTCCATCCACTATCGCGGCGGCGCAGCGCGCGACGGCGACGGCCTGTGCTGGGAAATCAACGGCACCGCAGGCGACATCCGGGTCTCGGGTCCCTCCGGCCATACGCAGATGGTGCAGCTCTCCCTCGAAGGCGCGCGGGGCGAGGAGAAGACGTTCCGGCCGCTCGAGGTCCCCGCCTCATACCGGTCCGGCTGGCCGGAAGACGTCGAGCCGGGAAATGTCGCGCGCCTCTATGCCCGGATGGCCCGGGATCTGCGCGAGGGTACCCGCTCGGCACCGAGCTTCGAGGATGCGGTCGCCGTGCATCGGATCATCGCCGCGATCGAGCGAGCCGCCGAAACCGGACGTCGCACCGCGCCGGCCTAATCCAGGGCTGAGAACAGCTCCCTAGGGCAGCTTGTAGTGCAGCTCGCGCGCCTCGAGGCTCCCGGTTCCTTCTTCCTTGGCCGGGCTGTTCTGCATCGGGGTGATCTGCCGGGAGTCGGGGCGGATCTGAACTTTGCCGCCGCCGGAGATTCCTTCGAACTTCTTCGTTCCGCCGGTCAATGTCAGCTCGCCGTTGCAACCGACCATGTAGACGCCGGCGCATTCGATATCCGCATAGATCTGCGCGCCGTCCTGTGCCGTGATCGTGCAGCGGCCCCGTCCCTGCTCCTTTCCGTCCTCGAGTCCGAGTTCGAGGATGGCGGGACAGCTCATCACCCCGGATCTGATCAGCCCGTTTTCCGTGTCGACATACACCGGACCGAACAGAGAACCAACGAACGTGGCCTCATGCGGGCCGGTCTGGACGGTACGGCCCTCGCCCTGCCAGATGACGAAAACCTTGACCGTCGCTTCCTCGCCTGCCCAGGTTCGATGGTTCGACCCGGCCCCGACCATCACGATCGCCGCGGCGAGGCATAGCGCCATCCTCAAAGACCTCATGACATCCCTCACCGAAGACTGGTCGCTGCGATCGACGTTCCTTCGCGTGCGCTATCTCCGCATCGCCGTCAATCAAAGTTGATGTAGACGGCGTCACCCCCGAGAGACAGCGCCAATCCCTGGCGCTCAGCCTTCAGCTCGAGCACGACGCCGTTGCTGTTCTTGAGCCAAAGCTTGCCGGCGCTCGCCTCGCCCACGGCGTAGCCGTAGCGTCCCTGAACATAGGCACCCGGAAAGAAGCGCGGATCGGTGAGGTTGTAGACATTGCCGACAGCCGTGATTTTGGAAACGCCGAATCCGCCGATCCCCAGCCCGCCGATTGAGAATTTGTAGGCTCTGCCCTGGAACTGCAGGGTGCCGCCGCCGAGATTGCCGCTACCGATGAACGCGAGCTGAACCTGCTCGATGTGGACCGTTCCGGACTTGACCATCGTCTCGTCCGCGGTCGCGCTGCCATAGCACATGGCAAGCATCGCTCCCGCGACCGCGATGACGCGAAGCCGGATCGGTGCTCTGCGGGCCATCGCCCGTCCTGCCGCCTGCTGTGTCATTCTCGGCATCTCCCGACCGTGCCGCCCGCCACCGAACTGCCCCATCGGTCCATGGCTGGCGCTGCCCTTGGCGGCTCGCGCAAGGCTCAAGACCCGCTCGAGGGCCAGCGCGGGCCGTCTGGGCCTCTCTTGAAACGCTCGATCCAGTCCTAGATGATCAGACGTCTCCTCCGTGGACAACCCGGGGAAACCCGGAGATTTGCCGGTATCACGACGGACCTGCTGCCTGGGTCTGTGAGCTTCTCCCCCCGGCACGATCAAACCCAGCGATCTCGCGGGAGGCGCGTTGTGCCGGCCGGCGCGACGCCGACACGCGGGTGTGCAGCAATCGCTGATCGTCAGTCGGCCCCGCCCACGGCGCGCATGGAACCATCCGGCATTTACCCGGGTTTTCGCAACGGGAAAGCACCTATAGCGGTCGTTGGCGGAATAGGTGCGGCACTCGAGCCGAGGGTGGTCGCTTTGGAACAGCGGCTGCGCCACCGTGTACCACTTGCGCTGCTGGGCGCGCTCGCAGCTTGGTCGGTGATTATCCTGGCGTTGATTGCCGCCGTCGGCGCTGATTGAAGCGACATTCCCAACGGCTCGTGCCCGCAACGCTCACATCGCTGTCTGACGATCTTTTAATTTGTCCCGGCGGCAACGGCACGGTATGGGCACCCCATGAGCTACGTCATTCACTACGTCGACCCATCTCAGGGAAGCGACTCTCGCGTGCTTCCGATGACATTCGCGGACAAGGAAGTCGCCCTCGACCACGCCCGCATGTTGAGAAGATCAGGCTTCAGGATATCGCGGATCGAAGGCCCGAACTTTAAGGTGAGCGGTACTGCATTCGAGGGCTATTCCCACGCTCAGCGTTCCAGGCGTTGGGCCTGACATTCGATCTGCTGCACATTGCCCGATCGACGCTGGCGCGAATGCACCGGCAATGCCGGCGTCGCCGCAGCGAACGTATGTGCGTCCCTGGTTCGAACCCCACATCGATTGGCGAATTGGTAGGCAACGGCGCGAGTTTTTTGGCTCAGCCGCCGTCGGCTTGCCGACGGTCCAGCTCGTCGGCCCACGCATCGAGATGCTCCGCGATCTGCCGCAGCGTCGGAGAGACGGCAGTCTGGTACTGATCCGCAAGTTTGCGAAACTGTGCTGCCCTCCGTCTCAGATGGCGCGCCTCGTCGCCGCGAAGCATCTTCGTTATGCGCCGCTGCCGATCTTCGGCGCGATCACGAGCACGGTGGGCGCGGCCGCGCTTCCCTCGGCGCGTCCGGCCTCCTCCTCGCACTCGCGCGCCCACAACTGCAGTTGGACGATCACCTCCGGCACTTTGGCTTGAGCTGCCAGGGCGCGAAGTTCGGCCGCTTTCCCGCGAAGGAATTCTGCGCTCGACATAGCCGGCTCTCCTAAAGGCGCTTAGATCGTGAACAGACGGCATTGAGAGATGTCACCACCGGAACGGTGCAAGCGATCGCGGCGGCGTCCGTGAAAGAAAATGGGCCGTCAACTGGCGGATGGAGAGTGCTCTCCGCCGAGCCAGGCAAGTTCGCTACGGAGCCCTATTCAGCAGGCAGCGTTTGACTGACAGGCTTTTTCTCTTGGGAGGATAAAAAATGAACCGACTTCTTGCGTTGACATCCGCAGTCGCGCTCATGGCATCGTCTGCCGTGGCGCTGGCGCAAACGAGCACGACCTCTCCATCAACGTCGTCGTCCGAAAGTTCATCCGCGACGGCCGGCAAGATGAAAGAGGCCCTGATCAAGCAGAAGCTCGAACGGGAGGGCTACAGCAACATCGAGCTAAAGCCTGAAAGCTCAACCTCGGGGTCCGGAACATCCACCCCGGGTACCTCCGCGGCATCCTCGATGCCAGAGTACACCGGCACGGCGACAAAGAACGGCAAGACCGTCGACATCGAAGTGAACAGCGAAGGTCAGGTCACCGAGAAGTAGGATACGTCTCGGCATTAGCTCGGGGGGCGAAGGCCCCCCGGGCGCGTCAGCACTACAACGCGAGGAGCGCTTGACCAAAGATCGTGCCCGCCTTCACCCGCTCTCATCCTTGCCCGCGTTCGACCAGGCGACGGGCGATCTTTCTGTGGTGATCGAGACTCCCAAAGACAGCCCCAACAAATACGACTACGACCCTGGCTGCGGGGCCTTCCGCCTCGCCGGCGTCCTGCCCCACGGCCAGTACTTCCCTTATGATTTCGGCTTCGTGCCCTCGACTTTGGCAGACGACGGAGATCCCCTCGACGTTCTCCTGCTGCTCGACGTGTCGGTCCCGGTCGGCTGCGTTCTAAGCGCGCGGCTCATTGGGGTGATCGAAGCGAAGCAGCGCGAAAATCGCCAAGGCTGGGTCCGCAACGATCGCCTCCTCGCCGTTGCCACGCGCGCGCACACGCATCAGCATGTCCGTTCGCTCGGCGATCTCGAACCCAAGCTCATGGATGAGATTGAGGCGTTCTTCGTCAACTACAACCGCGCCAAGGGCAAGGAGTTCAAGCCGGTTAAGCGCGCCGGCCCAAAGCCGGCAGCGAAACTTGTCCAGCACGGCATGAAAGCGTTCAAGCGCAAACGAAGCCGAAATGGTTAGACGGGCCTTCAAGGCGTCCAACACTCTCCGGAAGACGGACCAGTGAGTCGGTAAACGCCCTTAAAAGACAACGCGATACAACGAGCTGCGCTTCGTGTTGCGACCTAGACGCGGCCCGCCTCGATGTGATCGCCGTGTTCCGCTTCTTTCACACGGAGGGGCGCCATTTGTATCCGCGCTCGAGAAATCACCGGACAGAGCATCGGTTAGAAACTACGTCGCCTTCGTGCCATAACTGGTCATCCCAGACGGAAACTCGGTGACCCAGGGCGCTGATCGAGTCCGCTTTTGCCGGAACCATCCCCTGGTATTTGAAGCGGGAGGGCGCCTTGATTTCATTGTGCAGGGGCGGGTTTCCGTTCACAGCGCGCTAACAATTGCTCTTAGGTCGACCGCCACCTTTTCAAACCTTCGGCGAGGGTTCGGCCCAGTCGGAATGCAATCTTCGACGTGCCACGGCTTGAAGCAGGAGGCGACGTCGCTTTCTTTACCTCTTGCGCTGCCCGGCCCAACCGAAACATGACCTCGGTCCAATCTCCCTTGGCAACGCCGTCCTCCACGAGTTTCTTCTCCAAACGCATCTTGATTGCTTCGGCGTTCAATCGCTCATGCTCAGTTGCGGCTGTGTCTTTGAGCACAGCAGCAAGGCCCCGCAGTTTCCGATGAATGGCCTCAGCACGCTTCATGGCACTTTCCAGCTGTAAGAGAGAGGGTAACATAAACGTCTGCTCGTCCCCGGCCAACCGGCTAAATTGATCTAAACCGGGACATATTCCCATTCGAATGCGGCGAACGCGAATCAGCGGTGAACACGGTGCATTGAGCATCACGGTAGGGCTCCGAAGACTCACGGTTCTCGCTGTCGCCAACCGCATCCATTGACGACATAAGGCATGGTCGCGTTCCCTATGATCGCTCGCCCCGCCATCGCAGATCAGAGCTGCCGGTCGCCAAGCACACGACGCATACCCTCGATGGGAAAGTGGGTGGTCTCGGCTTAGCCGTCACGCGCAGCGCCCAAGTGTCGCGGCCCATCGGCTCGCACCACTCGAGCCTTTCGGCGAAGCGGCGACGAACGAGGATGATATTTCGGGGCAGCGTCGCTGCGCCGTTGACAATTCCCAACGCCGGTCCCATCTTCGAACTGTCAATCGACCTTGGGTCGGCCTGTTGTTCCGCTCTACCGAGCCTGACCCGGTCCCATCCAAAATTCGCAAGTTGACCCGTGGCGCGTCCGCGCTGCGGCATTTCGTTCATTGGAGGGACTGATGTCCAACGGTACGGTCAAGTGGTTCAATGCGCAGAAGGGGTACGGCTTCATCCAGCCGGATGATGGTTCGAAGGATGTCTTCGTCCATATCTCGGCGGTAGAGCGCTCCGGGATTGGCAACCTGCACGAGGGCCAGAAGGTGAGCTTCGACCTCGAGCGCGGTCAGCAGGGCAAGACATCGGCGGTCAATCTCAAGGCCGCCTGAGAGAGGAAAGACGGGGCGGCGGCGGCGGCCCCGTCTTGTTTCCGCTCCGCACCCTCGGGGGCGAGCGACAAACCACAGCCGAGGTCCATGTGATCGAAAGCGGCGGCGCCCCTTCGGTCGACGCCTCATTATCGTCGCAGGACTGGCGCAAGCGCCTCGCCCGCTATGCGAAGCCCGACGATGGCCGCGCCGTCGGCCAGCTCCTCACCACCGCCGTGCCACTGCTCGCGAGCGCCGCGGGCTTGTTCTGGGGCTTGGCGCAAGGCTTCTGGCCGGCGCTTCTCTGCGCCCTACCGACGGCGCTCTTCCTCATGCGCCTCTTCATCATCCAGCATGATTGCGGCCACGGCTCCTATTTCCGTTCGGGTCGGGTCAACAACGCCGTGGGGCGCGCGCTCGGCGTCATCACCCTGATGCCCTACGCGGCTTGGCGGCGCGACCATGCCATCCATCATGCCGGCTCCGGCAATCTCGCCCGACGCGGCGTCGGCGACGTCACGACGCTCACCGTTGCCGAATACCGCGCCCGCTCGCGCTGGGGCCGCCTCGCTTATCGGCTCTATCGCCATCCATTGGTGCTGTTCATCGTCGGGCCCGCTTATGTGCTTTTGCTGCGCTATCGACTGCCTCTGGCGAATTCATTCCATGATCGGCGAAGCTGGCTCAGTATCCTCGGCACCGACGTTGCCGCCGCGGCGCTCGCCGCGGGAATCGCGGCGCTGGCCGGGCCGGCCGCCTTGCTCGCCGGCTGGGGCAGTGCTCTGCTGCTCGCGAGCGCCATTGGCGTCTGGTTTTTCTATGTCCAGCACCAGTTCGAGGACACCTATTGGCGTCCCGCCGGGAGCTGGGACTTTCACGCCGCCGCCCTTGAGGGTTGTTCCTTCTACGATCTGCCGCGCATCCTGCATTGGGTTACCGGGTCGATCGGCTTCCACCACATCCATCACCTCGCCAGCAGGATCCCGAACTACCGGCTGCGCAGCTGCTTCGAAGAGAACCCGGAGCTGCGGCAGGCGAAGCGGCTGACGCTGTGGAGCAGCGTCAGGGCGACGCGGCTCGCCCTCTGGGATGAAGAGCGGCAGCGGCTGGTGAGCTTCCGCCAAGCGCTCGCCGCCTGATCGCGTGCGAGCCTGCGACGGACTATATTAGTGCGCATCGGCGCGCACGATCGCCTTGATCGGTCCACGCGAGCGGCCGGACATCCTCTCGATCTTGCGATCCTGCGCTCGATAGCGGCACGGGCGGAAGCCTCCGCATCGAGCTGGTCGATCTCGGCCGAGGGCACCTTGCGATTGGAACTCAGCGTCCCATCCTCGTAGGTCACGTTGAACAGCACGAACCCGTTCTCAAGGGGCTGTCTCTTCCGGGGCATGATGTTTCCAAGCTCGGCTATGTGGCTCGTCGTCCGCCGACGCCGGCGTTTCCTCCTGCTCCGATTTGCGCTGCGCCGCCTTCTCCTACCGACGCTGCTCCTTCTCTTCGCGCGAGGCAAAGAGCACTGGGCGGCGTCAGCGCTCTTCGCAGCAGCGATCAGACTTTTTTCAGGTTCTCAGCGGACGACTTGCCGCGCTTCGCATCACGCTGCTCGCCATAGGAGTCCAGACCTAGTCGGCGTTCATCAGCTGCGGCGTTTTCCCCGAGACATGCCGGACAGCGAAGGAGGCTCCGAGCGTGCGATAAAAATCCCGTGCGGGGTTTGTATCAGACCGCCGACTCCTTCCTTGACCAAGCGCAGCTCGAGGAGCCGCTTCTTGTGCTCGTCTGGAATTTTCTTCTGGGACGCGCCTTTGCCTACCTCCTCCAACGAGGCCAATTCCTCGACAGTAAGATCTTCCTTACGCACGTTTGCCATTGTGATCTCCCATAATTCTTGACCGCGGGGATTGTCGGACAACACCGCGCGTGGCGTCGGCGTCGGGACGTTCCCGTTTCTTGCGTCAGCCGCGTCTCAGTCTGGCTTGTCGTCACGTTCAAGCGCGAGCGCTGCAGGATCGCTCTGGGCGGCTATCGTCGGTAGCTTGGTGACTCGCCTTACCTGCTTGCCCGCTACATCGATCCCCCTTGCAAAATGGCCCTTTTCGGCCGCGATGAACGGCCAGCGTGCCCGCTTCTGAAATCGGCGCGGAGTTCCTCCTTTGCCTTTTAGATCCGCACGATTTCCTCATCCAGCCGAGCGACCTGGGCAGTGTCCGCGGCGTGCTGAGCGAGAGCCCGCTCGCCCTCAAGCCGGATTATGTCGTAGTCCAGATCGGCGAGCCTGTTCACAATGTCGGCCAGCTTCATGACGGTTTCCCTTCGGGCCGACCTTGACGCACCCGCGGAGCGAGCGCATCCGCCGGGCGGTGGCGCGCGTCACCGTTCGCTGCCCGCTCGTGCCATAGCTTCGATGAATCCGTCCTGCAGCTCGTCGGCGCTCCCCGGCTCCCCGCCCCGCAGCACGCGCATTCCGTCGAGTGAAACCCAATAGAACGCGCCAACGACGGCGCGCAGGCGGACGAAGCCGCCGAAGGTCTCTCCGACGACTTCTTTGTTGGATACTCGTTTTGTGCGCACCAAGCCCTTGGCAATTGCAAGCGCGCGCACGGATGGATCATCATTCATTTCTTCTTGTCCTGAGCCGCGCACCCGGGCGTCGCCATTTGGCGATAGGGTCGCGGACTCCATTCGTCCATATGGCAGGGACGCAACGGTGCCACGGCGGCGGGCTGGCGAGGCCGCCCGCTCAGCCGAGCTCGCTCTCCAGCACTATGCGCTCATGCCCGTCGATGACAGAGCGGATTCGGTATTGATAGTTCCCGTGCTCGAGCGGCAACAGGCGGGTGATCTCGAAGCGATCCTTTGGGGTGGCGCGGGCGCGGTTCGGCGTCATCGACACCATCTGCCCGGTTCGGTACTTGCGAGCTTTCATCAGGTTCGTCCTTCACTCGGCCATCGCGCGGAAATCTGCTGTTGCGGCGTCGCCCCTCGTTGGTGCCAGCTCCGCCCGGATTGCTCAACGGCCGGGTCAGGATGCTATCTGCATCACCCAGCGTCCAATTCTGCGCTACAGCAGGTTCGGTGACGCGCTCGATCGCCTACCGAAGAGACGAGCCGAAACAAGAAGTTCATATATGGTGATGAGTTCACCCACATGCAAGCGAAAAGCACCCGCATAGTCGAGAAACCCGCGGCAGGCCGTGCTCGCGGCGTCCATGACGCGCCTATTTTCTTCGAATTGAGTACCGTCGTGCGGCAAATCGGCCTATATTCCTACACTTGCTACGCGCTCTCAAACATTCGGCGATAGTCCGAAAATAGTCGAGGTCGCAAAGCCTGCATGGCTCTCCCCGCAGACTGCTCCCTGCTTCATTCCGAGCTCAATGATTTTCTCTTCGCGGCGCTGGGCGAGGAGGAGAACGGTTCGCCGCTCAGCGTCCTATCTGCGCTGACGCGCCTTGGCGCCGATCCCTGGGCGGAAGGTGCCCGGCTATCGGAGTTGCCAAAAGATGCGGCGGCGCGGGCGCTCGTGACGCTGATCGCAATGTTCCCCCGGGAGAAGCGAGGTTTCTCAGAAGTGATGGCGCTGGCCGAAGAGTTGGCTGGGCTGTTGCCGCAGCGTCTGGACGCCGCGACGGGCATCGTCGTGACCGACGTTCGCCGGCCCGCGCCAGGTCCCGCGATGCCAGTGACCATCCGAAGTTGGCGCGACGGGCTCGCTCGCATCGTCGACGATCTGCACTTGCCCCCCCGGATGTCGATCCTGACGTGGGTCGGTCTGGCGGTTTGTGTCGCGATTTTCGTCAGATGGCTGAGCGGGTGAGCGTCTCTCTCGGCCGAACTCCACGGCGTCCTACCGGCGCAAAGCAGCTGGGTTCGCTCGCCGTCACACGCGCGAGGGACGCCACCGCCCCGAAGTGGGCGCCGCAGGCCGCAGACGGCTTGAAGCGGTACATCATGAGGCTGCCATGTCCAAAGATCACATCGCAATTCGTTGCCCCGATTGTGGCGCAAGGATGCGCATCGACTGGCCGACGCCGCGTGCAAGGCACGCACAGATCACATGTCCAAGCTGTGACGCCAGTTTTGGGGTGGCCGAGGCCGTCGAGCGGACCGTCGTGGGCGCGCCTCCCGGCATGCGTTCCGAGTGCGTGTCTTGATCTATAGCGTCCGCTGGAGATCGGCGAAGGATGAGCTCGAACACAGGTCCGGCAATCACCTGAGTACGACGGAAGCGACTGATTTCGCCTGCGCCGTCCTCAATCAAACGACCGTTTCCGAGATCTCCATTGTCGACGGGAGCGGCCACCAAGTGATGAGGATGCCGGAAATCGTCCGATATTGGCGCCTCAGGAAGGCGTAGCGACGGCGGCCCTGTGAATCCCAGTTGCAAAGTGCCTGCGCTGCCGCTATGTGCTGGCGATCCTCGGCAGAGGCCGATCAGGCGCCGACGGATGAGAGCTGCGTTCTGCCTCTCGACGAGAGGGCGTGCTCCCGCCTGCAGACTGTAGCAAGGGGGCCGTGCAGCATGCGTTATCGCAATACGCGGTCTAGTCCCTTCAAGCCGTCGCCGCCGCGTGGCGAGGCGAATTCAAACTGGACCATTTGGTGGGATATGCACCGCCGCGCCGGCAACGAGGGATGGAGCCGGGCGATAGAGAGCAGCGAAGAGGACGCGCTGCAACGCGCAGAGCGTTTTCTCAAGCTCGGCTTCTTCGTCCATGCGATCAAGAGCCCGAAGGGGGTGGTGTTCATGGACGAGGCGCAGATCACCGACCATTTCGCCGAACGCGCGCGGCTTGCTGCGGCGACCGTCGCCTTTGGCAAGCGCCTGCGCTGAGCAGCGCCTAACCCTG
>DATIYT010000089.1:0-3696 GCA_035517495.1 Allostellaceae bacterium | reverse complement strand
GCACATATAAGCCCCGGAATGAGAGCCGCAATTGCGGTAAGTTCAGGGGATCATCGGTGGCAGTTCGTTCATGATCGTACGCAGCCGGATGTCGGTTTCGGGCTCGAAACTGCTGTGCCCGGCCGTCGTGATGAAATAGTTGACCGCAATATTGCCGGCGTTGCCCAAGGCCCAAACCAAGGCTTCCGCCTGGTAGAGATGGCACACCCGGTCATAACGCCCGTGCACGACATGGACGGGGATGTTCCGCAGTCTCGCGATATGGTCGAGAATATAATTATTGTCGCGGTTAGCCTCGCCGCGGGCACCGAGAAACCCACCATTGATCATGTAGTGGATCAGGATCCTGGCGGCGGCCAGGGCGTATTTCTGGTTTGGCTGCCCGTGGCTATTTTCATCGCGGTTCAGGCGGCTGGCGCTGCCTTCCCAGGCGACGCAGGCCAAGGCGGCTTTCACCAGGCGCTCCCGCTCCTCGTCAGTCCGCGGCGGCGCGGAGAATACCTTGGCCAGCCCCTTGACGACATCGCCGCGATCTTCCGGTGGAATGGCGTCGACGAAGCGCCGCCAGGCCGTCGGGAAATCCAGATAGGCGCCGGGCGCCGGCATGGCGAGCGGGTCCGCCGCGAATTCGGCGGCATTGCCCTGGAAGAAATAATCGACATCTGCTCTTCGACACAAAAAGACGCCGCGTAAGATCAGGGTCTCTACCGTTTCGGGATGCGCGATGGCGTAAGCGAGGGCGAGGGTGCTGCCCCAGCTGCCGCCGAAAACATGCATTTTGCCGTTGATGCCCAGCTCGTGGCGCAGCGCCAATACGTCGTCGATCAGGTGCTCGGTCGTATTGTCGTTCAGCGCCGACGTTGCGTCATCTTCACTCGCACTGGGCGTGCTCTTGCCGCAACCGCGCTGGTCGAACAGGATAATGCGGTACCGCTGCGGATCAAAGAACCGGGCGGATGAGCTGTGGCTGCCCGCACCCGGTCCGCCATGCATGATGATGACCGGCTCGCCGGCGAGCGATCCGTATTCTTCCCAGTAGATCCGATGCTCCGAAAATCCCGATGCGGCTAGATGGCCGGACCGGATAAAGGGCGGATTAGAAGGTCGGTTTGAGCCGGCGGTGTCTGGCCCGGCTATTTGGGTGATTTCATCCACGAAAATGATTTCTGCGACAAGTGGGGGGCAGGTTGCGAGTGCGAGTAGACGCCGGCCCGCCCAGACAGCGCAGCTTACGCTAAAATCGCGACGCTGTGGTTCAACGAGACGGCATCGCCCTAGTGACCGTTGACGGCGGATTTTGTTGAAGAAGTCGGTTTTAGCTGTGCTGGTCGATGGTGGTATTGAGTTAGTGGATGGCGCGCGCCGCGTATCGGCTTCGGCGTCTTGAACCTCTGAGTGCTGTTAGGCAGCCAGGGGCACACTTGCCATTGATCCTCCCCCTAATTTGGCGAGCTTGCGCAGGTTCTGTGCGACGGCGGCGAGCAGGAACTCGTCCTTGGCTCCGCAGGGCCCGCGCAGGCGGAGGCGATTGAGCTTGAGAATACGCTTGAGGTGGGCGAACAGCATTTCGACCTTTTTGCGCTCGCGGCGTGACTGAAGGTACTCGGGTGTATCAGCAAGTTGCCTGACGAAGTCGCGCGCCGGCTCGTGCACGCTTCTCGGTATCTTTCGACGGAGCTGTCCAGGACAGCATCTCGGCTTAAGGGCGCACACCTCGCAGTCGGCCTGACGAGCCCTATAGAGCCGCGTATTAGCTTTGGTCACGCCGCTGCGTGGTGTGGTGAACGGACGCCGGTATTGCTGCAGGGTTTTGCCACCCGGGCAGGTATAGGTGTTCGACGCGGCGTCGAAGACGAAGTCAGCGCGACTGAAGCTCCCATCGGTACGCTCACTCTTGTCCCACACCGGCACATGCGGGGCGATGCCCTTCTCCTCGACCATCCAGGCGAGGATCTCGGCCGATCCGTAGGCGCTGTCACCGCTGAGCCGCTGCGGCCTCAAGCCAAAGCGGGCTTCGGTCCGATCGAGCATGGTCTTGGCAGCGCCGACCTCGGCCCGTCGGCTGGCCCGGGTCGCCTCGACATCGACAATAATCGCGGTCTTGAGATCGATCAGGTAGTTGTCAGCGTAAGCGAAGAAGGCGTGCCCCTTATGGGCTCCCGTCCATTGGGCGGCCGGGTCCGAGGGCGAGATGAACTTCGGAGCGACCTCGCTGGCCGCACCCCAAGCAGCTTCATCGAGGGTGTCGAGATATTCCCGAACGGAACGCCTGGTCGTGCCCAGCTCCTGCCAATCCACTTCGTCGCCGCTCGCGAAGGAGCGCTGCTTGTTGGCGTCGGCTGCGATCAGGCTGGCATCGACCGCAAAGCCTTCGCCGCCAACCAGGCCCTCCGCGATCGCCCGCTGCACCACCATCTCGAAAAGGTGACGGAACGCATCACTGTCGCGGAACCGACCATGGCGCGTCTTTGAGAAGGTCGAGTGATCAGGAACCCGACCTTCCAATCCCAGACGACAAAACCAGCGATATGCCAGATTGAGATCGACTTCCTCGCACAGCCGCCGCTCCGACCGGATGCCAAGGCAATACCCCACGATCAGCATCCGGATCATCAGCTCCGGATCGATCGAGGGCCGACCCAGCGAACTATAAAATGGCGCCAGGTCCCGCCGCAGCCGGCTGAAATCCAGAAACCGGTCGACCTTGCGTAGCAGATGATCGGCCGGAACCCGATCTTCCAGGCAAAACTCGTAAAACAGCGCAACCTGGGCGCTGCTTTGCTCCCCCATCATGACCGTCGCCCCCAATCCCGCCCGTCACAACGGAATCACGAGTGACTCAGCCGTTCAACCCGACTTCTTCAACAAAATCCGCCGGAAGCGGTCATCAAGTTGATCGGTGGAAAGAAGGGCCGTGGTCTCGGCGGTTAGGTGTCACGACGAGCAGTGAGGAACCGGCGCAACTTCGCGATCGCGAAGTCGAGCGTCACGTTCCTCGTCATCAAGTGCAGCTATACACTCCGCGACGATTTCCTCAAACGTCTCTCCATGACCCCTTTGCTGCGCGGCTTCGACGAACCCGATGAGTCGTCTCGCAATACCCTTATTGTCAGACACCACTTTCATCCGCCCGATTGAGCCAAGCGATTAGCGACCCGCCAAAGTGCGACTACCTCACAGAGCGCCACCCGGTGCTCGTCGTTCGATATTTGGACAGAATTACGCGCGAGCTCCGGCAGTCTCCGCTGATGCGGCGTAACCGGACACGCCTCCTTCCCCAATCCCTCATAGAAATGGGTGACCGGCGTATTCAGCGCGCACGCGATCTCATACAACTGGGCCGAAATGCGATTGATCTCCTTTCTCGTATTTTTGGGCCTGCTGCTAGGTCATACCGATAATTTCAGCGAGTTGTTGCTGAGACATACCACGCAGGGCGCGGCGTTCGCGGAGGCCCGCCGCCACGAAGCCATCGACCGATGTCGTCTTCCTCGATCGCTTCGCCATCGCTTGAGTTGGATGCCTCAATCCCATCCTGCCGTAACGTGCTCGGGTGAGTAGGAACCTGCCGACCGCGCAGGGCCGCCAGCCGGCCGACTCCAGATTTTCCGCCAGCAACAGAACTTGAGCTCTTTTCGGTTCTAGTTCGACACTGCCTCGCGCGCCGGAGCGTTGCCGGAGCGGATCGCCTCTTCA
>DATIYT010000088.1:0-25417 GCA_035517495.1 Allostellaceae bacterium | reverse complement strand
GCTCGCGGACTTGGGGCCTCGGCGATAACCGAGCGTGACGCCCTTGGCGATGGTGCGCCAGTAGCGTTTGCCCGCCCTGAGCTTGAGGCGCTGGGTGCGGTTTTCGAGGCGTGCATCGCGGGTAGCGCGAGCCATAAACGTGTCACGGGTTTGTCACGCCGACGGGGATAGATTACCACAAACGACGCGGGACGTGCACGCACAAATGCCTGTGAAATGCTAGTTTCTGACGCACGGCCCCGAATTCTGGTGGACGGAATTGACACTCTTTCACGGCGGTAACACGGGTTCGAATCCCGTAGGGGTCGCCAATGATATCAATTTATTAAGGTGTTCCCCTAAGGCTACTCCTCGGCCGTACGGCAAAAATACGGCATAGATGGCGAGAAATTAGCGCTGTTACGTCTCTGCCGATACGCGGACCGCCTGGCGGGGACGATGGGTCGCGAGCAGTGCAATAAAGGCACGTCGCGCGGCGACAGCCGACCGTAGCCCACCATTGCCCATGATCAGTGCCTCTCGTTGTGGAGGTAGATGATAGGGCCTTTCCCGGAGACATCCGCCGCCTGACGAACAAAGAAGAAGCCTACGGCGCAGGGCTCCTCCAAATTATTCTCCTGGCAATAAGGATTGCTGAGCCACGCGTCATAAAAGAGCGGCAAATTGAATCCTTGCCTCGGTGCGTAAGCGCTCGATGTGGAGAGCGGGCTAAATACGACGGAAACGGGACGACCGGTAGCCGCATTCGTTATGGCGCTCAACGCGCAGTCTGCTTGATTCCCGGTGCACAGCCATCCGCTGTTGAGATTTCGATAATACGGGCTGGGGTGAGGAAGCGAATCCATATCGTAATATTCGATGACGCCTGCAAATATGCAGTTAACCCCAAGAGAAAAGGATTTATGCGCATTATTCCCGCTTTGATCCGTGTAGTCGATGACGAGTCCCTGAGGATTGTTCACGTCATCAACGGACACAGTAACCCATGTGTTGGGCCTTAAGTAGACCAGCTCCGGGCATGTCAGATACGGAGAATTAAAAATGTTTGTGAACTTGGCAAGACCAGCAAGGACGAGGGGGCTGCCGGGCGCAGGATAAGGAGGCTGCTGCTGTGCGGAGGCGCTTCCGGCCCCGCCATCGGCAATCATCATCGTCAAAGCGATAAGACATATATTTCGCAGCTTCATGAGTTGCCCCCAGAGCGGATCGACCAGAGCGCATCCGACGTGGCATTGAACCTGGCCCAGGGTACATGAAGGCTCACAAAGTCGCGAAATGGATTGTGCTGATGGCTGCGGCTGACGCGGCAACTACGGTAATCGGACATGGCGTGGATTTTGCGGCCACCAATTGCAGGATCCGTTGCTCATGGCCAGCCTCGCGGGGAGATTGTCGATTCTCGGGTTTTTATGTTTTGCGAAATGTAACCACCAGCACGTCGCGATAAGCGGGCGACAGCGGGTCCAACGGTTCGACCGCGGTAACGCCGTGATGAACCCGTCTGTCGTCGACGAGCGCCGCATCAAACGGTTTTGTCAGGGTGAAGCTGCCCAGCAAGCGGCCGTCCGGCGCGTGGATCGTCGTCGTGCCGCTCGCGATGTTGCGACGGTTGATCAACAGGACGAGCACATAGTCCACGCCGTCGCGATGAACGCCTTCGGGAGTGGGCTGGCCCTTTTCTTCGGCTCGGGCTTCGATGCGGAATTGGTGGACTTCGATATCCCACGAATGGGATGCCGGAGCGAGCCGCCCGAACAGGGTCCGGCAAAAGCGAAGAATGGTCAGAATACTTGATCCACCGCCAATCGCGGGGACGATCGGTTCGAAGCGGCGTGCGATCCCGCCGTGAAGCTGGTTGTACTCACGACTCTGGTAGTGCGGCCGATCCGGCTCGCGGCGGATTGCTCCCGTCATCTCCGCGGCATAGACGGCATGCCGCCGACGTCGGTAGCGGCCGCGATCGGCCATGTAGGTGTCAAGTTCCAGATCATCCCAGCTCGCCGCGAAGGCTTGCCAGTCCGAGAGCGAGCCGCATTGGGCGAGGGTCCGCTGCATCTCGCTCGCCTGCACGAAGACATAGCCAGCTCGCGCAATTACATCCTGAAGAGACGCTGCATCTGACGAGGTGTCACACATGAGCCGTGACGCGGGTGATCGTTTGGGCTCAAGACGGATTCGAGGTGTCGGCCTCGCACGCCGGCGCGAATGTCTTGGTCAGAATTTCTCTCACTCGACTTGGATCGAGGCCGTTTGCTCGAACGTGCGCCTCGACCTCGTCGTATATCGCTTTGGGGTCCCCCTTGAGCTTGAACTGCTTATAGACGTCGGGGTATTCGATGCCCATGGCCTCGCCGAGCAGACTTATGTAGTTAACGATCTCGAATGGATTTTTTGCCTCGGCATGACAGATTTCCCGGTGACAGGAGTGATAAAGAGTGGCGAGGACGTCGACACGGGCTTCTCTTGCCGCAGAAAGGATATCTTGAATCTCTTTCTGCCACTGCGGTCTCCCGATCCGGCCGATCCACTTCGGCGCACAGTGTCGGCCGAGCGTCGCAGGATTGGCGATGTCGACGAGCTCGACCCCGGGTATTGCGCTGAGGATCGTCCGGGCATTATGCCAATCCAAATCTGATTGCGGGAACCCCGTGTGAAAATGTACGGCCACACGCTTCTCGACTTTCCGGACGAACTGGATCCGATCCAGATGGCGCGCGATGAATGCCGTCACGTGCTCGTAGGGGAAGGCGACATCCTGCTCTTTCGTAACGACCTCATCGTAGTGCTCATTGCATGACGGGCACCACATGAGGATCTTCTTTGCGCCATACTGCGCGAAATGGCGCATGCTGCTTGCGGTGAAAGTGCGGGCCCTCTTGGGATCGCCGTTTTGATAGTGAACGATGCCGCAGCAATGCGCTGGGCCGCCCGCCGCGTTGAAATCGAACCCCATCGCCTTCAGGACGTCGATCACGGTCTTCGCGAGATGCGCGGTTCTCAGCACATTGCAGCCGAGATACAGCAGCAGCTCCTTTGGTTCCCGCATCGCCGAAGGCCGATCGATGTACGGCCTCTCGCCCGGCATAAACTGCAGGTCTGCCAAGGTATTGATTTCACCGAAGTATTCTGCGAACGGGAACTTGGCCACAGGGGAAGCTCCGTTTGTCGAGGGATCAATCAGGATATCAAGATCGGCGGATTTTGCTCCCGTGGCAAGGAGAGCAGCGGAAATATTCCGATGGCTCTGGCGTGAAAGCGGAACTGCGGCGACGAATGCAGGTGTGGCGACGCACGCGCGGGCCCGACCGTGGCTCTTCTACATCCCCGCGATTTCGATGCGGATGGCTGTGGGCCTGCCGCCGCTGCAGGGATTATTGATCTGCGGGCAATTCGAGATCACGGCGAGGACATCCATTTCCGCGCGCAATGCTATTGAATCGCCGGCTTTCGAAGGTGCGGTTTCGAAGATGAGGCGCGGGAGCGCATTACCCGTTCCGGCGGGGACATTGCAGAAAAAATTGAGGTTGGCAACGATGTCCTTGCGGCCGAGGCCGTAACGGCTCAGCTCCTTCAGGAAATTCTCCCGGCAGCCCGGCATCCCCTTGACGCCGTAAAGCAATTCATTCGAAGAGGCGCTGCAGCAACCGGCGATCGTGTCGTTGAAACCGCAGGTATCACCCACCACCGTCATCATTGGCCGCGCTATGTCGGAATAGAGAACGTGACCCGTAGTGAGCCGAAGCGTCGCCGCGCGCTTCAGCGTGTTCGCTGCGTGATAGCGCTCCTGCGGGTCCGCTGCCGAATAGCACAAAAAATCGACCCCCTGCTGCCCCTCCACATCGATGATCTTCAGGACTTCGCCGCGATTGACGATCCCGCTCCATGATCCGCCCGGTGCTATCGTTTCGGCCCGCATGTCGCCCCTGGAGCGCTATTCGAGCGCTATTCCGTCGTGAATGTCATAAGTATCCGCCGAGGTGCGATCCGTCGCAAGTCGCAAGGCCCGATCGGAGCCTCCGATCACCTCCGTCAACTGCGCGGCTTGATATTGTCGGGGTCGTAAAGTGCCTTATAGCCTATGGCTGCCACCTCGACGGGATAGGTTTCGCCAAAATACTCCACGATCAGCTTGCGGCCTTCCTGGCAGTAGGCCCAAGGCAGGTACGCAAGCGCGATATTCTTGCCGACGGTCGGACCATAGGCGACCGAGGTCGTGAAGGAGCGGCGGCCAAGCTCGTCGACCAGCGTCTCCTTGGTTTCCGGATCCATCACCGGCATGGTGCCGACAGGGTAGCGTTCGACGCCCTTCGAATCCGTGTTGCCGGTCATCACCAGCGTGCACAGCATGGCCGGCTGATGCTTGCGAGCGCGATGCTCCAGGTGTTTGGCCTTGCCGCGGAAGTCCGCTTCCTTGACTTTCGGGCGCTGGAGGTCGGCCTCAAGCAGATTGTACTCCGTCAGCAGGTCCGCATTCTGCAAGCGCAGGCTCTTTTCCAAGCGGCGGCTGTTGGCATAGGTCTCGATACCGAAGGCCATCACGCCGGTCGAGCGCAGCGCGTCCCACACGGCGAGACCGTCCTCGTACTTCATGTGAAGTTCCCAGCCCTGCTCGCCGACATAGGAGATGCGAAAGGCCGCCACGTTCTTGCCGGCGATCTTGATCGACCTGATCGCGGCAAAGGGGAAATTCTCGGGCGTCAGGCGGTTGGGGTCTTCCACGACCTTCTGCAACGTCGCGCGCGCATTCGGACCCCAGATGCCGATGGTGACGTATTTCTCGCTGACATCGGTGACGGTGACGTTAAAGCCCCTGTCTTGCGCCATCCACTGCACGTAATGCAGGTCCCGCGGGCCGGCGTCGGCGCCATCGACCACGCGGCAGCGGTCGGCCATGCGCATGACGGTGAGGTCGGCGCGCACCATGCCCTCGTCGTCAAGGAAGTGCGTGTAAATGCCCTTGTCGATGTTGGCGT
This sequence comes from Allostellaceae bacterium, assembly GCA_035517495.1. Lineage (GTDB taxonomy): Bacteria > Pseudomonadota > Alphaproteobacteria > ATCC43930 > CGMCC-115725 > DASZHJ01. Next base: position 20,444 of record DATIYT010000088.1, on the reverse strand, counting down.
CGCCGCCGATCTTGGCGGCGCAAATCCATTCCATCAGCGCGACGTGATCCGGTCCTTCGACGTCGAAGATATAGAAGTGCGACAGGTTCACGATGCCGCAATCCTCGCTCATGGCGAGGTGCTCGGCATTCGAGACGCGCCAGAAATGGCGGCTGTCCCACTCGTTCCGACGCACCGGCACGCGATTGCCGTATTTCTTCAGCAAATGCTCGTTGGCGGCATAGCCGTGGGCGCGCTCCCAGCCGCCGAGCTCCATGAAGTAGCCGCCCAGCGCCGTTTCGCGTTCGTGGAAGGGCGATCGCTTTACGTTGCGGCCGGTGGCATAGGGCTCGCGTGGATGGACGGCGGGATTGTAAATCTTCCGTGCCGCCTCGCCGCAGCGGCCTTCAATGAAGCTCTCTTTCATCTGGTGCGGATAGAAGCGGGCATAGTCGATCCTGGCGTGATCGATCTTGGTGCGTCCGTCGGTCATCCAGTCGGCGACCAGCTTCGCCATCCCGGGGGCATCCTTGACCCATATCGCCACCGAATACCAGAGCCCGCGGACCTTTCGGCTTTCGCCGATCGAGGGACCGCCGTCGGCCGTCACCTGCAGCAGTCCGTTGAACGAACGCTGCTCGTTGTAGCCGAGCTCGCCGAGTATCGGCGTCAGCTCGATCGCGCGCTCCAGCGGCGCCAAAATTTGTTCCATGTCCAGGTCCCGCTGCGAAGGCGACAGCCGTGCCTGTTCCTTTTCAAGGATGTCGCGCGGGTGGCAAAGGCGTGGGTTGGTCTCCTCGTAATAGCCCCACTCGATCATGCCGCCTTCCGATGTAGTGGGGTCGCCGGTGTCGCGCATGTAGGCCGAGTTGCCCTGGTCGCGCAGCAGCGGCCAGCCGATCTCCTTGCCGGTACCGGCGAATTCATTGTACGGCCCGAAGAAGGTGAGGGGATGCTCCACCGGCATGACCGGCAAATCCTCGCCGGCCATCGCCGCAACCACACGGCCCCACAGGCCGGCGCAGACCACAACGTGGTCAGCCATGATGATGCCGCGTTCGGTCACCACGCCCTTGATGCGGCCGCTTTCGATCACGAGCGACTTGGCCGGCGTGTTCGCGAACGCCTGGAGCTTGCCGGACCTCACCGCCCGATCGATCAGCTCCCCGGCGACCGCCTGCGAGCGCGGGACGACCAGGCCGGCATCTGGGTCCCACAAGCCGCCCTGCACTTTGTCCTGTTCGATCAGCGGGAACTTCCTCTTAATCTCCGCCGGGTCGATCAGGCGCGCGCGCGTGCCGAACGCCTTGGCTGACATCACCTTGCGCGTGATCTCGTCCATACGGGCGTCGTCGCCGACACGAGCGACCTCCAAGCCGCCGATACGTTCGTAGCGACCCATCCTCTCGTAAAAATCGATCGAATAGAGCGTCGTCCAGCAGGAAAGGAAGTCGTGGCTTGTCGTGTAACAGAAGTCGGAAGCGTGCGCGGTCGAGCCGATATCGGTCGGGATGCTCGATTTATCGATACCAACGATATCGTCCCAACCGCGTTCGATCAGATGATGAGCGACTGACGCTCCCACGATGCCACCCTGACCGACAATGATGACTCTCGCCTTCCCTGGAACCCCCGCCATTGCTCACTCCTCTTCCGCTTTGTGGCGAGCTCACGCGACGTGTTCGATCGCGGCGGGGTCGCGAGGCGGAGCATCTTCACAGTTGGTCGCGCGAAATAGGAAGTGCCGATGATGCGCCAAGATTCCAGGCGCATTCTCGCGCCACCACCTCGCAGCCTCCGGAGCGGTTCGCTCAAGCACATTCACTGCCTCCGCCGCATCGACGGCGTAGCCGCTCTGCCGTGGCATTCGGCCCGTCCAGAGCCGCCAGATTGCCGAAAATGGATTGCGCGGTCTCGTCAGGACGCCCGATGTCCGAAACAAAGCGGGCGCGTATCTATTTCGAACGAGAGGTAACTCCAGACCGACCCATTTCTCCCGAACCCAAAGGGGTGCTTCGCCGGGAGGGACACTTGTGATTCGGATATAACGGGCTTCAGTGCTCACTCGCTCGCCCCATTGCGATGTCTCTACGGATAGGCGGGTCGGTAATCTACGATATTCTAACATTGTGTCGGGGAAAGCGCGTTAACGAGCCCCCGACAAGCACGAAACAACCGCCGATACGTCCCTCCATTTCCGCCGACTCGCCTCAACCGCGTCGCGTACAGCAGCAGATGCCGCTGCTTTGCAGCCATAGGCCTTGCTCGTTCCTGCCGCTATGGCACCTCGCGGAATCGCAGAACTGTCGGAATGAGTCCCGCTTACGATGCGAGAGCGGAAGTGCTTGCGGGCGCAGCGGATTACGGCTGTTGAGCCCCGTCGGACATCGGCCCCTCGGGCCCGAACCGACTGGCGAACGGCCCATCGAATACGCTGGGCTACATTTGCGTTGGATTTTGTGCACAAAAGAATGAAATATATCGGCGCTGGCCGTGTGTGTTGGATGCGAAGTTAGGGGGTAACCATGGCTGGTGGGTTTATTCGCATTGTCGAAGTTTCCATCGCAGCCGCACTGGTGTTGTCGGCGCCGGTGATCGCATCAGCGCAAAACGCTTCGCCACCCTCGGCTGGAGCCGCGACGTCGAGCCGCGAAGGCAATATCTATGGTCATCGTAAACATCAACCGAGGGAAGGTCGGCCTGTAACAGAGCGCGCGTCGCAAGTTGACGACGAGGTACAGGGGCTATTGATACAGACCGACGATCTTGACAAGACGTTCGCCAAAGGGAGCCAGTAAGCTGCATGAGGCGACGCATGTTCATCATGCTGACTGCGGGTGCGACGACGACCTTGCCGATCGCGGCTCGCGCCCAGCGACTGGTTGAACCTTGTGACTCTCCGGTAGCCGATGGCGGGCCCCATCCCGCCCGGCCAGCAGGCGCAACAGGGTGGACATAGGAGTCGGCAATGAGCGGCATTGAAGCCGAGCAGCCAGCTGAGGTCCGAATTTCCGCGACAGCAGGCGGGTGGCGGGAACTCTGGGTCAAAGAGGATTGGTGGGCGATCTGGATCGGGCTTGGGCTCGTGATCGTAGCCTATCTCCTGTTCGCGAACGGATCGAGCATACGGTGGATTGCGGTTACGCCCGCGAGGTGGTCGACCTTCTCGCAGCTAGGCGAGCACTTCATTTCCAATCTGTCCCGCTACGTTGCTCAATTGCTGCTGTGGCTGGCGCTCTTCTCGATCGCGCTCACCGCGCTTGGCTACAAGGCGAGGGAGTTCGTGCCTGCCTTCGGGTTTCTCTATCTTGCCTCGGTCTTGATTTTTGCGATCGGCCAATGGGACAAGGCGAATATCTACAACCTGGAGCCGCCGCTCGTCGCTCTGGCGCTCGGGCTCGTGCTCTCGAACATCGTGGGATTGCCGCGCTGGCTTGAAGCCGGGTTTCGCGTCGAGTTCTACATTAAACTCGGCATTGTGCTGCTGGGCGCCACTCTACCGTTCACACTCATACTGTGGGCCGGCCCCGTGGCAATCCTCCAGGCATCAATCGTTTCGATCGTTACCTTCCTCGTGATTTATTTTGTGGCGGTGCGCCTCGGGCTCGATCGAAGGTTTGCCGCGACCTTGGGCGCGGGCGGCGCGGTCTGCGGCGTATCGGCCGCAATTGCCGTCGCCGCTGCCGTGGGCGCGAAAAAGGAGCACGCGCCCATCGCAATCACCGTCGTCGTCATTTGGGCCATCGTGATGATCTTCGTGCTTCCTTATGTCGCCCAGGCGCTGCGGTTACCGGCCGGCGTGGGCGGCGCGTGGATCGGCACGTCGGAGTTCGCGGATGCCGCAGGCCTGGCAGCCGCTCAAGTTTATGGCGATTTCGCCGCCCGCGGCTCGGTCGCGGGCTCGAGCGACCAATCCGTCATCGCGTTCACACTAATGAAGGTGGTCGGCCGCGACGTTTGGATCGGCATTTGGGCGTTCGTGCTGGCGATCGTGGCGACCACTCGTTGGGAGCGCGCGGAGACCGGGCGCAGCCCCCAAGCCGCCGAGATATGGTGGCGGTTTCCGAAATTCGTGCTGGGGTTCCTGGCGGCCTCGCTCCTCGTCACGGCGGTCGCCAACGCGTATAGCCTCGGTGACTTCAACAAGACCGTCAATCCAGCCTTCGTGGCCCCGATCAAAGATTTGCGCACTTGGGCATTCATTTTCTGCTTCTTGAGCATCGGGCTGACGACGCGTTTCCGCGAGCTCGCACGGGCCGGCCGGAAGCCCTTTCTCGCGTTCACGGCGGGGGTCGCCGTCAACGTCGTTCTGGGCTTCATTCTCTCCAGCATCGTCTTTGCCGAGCACTGGCAGAGCCTGACGCACTGAAAGTGATACTTGGGAGGAAGCCCGATGCGGGCTTCGAGTATGGTGCGGCAAGGCACCGACAACTTCGACAGCCTGCGCTTTTTGGCGGCGCTGGCGGTCCTGGTGTCGCATTCCTTCACGCTGGTCTACGGACATGAAAGCGGCTATGAGCCGCTCTTGAAGCTGAGCCGCGGCCAGACGACGCTCGGCACCGCGGCGGTATTGGTATTCTTCGTAATCAGCGGCTATCTCATCACCGGGAGCTTCGACCGCGATCAACGACCGCTGCGTTTCTTCACGGCGCGCACGTTGCGCATCTACCCCGCTCTCTTGGTGTGCCTGCTCCTCTCGGCGTTGGTCCTCGGGCCGTCGCTGACCTCGCTCTCCCTCCGCGATTATTTCGTCGCTCCGGAAACCCTTTGGTATGTTCCAGCGAATCTGTCGCTGCATTGGATACAACTCGACCTGCCGGGCGTCTTCTCAGGCAACCAATTTGCCAGCGTGAACTATTCGCTCTGGACGCTCCAATACGAGGCGGCGATGTATCTGGCTGTCCTAGGGCTCGGCCTCTGGCGGCTGCTCACCCGCGAGGTCGCAATCGTCGTGCTCGCGCTGGCGCTGATCGCGAGCTGGCGCTGGCTCGGCGGAGACGGTGGTTTCTGGTCGATCTTCGGCTCGGCTTTCGCCGCGGGTGCCACGCTCTATTTGTGGCGGCATCGCGTGCCGTTGAACGGGCGCCTCGCAGGGGCGGCGCTCGTCATCCTAATGCTCAGTCTGGTGAGCGGTGGTTTCCGCCTCGCCTTTGCAACAGCGGGCGCCTATCTCGTCATCTACGTCGCGCGCGGCTCGGCGATCCGTCTGCCGAATTTCGCCAGACATGGCGACCTCTCCTACGGGATCTACATCTACGCGTTTCCGGTGGAGCAAACCGTGGTCAAGCTGCTCGGGGCAAGCGCGCACTGGTATTGGGTGACAGCGCTATCAGCGCCGATCGTACTCGTCCTGGCCCTGCTCTCCTGGCATTCCGTGGAGAACCCGGCCTTGGCACTGAAGCGTGCCCTCTCCCATGATCCGTTGGTCGGCAGCATCGGGAACCGCACTCGATCCGTTGAACGGCCTTAGGCACGTCGGTTTTTGTCGGAACCGCAAAGCCGGTCCCTCAGCGGAGGATCGCCCGAAGATTGAGGCCTCACGGCTCGACGTAATGCGGCTCGGGCCGCGCGAAGAGGTCGTCGTAATGGACGAGCACGGGCTCGCCCAAGGGCACCGGCGCGCGATCGCGGAACGCCCATTCGCCCCGGTCGCAATCGGCGGCGCGGACGTAGCCGTTGAGATAGAACCGACGGTCCACACGGGTGCGGTTGGGGCCCGAGCCATGGATCGTGTAGAGGTTCCAGAGCGCCACGTCGCCCGGATCGAGGTCGAGGTCGATTAAGCGCGCCGCGTCGAGCCCGGCGGCGGCGAGCCGCTCGTCGGCCATCGCCTGGTCCAACACCGCGCCCGCGCCCGCGATGTCGCGCTCGCCCAAGCGGTGCGAGCCCGGCAGGATGCGCATCGCGCCCGATGCGGCGCGGTGCGGATCGATCGCGAGTCCGGTCTGGACATAGGAACCTTCGAGGTCGCGATAGGCTTGGCGCGGTCGGCGGAAGCGTACGTCTTGGTGGAAGGCGAAATCGGCCGCGGTGGCGCCCGGCGGCTTCCAGTGAAGCTGGTTGATGATCTGCTTCACGTCGCGACCGATGAGCGGCTCCAGAAGCGCGAGCCAGCGCGGATCGCGCCGCACGCCTTCGAGCACCGGATCGACATAGGCGGGCCACTGCACGAGTCGCAAAATCTTGCCAAGGCGCAGATCCTTGCCTTGGCGATAGAACAAATTGCCGTGGCGAAAGCTCGCACGGTGCGCCATGCCCTCGCGCCAATGTCGGTCGAATGCCGCGGTCAAGTCCGCGACCTCGCGCTTCGAGAAGAAGCCGCGCGCGACCGCGTAGCCCTCCTCGCGATACCGCGCAATCACGCTAGAGAACTCGGTCATTGGTCCACGCCCAAAATAGCCAAGGACAATCGCGCCAAAACCTTTCCATCTCGTTTAGCGCAGTTCGGCCCTGCTCACGCTGTCCTGCATCGCACCAAATGAGGCCAAGAACACGATTGCAGGGAGCGTATGCCCGAGCGCACCTTGAGGCGGGCCGTCTCGTCCCCCTTGCGATCCAAATGGTCTGCTGATGGGGGGCGGGGTTCGCTCATCGGACCGAAAGCGGCCGAAAGCGACCGCAGGGGGATTGCGCAATACCACGTCCGGAAGTCAGCGAAAACGGATTAAGGAGCTATTCGCCGCTGGGAACACCTGCGGTAGCGCAATGCCGATCGCAGGAATACTTCTTTTGGCTAAGGCTAAGTATTTGGCACAGCGAAGAGATCGGCGTCACTGAATCAGGATACCTCAAATGATGTATCCGGCTACTCTCTAAAGCTTATGGCTTATGTAGTCCTTCTGGCTAGTTGCTTTGGAACTTCGGTGGAGACCGTCTCGGACCGCAACCCTCGGAAAGTACAAGCAAGCTCGGATTAATGCCCAATTTGACGGGCGTACATCTTGATTACTGGCGATTACGACTAATGCGCCTTTGCGTCCGGTGGCGATTATGGCGTACCGTTTTTGAACAAGCGTTGCTTTGTGAGCGGACACCCGAGTTTGGGCGGGGAAATGTCAGCAGCACGAGTTCAGCGGCAAAGGGTAATAGCGTTTATCAGTCGCGGCGGCAGCCATGCCAATTGCCGCGGCAATTTGTCGTGACCGTGCTCTGAAACCTACTCGGCCTGACGCGACGGCGTTGGCTCACGGCTCTCTATAGCGGTTTTTATTCTGGGGTTTGTAGCGCCCGAGAAAGCGTCGACGCGCCGATGCGTCGTTGGAAACGCGCGCGTCGATGCCGCCTTCAAAATGCTACTGCGACCAAGCCCGGGATGGTCCCGAGCTGCTGCACTAACAGGAGGACTATATGCGGAAAGTTGTACTTGCGCTAGGCATGGTGTCACTCATGGCCGGGACCGCCATGGCGGCGGGGCCGCTCACCGATCAGACGATGGACACGGTCACGGCGGGTGGCATACCGGTGATCGGCGTCCCTGGTACCCCGATTTCCAACCCTGGGTTTGGCGGCGTCCCGGGCACCCCGATTAAAAACCCCGGGTTTGGCGGTGTCCCGGGCACCCCGATTAAAAACCCCGGGTTTGGCGGCGTCCCGGGCACCCCGATTCCGTTTCCACCGGTGCCATAATAGCGCGGGGCAGGTCGGATGATGCGGTGACGCTTCACTTCGCAGGTGGGGCGTCACCCTCATCGTAGCCAGGACCGTGGGCGAAGGCCCCGCTGAAAGCGGGGCCGAGCTGCAGCGCCGATTGTGACCGGTCGTAAGAACTGTGCTTGTGCACGCCTTCCGATCGGTAAGGCGACACTTACGGGCGGGGGCCGAACGTGGAAATCCTTCGTGGCATCACCGACCGTCTCCTTGCGGATGATTTGCTTCGCACTCGCATCCGTCAAAACCGCGTCATCGAGACGCTACTGGAAACGGCAGGTCCTGAGCTGCTCTCGAGCATCGAGAGCGAACGCAATCTCGTCGCCGCCTGGCGAACCCTTGAGCGACTTACGGCAGCGTACATCAGGGAGATAGAAGCCGGCATCGAGAACGGGCCGATCCACTCTCGATGTGAGCAAGCCGAAGCGATTCTGCTCGGCCCTTCAGGCACGCTCGCGGGCGCTTTGATACGTCTCCTCTACGGAATGCGAGAGAGTATCAGCGAAAGGCTCGACGGTGACGGTAACCTCGATGTTGATTCCGCTGACTATTGGGACCTCGTGGTGTGGGAAGCGCTGGCTGACCTCATCACGCTGGGCGGGATCGAGCGTCTCCTTGATGCGCCGTCGCAAACGCAAACCGTCCTGACCTCACCACGCAATTTGCCTCGCGGTAAACAGGGAGCTGCGCCGAAGCGCGGCTGAGTTGAAACGTGGCGGCCTCCCCGCCGGTATCACAGCGGAGCCCATCAATTCGTCGCCCCAGATCGGCTCGCGATCATCACTACCGGAGCCGAGCTGCGCGCGCCGACAGTGAGTGAGCCTAAGCTCGCTTGTGCCGCGTGACGCGTTGGCTCCAAGCCGGGGGGTGTGAAGATTCTTGGATATCGTTGATAGTTCGCGGGGAACACACTCGGGCGGGAGTGGGCGTGAAGCCGCGCCAGGGTCGACCTCCCCTTTCATTGCGATAACGCGGGTCCGAACCGTGGCAGCCTCCAGCAAAATCAAATGGTTATTTGGGCGGCGGCCGGGTCTGACCAAAATTGAATAGCTTACGTGCACGGGATACCGATGGACGACACGCGGCCGCGACCTACCTGCTAGTGAGCAGCATCGGTTGCTCACATGATGGTGCGGGGCCCAACCAAGTTCGGAGATCAGCGATGTCGGCAGGTGCCGCGCAATTAAGCGACCTCATTCCGATGTGCAGTCGGCTGCCACCGGCGAGCGTCGATCAACTGGTCGGAGCGACTAGGCTGATTTCGCGCTCGGGCGGGCGCATGGCTCACGGCAAGTTGGCGAAGGCACTGCACTTCAGCGATGAGCACACCGTTGGCGCGGTCGAATTCCTGTCGCGTTTGGGCTTGGTGGAGGCGACCGGAGTCGACATCGCGCTTACCGAGGTAGGCAAGCGTATTGCGTCCTCAAGGATTCCCGCGCGCCGCCGATTGTTCGCGGAATTGGCGACCCGCCTCCCGCTGATCCACGAGATCATGGACGTTCTCGCCAAGCAGCCCGGTCGCTCGATGTCGCGTGACGAGTTGCTGGAGTCGCTCGGGGCTCAATCGTGCGCCCCGGATGCCGGTCGCCTCTTCGATCATCTGGTGGCCTGGGGCCGATATGCGGGCCTCTTCTCTTACGATGCGGACACCGGGGACGTGAGCTTGCACTAAGAAAGCGCGTTCACGCTTGGAGCGGGGGAAAGGAGCGCAACAAGGGGAATAGGGAGGACGGGCATGCCATCCGCCGCTCATCGTTCCATACTTGGCATCGTACCTGCGCTGGGGGAATTGCCGATCTTTCGCCCCGGAGACCGAATCCGAATTCGGGAGCGCTCACCGATCGGCCACTACAGGGTGCCGACCTACCTGCGCGGCAAAAGAGGCTCGGTCGAAGCGGTGATCGAGCCCGCCGCTGTCGACAACGAGGAAGAAGGCTACGGCCGAAATGCGGGATCGCGGCGTCATTATTACCGCGTCGCCATTCCGATGACGGAGATTTGGCCGGATTACGTCGGCTCTTCGAGGGACGGTCTGCGCATCGAGGTCTTCGAGACTTGGCTTGAGAGGATTTGACCATGAGCCGGCAAGAGAAAAGCCGCGATCAAGCCCATGATCATGGGCACGATCACCCGCACGCCGAAATCAGCCAATCGGAGCGACCCGGTTATTACGAGATCATGGAGACCGCCGTTCGCGAGCTTCTGATCGAGAGGAAGCTGATCGGAGCGGACGAGATTCGCCGCCAGATCGAGGTGCTGGACTCGCGCAACCCCGCGCTCGGCGCCAAGATCGTGGCGCGCGCTTGGGTCGATCCGGCGTTCCGCGCCCGGCTGCTGGCCGATGGACGCGCGGCTTGCGAAGAGTTCGGCATCACCTTCTACGACGACACGTTGCTGATCGTGCTCGAGAACACGGACAAGGTTCACAATCTCATCGTCTGCACGCTCTGCTCCTGCTATCCGAGGCCAGTGCTGGGCCTCCCGCCCGATTGGTACAAAGCCAAGCCATACCGGGCGCGTGCTGTCTCCGAGCCGCGCAAGGTGCTGGCCGAATTCGGCACCATGATCCCCGACGATGTCGAGGTCCGTGTCCACGATTCGACGGCGATGGTTCGCTATCTGGTGCTGCCGAAGCGGCCCTCGGGCACGGAGAATTACAGCGAAGAGCAGCTCGCGGCACTCGTCACACGCGATACGATGATCGGCGTCGTCCCGGCGACGATCGACACCGGGAGAAAGGCGCCATGACCCAGACGGAGAACCTCGTAAAGCGCTTGCCGAACGATATCGGCGGTCTGCCGGCCGAGCCCATACAGCGCACCGATCACGAGCTCGAGCCCTGGGAGAAGCGCTGCCATGCGCTTGCCGATGTGCTCGACTTCCACAAGATACTCAACACGGAAGAAAAGCGCTGCGGCGTGGAAGCGCTCGGCAGCGAAATGATCGGCAAACTCACGTATTACGAGCGCTGGATCGTCGCCTTCGCCAATATCCTCTTCCGCAAGGGCATCCTCACGCCCGCGGATCTCGCGCGGAAAATGGCGGAAGTCGAGGCGCGATCGACTCCTTCCGGTCCCGCGCGTGAATGAGCCGGGTCCATAGCCGATCGAGGCTGCCCCATTGAAGCGGCCGGTATTTGGAGAAGGGAAGGGATTGGTCTTCAGCTCCGCATCCGAACGATGACCATGACCCAGGCCTACGAGATCATCGAACACCGTTACGATGTGGTGATCCTTGGCGCTGGCGGCGCCGGACTGCGCGCGGCTTTGGGAATGGCAGCGTCGGGACTCAAGACCGCGTGCATCACAAAGGTCTTCCCGACGCGCAGCCATACCGTGGCAGCGCAGGGCGGCATGGCGGCCTCGCTCGGCAACATGGGCGACGGAGACAATTGGCGCTTCCACATGTACGACACGGTCAAAGGCTCCGACTGGCTCGGCGACCAGGATGCCATCGAATACATGTGTCGCGAGGCGGTGCCCGCGGTATTGGAACTGGAACACTACGGGGTTCCGTTCTCGCGCACCGCCGACGGACGCATCTATCAGCGCCGGTTTGGCGGCCAGACCATCGAGTACGGCAAGAAGATGGCCCAGCGCACCTGCGCGGCGGCAGACCGAACGGGTCATGCCATCTTGCACACGCTCTACCAACAATGCCTCAAGCACAACACCGAGTTCTTCGTCGAGTACGTGGCGCTCGACTTGCTGATGGACGGCGGCGCGTGCCGCGGAATCCTCGCTTGGAACATGGAAGTTGGGACACTTCACCGCATCCGTGCTCACTCCACGGTCTTGGCGACCGGAGGCTATGGCCGTGTCTATTTCTCCTGCACCGCCGCCCACACGTGCACCGGCGACGGCAATGCCATGGCACTGCGCGCCGGGCTCCCGCTCGAAGACATGGAATTCACCCAATTTCATCCCACCGGCATCTACGGCTCCGGCTGCCTGATCACCGAGGGTGCGCGTGGCGAAGGCGGCTATCTCACTAATTCGGAGGGCGAGCGATTCATGGAGCGCTACGCGCCAAATGCCAAGGATTTGGCGGGACGGGATGTCGTCTGCCGGTCGATGACGATCGAGATCAACGAGGGCCGCGGTTGCGGTCCGCAGAAGGACTACATACTGCTCCACTTGGAGCACCTTGGCGCTGAAATCTTGCACGAACGCTTGCCCGGTATTGTCGAGACCGCGAGGATCTTTGCCGGTGTCGACGTGACCCGCGAACCTGTCCCGGTGTTGCCGACCGTCCACTACAACATGGGCGGCGTGCCGACCAATTTACATGGCGAGGTCGTCACGCTGTGCGATGGTGATCCCGAAGCGGTGGTTCCCGGCCTGATGGCAATCGGCGAAGCAGCTTGCGTTTCCGTTCATGGAGCAAACCGGCTTGGCTCCAACTCGCTCCTCGATATCGTGGTGTTTGGTCGGGCGGCCGCGTTCCGGGTCGCGGAGACGGTCCGACCCGGCGAGAGTCACGCCGATCTTCCCAAGCAGGAGACCGACCGCGCGATCGATCGGCTCGATCGGATTCGATGGTCAAAGGGTGGAACCGGAACCGGGGCGATTCGCTTGGCCATGCAGCGGACGATGCAGCGTTACTGTGGCGTGTTCCGCGATGGCCTGCTGCTGGTGCAGGGTTCAGGCACGCTCGACGGCGTCGTTGCCACAATGCGTGATGATCTCGGCATCACCGATCGCTCGATGATCTTCAACACGGATCTCTTGGAGGCACTCGAACTCGACAACATGCTGGCCCAGGCCAACGTCAGTCTCCAGTCGGCGATCGGACGAACGGAAAGCCGCGGCGCGCACGCGCGGGAAGATTTTCCGAAGAGAGATGATCAGCATTGGCTTAAGCACACGCTTTCTTGGCTCGATGACGAGGGTCATGTCCGGCTCGACTACAGGCCGGTCCATCTGCAGCCGCTCTCGAACGAAGTCGCCTCGATCGCGCCGAAGGAGCGCGTCTACTGAGTGTGGTGGCAACGCTCGCGCATTAGTGATGGAGTGGGTCGCGCTTCACTCTTTTCTGGAGCGCAAAGTCAGTCGTGGGCCGAGCCTGAATGGCGTTTGCCGTGGAAGACGCCGTTGTTGACCACCGCAGCATCAGGGCGGATCGGCGATACCTTCGTCTAATCGATCGGAGCGCGCATTTGTGCACTTTATAGCGCGTCGCCTAGCCGCCCGACGCTTGGCAAGCCCCAGGAGGTGGCAAATGACAAGGGAGGACTATATTTCTCCGGCACGGCGCAATTTGATCGTCGGTGGTGCTGGCGTCGTCGCAATTATCGGTTTCTCGCGCATGCGGTGCTAACGACCGATGAAGTCGTCGCTGCGATGGGCTAACGCGAAGCGCTCGGGGTCGCTGCCTTATAGGTGATGCCAAGCGAGTTCGAGAGGAAAAATCGAGCGGATCATACTCATCCTGCGTTCCGGAGACGATCTATCTGTCCCCGCGGCGCGCGCTGCAGATCCACATACGCCAATGACAGCCACAGGAAAGGAACTCGACCATGAGCACGATCACAACCAAGGACGGCGTTCAGATCTTCTATAAGGACTGGGGACGTGGCCAACCCATCGTCTTCCACCATGGCTGGCCCCTCAGCTCCGACGATTGGGACACTCAAATGCTGTTCTTCGTCGAAAAAGGCTATCGGGTCGTGGGGATCGATCGCCGCGGCCACGGGCGCTACAAGGTTGAAAGTACTGTCGTCCCTGTGTAGTCATAATATTGGTGTAATGGAGGCGGAGGCGCTGTGCTCAGAGAGCAACTTAGCATCCTTGGTCTCGACTTCGCGTTGCTGCTGCTGCTGGGACTAGGACAAAGCACGCTCGAACGCTGGCTGATCGGTTGGCCGCCGAGGCTGCGGAGCGTCGTGAGCGGCTGCTGGTTCGGTGTTGTCGCGATCGCGACGATTTTGCTCGCGGTGCCGGTTGCGCCCGGGATTCTGCTGGACGATCGCGGGGTCGTCATCCTTGCCGCGAGCGCCTTCTGCGGCCCGCTTGCTGGGATAATCGCCACCCTGCTCGCCGCGGTGTTCCGGCTCTTCTTCGGAGGGGTCGGCATGTGGCCGGGCGTCGCGATGGCGCTCAGCATGCTTCTGCTCGGAATCGCTCTTGCACCCTGGGCTCGCTTCGACCGAGGCCTGATCCGGGCGATCGCATTCACGCTACTTGCGGCCGGCGTGCAAGCGGCATGGCTTTTTGTCATGCCCTGGGATGTCGCGGTCGCCGCGTTGCTCGCCTCATGGCCGACCCTGTTTGCGTCCTATGTGCTGGGGTTCATGCTGGCCGGCTTCATCATCGTGCGGGAGCGCGAGCGTTTTGAGCGAGAGCGCCGCTTGCGCGCGATCCTCGACTGGACGCCGTCCTTCATCGGCTTGCTCGATCCCACCGGCCGGGTGATCCAAGCCAATCGCACCGCGCTCGACTATATCGGCGTTGATGAGGAGAAGGTGCGGGGCCTCCCGTTTTGGCAATGCCCTTGGTGCGGCGGCGATCCCGAGATCGGGGAGCGTTTCCGTCATGCCGTCGGCGAAGCCGCCGCCGGCAAGGTCGTGCGGCTCGAAGCGGAGCTTGCGGGTACCGGACTCCGCTGCCGCACGTTCGACTTCCAGCTACACCCTATTCGCGACGACGCCGGCCGCGTGGTGATGCTGCTTCCGGAGGGCCGCGACATTACCGAACAGAAGGAGGCACAGGTACAGCTTAGGGAAACCGAGGAGTCGCTGCGCCAAGCCCAAAAGATGGAAGCGGTCGGCCAACTCACCGGGGGTATCGCGCACGATTTCAACAATCTGCTCGCGATCGCGCACGGCAATCTTGAGCTGATGCAGCGGCAACGATTGGATGGCGAGTTGCGCAGGTTGGTCGAGGCTGCGCTGCGCGCGGTCTCGCGCGGGGCAACCTTGACCCAGCATCTGCTGGCATTCTCGCGCAAGCAGCACCTGATGCCGACCGTCGTGTCGATGAACCAGATCGTCGCCGAGACCGCTACGATGTTGCGGCGCATCCTCGGCGACAGCATCGTGGTGACAACCGAGCTCGCGCCCGACCTCCGCTTCGGCTATTTCGATCCGAACCAGCTCGAAACCGCCTTGCTCAATCTCGCAATCAATGCCCGCGACGCCATGCCCGAGGGCGGCACGCTCACAATGTCGACAAGCAATGCTTGTCTCGAGACTGGCATGACCGAGGAGGAGCCTCCCGGAGACTACCTGCGCCTGGTGGTACGCGACAGCGGGTTTGGCATGCCGAGCGAGGTGCTGCACCGGGCATTCGAGCCGTTCTTCACGACCAAGCCGGTCGGCCGCGGCAGCGGCTTGGGACTCAGCATGGTCTATGGATTCATCAAGCAATCGGGCGGCCACATCGAGCTTGACAGCACTCCGGGCCACGGCACCACGGTCGTGATTTTCCTGCCGGCGGCCGAAGGCTATGAAGCCGAGGAACTCGCGGAGAGCGGCTCGCTGGCGTCGGCACTGTGAGCGGCCGCTCTTGGCCTTGTCCTCCCGGTCCCTTGAGAGGGAGAAGAACCGCGGCGCAGCGATGAGCAGATGAACCAAATGCGCTCGTGGTGGATTCTCGTCGCGGGACTCAACGGGATCGTGTCAGCGATCGTTGGCGCCATGGCGCAGCATCTCTGGGCCGGCGATCCGCACAGCCTGTTCCTCGCGGAAACCGGTGTGCGCTACGGCCTACCGCATGCGGCGGCGCTGCTCGCGCTGACGGCTCTCCCACTGCCGCCGGCCAAGGTCGCACGAATGCTGCTGTGGGGGGCGCGCGCGAGCATCGCTGCGGGTGTAACCCTCTTTAGCTTCAGCCTTTACGGACTCGCTGCCGGCGCGTCGGAAGGAATCGCCATGCTCACGCCGGTTGGCGGCACGCTAATGATCCTCGGCTGGGCACTGGTGATCGCGTACGCGCTGGCGCCGAGCCGGTCGGGTGCCTAGCTTGCGCCAAGCAGGCGGTCCGGGAGCAGATCAGCGGGCTTGAGGCCCCGATCGAGAATATCGGCCGGGAGATCGTCGCCCGTGGCCAACGCCGCCGTCACTCGGCCCATCGCCGGCGAGGTCATGATCCCGTAGCCGCCCTGGCCCGCGAGCCAAACGAAGCCCGGCGCGTCGGGCGCATGTCCTGCGACCAGCGTCTTGTCACGGACAAAGCTGCGCAGACCCGCCCATTTGCGATTGACGCGCGTGACTTCGATGTTTGTTCGCTCTTCGAGGCGCGCCGCCGCCTCGGCGATGTCGATTTCCTCAGGCTGCACGTCACAGGGCGCGGTCGGCGTCTCATCGGCGGGCGACACCAGAAGCTTCCCTGATTCCGGCTTGAAATAGAGGCTTTCGCGCACGTCGATCACCATCGGCCAGGCCCTGATATCGGTGTTCGCCGGCGGGTCAATGGTGAAGGCCGTGCGGCGCTTCGGCACCAAACCGATGGGCCTGATGCCCGCCCGCCCGGCTATGTCGTCGGCCCACGCGCCGGCTGCGTTGATCAGGATCGGCGCGTCGAACCGGCCGATCGGCGTTGCAACCGACCAGAGCCCATACTTGCGGTCGATCGTCTGTGCCTCGGCACCGGTCACGATAACGCCGCCACGTGCTCGCAAGCCGCGCAGATAGCCCTGATGGATCGCGTGCACGTCCATATCCATGGCCGCTGTCTCAATGAGCGCGAACCCAAACCAATCGCGCCGGAGCACGGGACAAAGCGCGAGCGTCTCGTGGCGCGTGAGCTCGCGCGTTCCCGGCGAATAACGCTGTCCTTCGGCGAGCGCTTCGCCGAAAGCTTCTCGATCCTCCGGCCGCGCGATGATCATGGCACCGCGTGCGCTCAGCAGGGGATGCTGGGTAAATCCCTTCGGCGGGTCACGAAGGAATGGCCCGCTCGCAACGGTAAGAGCGCGGATCGCTGCGTTGCCATAGGTCTCCGTGTAAAGCGCGGCGGAGCGGCCTGTCGAGTGGTAGCCGGGCGCGTCTTCGCGTTCCAGCACCGTGACGCGCCCGCGCTCGCTCAGAAAGTAACCCGCCGAACTGCCGGCAATCCCGCCGCCTAGGATCAGAAAGTCGATGGTCATTCCTTGCGATCCTCACAGTAATTTCGCGCCAGTATGCCGCGGCATACCCCAGCCAATGTGACCATACTACGGTGCTCCCGGAGCATCTTACGCCAAGCGGAGCATTCCTAGCGCAGTTCGTCCGGCACTTTGATATTGGCTTCACGATAGTATTGGAGCGCGCCAGCGTGCAGCTTGGCGCCGAGCACCGAGAGTTCAGCCGGTGTGACCGAGGCCCAAGCGCGCGCGTTTTCCGCCAGACGAGACCGCGCGGTCCAGAATGCCTTGGTGATGCGATAGGCGAGCGGCTCGCTCAAATGCGTGGTGGTATAAATGCCGGCTGGCAGCGCCACGGTCACGGTGTCCCGATCCACCCCCGGATAGGTTCCCGCCGGAATAGTCAGCGCGATGGTGGTGCCGTCGCTCGCCAATTCCTGCTTGAGCTGCTCGGGGGTCAGTGTAAGCAGAGTAATCGGTACTTCCTCGGCGAGACTTGAGAGCGATGCGATCGGATAGGGGCCGGCGGTCGCGAAGCCGATCACCTGCTTGCTCTTGAGCGCGGCCGGCGCCGCGGCACTGTCGATATCGATCAGTTGTACCTGGGTATCGAGGCCGAGGATTTTCAGCAGCGCCGCGGTCTGCCGTTCGGCGAAGGTGCCGTTGGTTCCGGGAATGAATGGCCGCGCGGCCAAGTCGGCAAAGCCCTGTACGCCGCTATCCTTGCGCACCACCCAATGCATGGCCTGGAACGGGATCGGAAACAGCGACCTGATTTCCCGGTAGGCGGGGTTGACGCCAAAGGGCTTGTCGCCGCGCCGCGCCTCGACGATCACGTTTGGCGGCGCGGTGAAAAGAGCGCGCTGCTGATCGTGGATGGCGTCGATCACGTTCTGCACCGAGCCCTGGCTTTCCTCGACGGAGATTTTCGGCGCGCCGTTCTCGGGTTGGTTGAGTGCGGCGGCCAGCTCCAGTGCGAGCGCGTGATAGGCGCTGTCGGCCTTGCCCGCCCGCAACCGCACCGGTTCCTGGGGTGGCGCCGACTCTGGATCCGCCGCGAAAGCGAGACCGACCCAGAGCGCGACGGTGGCCGCGAGCACGCCGGTGAAGGAGCGCCGTGCCACAGCGCAGCCGACACCGGCCCGCGCCGCTCCAGCGCGGTCCGTAGGCTGGACACAAGAGCGAGTCCCGTTCCCTCGCTTGCGGACCCTCGTCCGATTCCTCACCAGGATGCCTCTCCACCCGTCCCCCGTGCGCCGCGCATACTGCCGGGAGCTACGGCGTTGCCGCAAGCCCGAACCGCGTTCCGCTCGGCGATGGCCTGACGCCCCGAGAATGTGGCAGAGTGCGGAGGCTATCCTGCTATTCTCAGGTTCTAATGCCGACCCTCCTTTACACCCATTCCGCGTGCCTCGAACACAATCCCGGCGATTTCCACCCGGAGTCTCCGGCGCGGCTCGAGGCTGTGCTGGGAGCGCTGCAGGCGCCGGAGTTCGCCGCCCTGGAGCGCCGGGAGGCGCCAAAGGCAGCAATCGACGACCTTGCTCGCGTGCATCCCCGAAGGTTCGTGGAGGCGCTGCTGGCGGCGATCCCGCAATCGGGCTTGGCCGGGATCGACGCCGATACGATCATCTGCCCGCGCTCGGGCGAAGCGGCGCTCAGGGCGGCGGGGGCGGTGACGGCGGCGGTGGACGCCGTCATGACCGGCGAGGCGAAAAGCGCGTTTTGCGCGGTGCGCCCGCCCGGTCATCATGCGGAACCGGCGCGCGCCATGGGGTTCTGCCTCTTCAACAATGTCGCGGTCGGCGCCGCTCGGGCGCGCGCCCTGCATGGCATTGCCCGTGTCGCGGTGATCGATTTCGACGTGCATCACGGCAACGGAACCCAGGCGATGTTCGAGCGCGAGGCAGATTTGTTTTATGCCTCGACGCACCAGTCGCCGCTCTATCCGGGGACCGGCGCCGCGAGCGAGCGAGGCGTTGGCAACATCGTCAACGTGCCGCTCCGTCCGATGTCGGGTTCGGCTGAATTCCGTCGGGGTGTCGAGCAATTCATCCTTCCGGCGCTGGACGAATTCCGTCCGGAGCTGCTGATGATCTCGGCCGGCTTCGATGCGCACCGCCGCGATCCCCTCGCGCAGCTGAACCTGGTGGAGGATGACTATTCCTGGGTTACGGAGCGGCTGCTCGATTGCGCTCGGCGCCATGCTCAAGGGCGGGCCGTATCGACCCTTGAGGGTGGCTACGATCTCGACGCGCTGGCCGCGAGTGCCGCGGCGCATGTACGGGCGTTGATGGCGGGGTGAGCCGATTTGTTCTCGCCGTCCCCGTTCTTGCCGGGCCGACAACCCGCCCATAAAGTGAGCGCGAATCTGGGGAGCAACATTTGGCCGAGCAAAGTGTCCCGCCTGACATCGCCAAGCTGAGCTTCGAGGAGGCTCTTGCGGAGCTGGAGCAGATCGTGCGCCGGTTGGAAGGCGGCGCCGGGAAGCTCGACGAGGCGATACAGTCCTACGAGCGCGGCGCGCTGCTGAAGCGGCATTGCGAGGCAAAGCTGCGCGAGGCGCAGGCGCGCGTCGACAAGATTGTCGTCGGTCCCGACGGCAGCGTCACCACGGAGCCCGTGAAACTTGACTGAGCTCGCCTGGCGGCATGGCGTTTCATTCACCGAGGCGCTCGCCGATGTCGCGAGCCGCACCAACACTCTGCTCGACCGCTTGATGCCGGTGCCGCCCGGCCTCGAGGCGCGGGTCGTCGAGGCAATGCGCTACGCGGCGCTCGGACCGGGCAAGCGCCTTCGGCCGTTCCTGGTGCTGGCGAGCGCGCATCTCTTTTCGGTGTCGGAGCGCAGCGCGCTGCAGGTCGCAGCCGCAATTGAGCTGGTGCACTCCTATTCGCTCGTGCATGACGATCTGCCGGCCATGGACAACAGCGACCTCCGGCGCGGCCGTCCGACCTGCCACAAGGCCTTCGACGAAGCGACGGCGGTACTTGCGGGTGACGGATTGCTGACCCTGGCATTCCAGGTGTTGGCGGAAGCCGACACGCATGGCGACCCCATGGTACGCTGCGAGCTTGTGCACTCGCTGGCTCAGGCCGCGGGCGCGGGCGGCATGGTGGGCGGGCAGATGATCGACCTGATCGCGGAGGACCGTCCGCTCGACATTGGCGCCATCACGCGCCTGCAGCGCCTCAAGACCGGCGCGCTGATCGCGTTCTCATGCGAGGCTGGCGCGATCCTGGGCAAGGCGCCGATGGAGCTGCGTCTGGCCTTGCGTGGTTATGCCCACGAGCTAGGGCTTGCGTTCCAGATCGCCGATGATTTGCTGGATGTGGAGGGCGATGCCGGAGAGACCGGCAAGCCCGTGGGCCAGGACGCCGCGGCGGGGAAGGCGACCTTCGTTTCGATCCTCGGCGTGGAGCGGGCTCGCGATCAAGCGGAACTTCTTGTGCGCCAAGCGGTCGCTCATCTAGAATTGTTTGAAGAGCGGGCCGATCTGCTGCGCCAGGCAGCGCGTTTCGTGGTCGATCGCCGAGCCTGATATAGTCGTAGCCGAGATAATCGAACTCGCGTCAGGGAGAGCCCTCTCATGGATCGAGAGCAATCCTCACCATCAATCTCGAATCGGACGCCGTTGTTGGACCGGATACGGTATCCGTCGGATTTGCGTTGTCTTGAGGAGCGCGAGCTTCGGCAGGTAGCGGACGAGTTGCGCATGGAGTTGGTGGATGCGGTGTCTGTGACGGGGGGTCATT
>DATIYT010000087.1:0-2607 GCA_035517495.1 Allostellaceae bacterium | reverse complement strand
CTTGGGGGTATCAGTACGGCCTCGCCGTGATTGCGTTGAGCGCAATACTGCCACTGCTGTGGTTCAAGCTTCGCGGCTGGCTTTGAAGCGACAGTGCAACGCGCGCCAGACGACCGCTTTTGGCACTTCGCCGACCTCACGCGTCGGCGTGTCGACGTCTGATTCTGGAGGAGAGGCGGACGCGAGCGGTAACCGGGCAGATTTCTGCTCCTGACCCCATAGCCGACATGGCGAGCCCGGCTAATTGGTTGTCAATTCGGTCGTCCCCACCGTTCCTGCTGTAGGTGGCGGGATGTGATATGGTTTGTGCTGCGTCTGCGGTGGCCCGCAGGGGGTATCGGTCGGGAGGGCAAACCCAGCCCAATGGCTTCGGATCCGGTGAAGCGCAGACTTGCGGCCATTCTCGCCGCCGACATCGCCGGCTATAGCCGCCTGATGGGCGCGGACGAGGTAGGCACGCTCGCGCGCCTCAAGGCCGATCGCAGCGAACTCATTGATCCCAAGAACAAGCAACACCGTGGCCGCATCGTGAAGACTACAGGTGACGGCATCTTGATCGAGTTCCCGAGTGTGGTAGATGCGGTGCGCTGCGCGATCGAGGTGCAGCAGGGCATGCTCGAGCGCAACGCGCAGGTACCGGAGGCGAAGCGCATCGAGTTTCGGGTCGGGATCAACCTCGGCGATGTGATCGTGGAGGGCCGTGACCTCTATGGCGATGGCGTCAACATCGCGGCCCGGCTCGAGGCGATGGCAGAGCCCGGTGGTATCTGCATCTCTGAGACGGTTCTCAATCACGTGCGCGACAAGGTCACCTTCGAGACGGAGGACGCAGGCGCGCAGACACTGAAGAACATCGCCCGTCCAGTCCACGTCTACCGGATCATCATCGATCCCCATCAGCGGAAGGCGGCTCCACAACCATCCGCGAACAACCTAACCCTCCCGGACAGACCGTCGATCGCGGTTCTGCCGTTCCAAAACATGAGCGGCGACGCTGAGCAGGAATATTTCAGTGACGGCGTTGTAGAGGAGATCATTACGGCGCTGTCGCGCATGCGCTGGCTTTTCGTGATCGCTCGCAACTCCTCCTTCACTTACAAGGGCCGATCGGTCGACGTAAAGCAGGTCGGCCGCGAACTCGGGGTGCGGTACGTGCTCGAGGGGAGCGTACGCAAGGCAGCGAGCCGGCTGCGCATCACCGGCCAGCTCATCGACGCCTCAACTGGCGCGCATCTGTGGGCGGACCGCTTCGAGGGTGGCCTTGAGGACGTGTTCGAGCTACAGGATCACGTGACGTCCAGCGTCATCGGCGCCATCGCACCGAAGTTGGAGCAAGCGGAGATCGAGCGCGCAAAACGCAAGCCGACCGAAAGCCTCGACGCTTACGACTACTACCTGCGGGGAATGGCAAGCGTTCATCGCTGGACCAAAGAGGGCGTGAGCGAGGCGTTGAAGCTGTTTTTCAAGGCAATCGAACTCGATCCCGAATTCGCCTCGGCCCATGGCGCAGCGGCTTGGTGCTATTACTGGCGTAAGGCGAACGGCTGGATAATCGACCGCGCGCAAGAGATTTCGGAGACCGTTCGACTGGCCAGCAGGGCGGCGGAGCTAGGCAGCGACGATGCCGTTGCGCTTTCTTTTAGTGGGCTCGCGCTCGGCTACGTCGGCGGCGACCCTGAAGCGGGCGCTGCAATGGTCGATCGCGCCCTCGCACTGAATCCGAATCTGGCGATCGCCTGGAGCGCCAGCGGGTTTCTGCGGCTGTTTCTTGGCGATCATGATCTTGCAATCGAGCACACCGCGCGTGCTATGCGGCTGAGTCCTCTTGATCCCCTGATATTCCACATGCACCACGTCACTGCATGTGCTCATTACTTTGCTGGTCGGCATGACGAAGCGTGGCCGATGGCAGAACGGGCGTGCCGGGAACGGCCAAATTTCTTGGCTGCTTTGCGAGCCGCTGCTGTCAGCAATGCCTTCGCCGGGCGTCCGAACGAAGCGCGGGCGTACATCGCCCGAGCACTCGAGCTCGATCCCGAGCTGTGTCTCTCCAATCTCAATGATCGGGTCGGTCCGTTCCGTGCGAAGGATTTCGCCAAGTATGCCGACGGCCTGCGCAAGGCGGGGCTGCCAGAGTGACCCGCCGCGTTCTCGCAGCCGTGAATGATGTAGCAAATCTTATGTACCTGACGCCCGCTTATGGCACCCGACGTGCCGCCGCTGCGCGCGAAAGTCTGCTTATCGGGGAAGAACAGTCACGGGCGAGCGTCCGCTTGAATACCGTTGCCCCACTTCGGAGGGCCGAATGCGACGAAACGAATTTGTTTTGAGCTTTGAACAGGAAGCAGCCGAACAGCCTGACGCCGTTTGGGCCCGTACCCATGGCAAAGCGTAAGCAAGGGGCACCGCCGGCTCGGGCGATCGCGAGGTCGGCGAAGCACCCTATCGAATTGAAACAGGAGAATGCTGCACTCAAGCGCGACTTGGCACAGGCATTGGAACGCCAGAGCGCGACTAGCGACGTACTCAAAGCAATCGGCCGCGACACCGCTCTCGGACGCCGGCTCCGCCGCAAGCGCCCACGCGGCTTTGAAGGCGTGTGGTAGC
>DATIYT010000086.1:0-6928 GCA_035517495.1 Allostellaceae bacterium | reverse complement strand
ATCAGGTTGGTCATGATGTTACCTCCTAATCGGGAGCGGGATTGCTCCCGACGCCGCGACCCCGCGCAGCACGCAGCCGCGCAGGGCGAGGTGTTGATCAGGTGCCAAGCAGCGCTTGGCGCAGGATGTCGCGGCGCTTTACTGCGCTCTCCGTCTGACCGAGACGTGCGGCCAGGAGCTTCGCGCAGTTTCTCAGGGTGTGTTCGGCATGCTCTCTGGCGAGCCGATTGCGCTCAGCCTCGGACCTGGCGTTGGCAGCAAGGGATTGCGCGTGAAGCCGGAGCGCCGCGAGCACGGCGGTGTAGCCGTACATCGTTGGACTCCATGATTGCGGTGGGGATTGCGGCTATTGCTCGGCGAAGGCCGAGACAGCCGAAAGATTGGTCGCAAAACAGCGAATATTAGCCTAGGGTTAATCTATATTGTAATAGATAAGAACGCTATCTATAAAGTCAAGTAATAAGGCAGCCTAATGTCCTCTTTTGTCCAATGAATCGCGCTGGCTGCGGTACGAGAGGGTGACGCGGCCTAGAGCGGCGCCTCGTCTCAACATGCCGCTACGTGCCGGGGTCGGGCGGGGGGCATTTGGAGCATCTCGCCCTGCCTCGGGAGCATCAATCACGTCCAGGCAGACACCATCAACGCGAGCACGCATGTCCGGAATTGGCTGCTATCCGGACATGAACATTGGGACCCGAGGGCTAGACCGATGCGTGCTCCATATACCGATCTCCACACTTGGGTTAAGCTTTGCACGACTTTTGGGGCAAAGAGGTTTCTCGTGCCGCCCGAGCGCGTCGAACGCAAGCTTGCCGCTATATTGGCCGCTGATGTCGCTGGTTACAGCCGGCTCATGGGCGAGGATGAGGAAGGCACGCTCGCGCGCCTAAAGGCGCATCGCCGGGAACTCATTGACCCCAAGATCACCGAGCACCGGGGCCGGATTGTCAAGACGACGGGCGACGGAATCCTGATCGAGTTCCCAAGCGTGGTAGACGCGGTTCGCTGTGCCGCCGAGGTGCAACGCCACATGACCACGCGCAATGCGGATCAACCGGAGAGCGCTCGCATCGAGTTCCGCGTCGGCATCAACCTCGGAGACATCATCATCGACGGCGACGACATCCATGGCGATGGTGTGAACATTGCGGCTCGCTTGGAGGGGTTGGCCGAGCCGGGTGGCATCTGCATTTCTCAAACCGTCCTCAATCACACGCGAGGCAAGGTCGCCTTCGATGTTGAGGACCGTGGCGAGCAAACGCTGAAGAACATCGCTCGTCCCATACACGTTTACCGCATCTTCGTTGATCCCCTTAATCCGCAGGCGGCGCATCAACAGGGGAAGCGACTTACGCTCCCGGACAAGCCCTCGATTGCCGTCCTGCCGTTCCAGAACATGAGCGGTGACTCCGAGCAGGACTATTTTGCCGATGGAATTGTCGAAGAGATTATCACAGCGCTCTCTCGCTTCCGACAGCTATTCGTCATAGCGCGCAATTCGAGCTTTGCCTACAAGGGCAAATCGCCCGACATCCGGCAGGTCGGCCGCGAACTCGGGGTGCGTTACGTACTTGAAGGCAGCGTGCGCAAGGCTGTGAACCGGCTGCGCATCACGGGCCAGCTCATCGACGCCACATCGGGCGCACATTTGTGGGCAGACCGTTTTGAAGGCGGTCTCGAGGACGTCTTCGAGCTGCAGGATCAGGTGACCGCGAGTGTCGTGGGCGCAATCGCGCCAAAGCTGGAGCAGGCGGAGATCGATCGTGCCAAGTGCAAGCCGACCGATAGTCTCGATGCCTATGATTGCTTCCTGCGCGGCATGGCCAAGTATCATCAGGTTACTAGCCGGGCCAACGCTGAGGCATTGCTCCTGTTCAATCGCGCGATCGAGCTCGATCCCGAGTTCGCGTCTGCTTACGCCTTGGCTTCTTGGTGCTACTTGATGCGCAAGATAAGTGGCTGGAGGACAGACCCACAAAATGAGACCGCCGAATGCGTAAGGTTGGCCCGGCGAGCGACGGAGTTGGGCAAGGATGACGCAGTGGCGCTTGCCTGGAGCGGGGTGGTATTGGCCCATATGGGTCGCGATCTCGATACTGGCGTCGCTCTCAACGACCGCGCGCTGGCGCTAAACCCGAATCTGGCGATAGCATCGCATTGGGCCGGCTGGCTCAAAATCTGGCTCGGCGAGCCGGATGCAGCGATCGAGCGCTTCGCGCGCGCCATGCGCCTGAGCCCCCTTGGTCCGTACGTGGTGAGAATGCAAAACGGGATGGCGCATGCTCACTTCTTCGCCGGACGCTATGACGAAGCGTCGTCATGGGCGGCGATGGTGTTACGGGAGTCTCCAGATTTTCACGATGCATTGCGCATGAGTGCCGCAAGCAATGTGCTTGCTGGACGACTCGAGGAAGCAAATCGGGCGATGGCTCGATTGCGGAATCTCGATCCAGCTCTTCGCGTATCCATTCTCAGAGAATTACAGGGTCCGTACCGGCGGCCCGAAGATATTGCGAGATACGAAGAAGCGTTGCGAAAGGCGGGCCTGCCCGAATGACCGCTACTCGTCCGCTCGCGGCATCTTTGCGGCTGAGGTCGGAAGATTGGGCGGCGGTTGTCGAGCAGGGTTGTGGCACGCAGCGGGTGCCGTGAGTCAAACCTTTTTTCGAAAACTGCCGCTGACGAGAGCCTAGGTGTTTAGTCCCACGGAATCGTGGTGCATTGTATCACGATCTCCGGAGGGACGAGCTATGGGGCAGATTCTTCACGGCAGCGCCACAACGACTGAGGCGGTCCGTCGAGCAATACAAAATAGTCAAGCGAGCCTGAGGGAGCTCGCCGCCCGCTACGGCATCAATCCAAAGACGGTCGCCAAATGGCGACGGCGCGCCTCGGTCTGTGATGCCCGCATGGGACCGAGGGAGCCTCGCTCATCAGTTCTCAGCAAAGAGGAAGAGGCGCTGATTGTCACCTTTCGCAAGCACACGCTGCTGCCTCTCGACGATTGCCTCTATGCCCTGCAAGCCACTGTTCCGCACCTCACGCGGTCATCCTTGCATCGTTGCTTCCGGCGGCATGGGATCAGCCGCCTGCCTGAGACGGAAGGCGACAAACCCGCCAAGAGGAAGTTCAAGTCCTATCCGATCGGCTACTTCCATCTCGACATCGCCGAGGTGCGAACCGAGGAGGGCAAACTCCACCTGTTCGTGGCGATCGACCGGACTTCGAAGTTCGCCTACGTTGAGCTGCATGAAAAAGCCAATCGCCGCACAGCCGCAGACTTCCTCAAAGCATTGATCAAAGCGGTCCCTTACAAAATCCACACTGTGCTGACCGACAACGGCATTCAGTTCACAGACCTGCCGAAGAACCGGCTCGGCCCCTCGGCTCGTTGGCGCGTCCATATGTTCGACATGCTTTGTGATGCGAATGGTATCGAGCACAGGCTGACCAAGCCAAAACATCCTTGGACTAATGGCCAAGTCGAACGAATGAACCGGACCCTCAAGGAGGCAACCGTTCAGCGTTACCATTACGCAACGCACGCTCAACTCAAAGGGCACGTCCACGCTTTCCTGATGACCTACAAATTCGCCAAGCGGCTCAAGATCCTCAAAGGCCTGACGCCCTACGAGAACATCTGCAAAGTCTGGACGACGCAGCCAAATCGGTTCAGGTTAAATCCGCTTCACCACACTGTGGACTGAACACCTAACCCGAGATCGTTCAAGCATCCAGCTGGGCGGTCGGTGTTGAACGCGAGATTTCTCGTTCGTCTTCGGTCATTTCCGCCGAGACGTTGGCAAAGAGTGGCGTGCTCAGATAGCGCTCGCCTGTGTCTGGTAGCATGCAGAGGATGGTTGCGCCCTTCGGCGCCGCGTCGCAAATCCGCAGTCCACCGGCAAAGGTGGCCCCCGACGTGATGCCAACGAAGATCCCTTCCTTGCTGGCCAACTCTCTGGCGCACCGCATTGCGTCGTCATTCGATATCGGAAGGATGCGCGTTATCAGATGCATGTCGACCGCGTCCGCGGTCAGTTTCGGGATGAAATCCGGAGTCCAGCCCTGCATCGGGTGTGGCTTGAATGCAGGATGGCCCGTTGCCGCAGAACCGTCGGGATTGCGCTGCTGCAGGACCCCGCTACCTAGGAGCTGCGCGTCTTGCGGTTCGCAAACCACGATTTTCGTGTCGGGTCTTTCTTTCGCCAGCACACGCGCCACGCCTTTGAGCGTGCCGCCGGTGCCGTAGCCGCTGACCCAATAGTCGAGCGGCTCGCCCGCGAAGGCCTCGAGGATCTCACGAGCCGTCGTGCGCGAGTGCACGTCGGGATTGGCTTCGTTCTCGAACTGGCGCGTCAGAAACCAGCCATGGGTCTTGGCGAGCTCCACGGCTTTCACCACCATCCCCATGCCGCGTTGCGCCGCCGGCGTCAGCACGACCTTGGCGCCGAGAAACCGCATCAACTTGCGGCGCTCGACGCTGAAGCTCTCGGCCATCGTCACGACAAGCGGATAGCCCTTCTGGGCGCAGACCATGGCGAGCCCGATGCCGGTGTTGCCACTGGTCGCCTCGATGACGGTTTGCCCGGGCTTCAGTTGCCCGGACCGCTCGGCGTCCTCGATCACTCCGAGCGCAAGCCGATCCTTCACGGAGCCCAGGGGGTTGAAGGCCTCGATCTTGACGAATAGGTTGACGCCCGGCGGCGCCAGCCGGTTTATTCTGACCACCGGCGTATTCCCGACTGTTTCCAGGATGTTCTGGAATTTGCGTCCCATGTGCCGCCTCCCATGCCGCCATTCAAGCGGGTATGCGATCAATCCGGCAAGCCCAGCTTCCGGAGATTGTCGACCATACGATCGAGAGCTGCTGACGAGAAGACCATCGCCTGCCTGAACCTCGACACCGTCAGATCCGGATAGCTGCGCAACATCTGTGCATAGGCCTCCCTGGCTTCCTCCATCCGGCCCGCACCGGACAACGACGCTGCCAGGTTGCGGTAAATCCACGTGGCGTGAGGTCGCTCCTCGAGCGCCCGTCGGTAATGCGCGATGGCCTTGTCATAGTCCTGCGCGACTTCGTGCGCGGAACCAATGCCGACATAATTGTTGAAATTCATCGGGTCGAGCGGGCTCAGGCGCAAGGCGCGCTCGAACTTCTCGATCGCCTGCTCCGGCCGGTCGGAATAGTTGTCGAGCCATCCCAGCCGGCTCCATGCCCACGCTGCGTTGGGATCGATGGCGAGCGCGCGCTCGAGCAGCACCCGCGCCGTTCCATAATTGCGCACGAAGGTGTGCACCGCGCCGAGCACGGCGAGAATGAGCGGATCGTCGCCGCTGAGCTCGGCCGCGCGCTCGGCCAGCGTCAGCGCCCTCGCCTGGCTCTGCCCGATGTCCTCCGCCCAGTTGTAAACGGAGCGCTGAGCATGGCACCAGCCAGCGAGCGACAGGGCAAGCGGGTATTCGGGATCGATCGTGAGCGCCTTGTCGAGCAGCTCGAGCGCCTTGGCGCTCTCCTCCCTCTCGAGCGCCCAGACATGCGGCATCGCGCGCATGGCATAGTCATAGGCGCCCAGATCCTGCGGCCGCTTGCGGCGCGAGCGCTCGATTTCGGCGATGCGGATGGAAGGCTGCAACGCGCCCGCCACCTGCTCGGTGATGCGGTCCTGAAGATCGAAGATGTCGTCGAGCGTGCCGTCGTGACGCCCGGTCCAGACATGAGCGCCGCCCTCGGTTTCGATGAGCTGCACGGTGATCCGGATGCGGTTGCCGGCCTTCTGGACGCTGCCTTCGAGCAAGTAGGCGACACCCAATTCCCTGCCAATGTCGCGCACACTCGCCGCCCGGCCCTTGTATGAGAACGCGGAGTTCCGCGCGATCACGAAAAACGAGCGTATGCGCGACAGCGCCGCGGTGATCGCCTCGACGATCCCGTCCGCCAGATAGTCCTGGTCCGGCTCGCCGCTCATGTTGTCGAAGGGGAGCACGACGATCGACGGCTTGTCGGGCAGCGCGAGAGCCGGCCTCACAGTCACCGTTTCGGTGCCGAGCTGCGCCCGATAGACTCGCACGGGCCAGGCGATGTTCTTGAGCTGCTGCTCGCCCTCGTCGGCGAAGGTGATGTCGAGCTTGCCCCGAACGTCCTCGTGGACCCGGGCCGAGACGCAGATGCCTCCTGGCTCCGCCAGTGCTTCCAGGCGTGCTGCCACATTGACGCCGTCGCCGAATATGTCTCCCCCGTCGATGATAATGTCGCCGACATTGACGCCCATGCGAAACTCGATCCGCTTGTCGGCAGCGATCTCGGCGTTGCGCGCGACCATGCCGCGCTGGACGCCGACGGCGCAACGCACGGCATCTACGACGCTTGGAAACTCCACCAACAGCCCGTCGCCCGAGGTCTTGACGATTCGCCCCCGGTGTTCCTGGATCTTAGGGTCAACCAGAGCGCGCCGATGCGCCTTCATTTGCGTGAGCGTGCCTTCCTCATCGGCGCCCATCAGCCGGCTGTAGCCAGCGATATCGGCCGCCAGAATGGCAGTGAGCCGTCGCTCGACCCGATCGCTCGACAAGGTCTCCTCACCTCTGTGTTGGATGCTCGACGTTCCCAGATGCGTACGACGGCGTCAATGATAATAGCCTGCAGGGCCGTCCGCTGAGTCGAGCCAGCCCCTCTGCTGGCCAAGCAGACCGGCTGAAAATGGCACTTCTGCGACCAGCAAGCTCGGCAATCGCAGCTCTGGTTATGGCCCTTTAACAGACGTTTAGCGGCTGGTGAGCTACAGCGCAGTTTGACCCTGATGTATGGTCCGGCCGTGCGTCGCAAGAGGTTTTCATCGAGCTGGCAGTAGCGGTCTTGCATCAATGTATCCGGCCTTTGATTGGAGCTCATTGTGCTCCGGGCCATCATGGATATCAGCGCGCATGCGAT
>DATIYT010000085.1:0-3983 GCA_035517495.1 Allostellaceae bacterium | reverse complement strand
GATACCAATTGTGCGAACCGCAGTCTTAAATGTCTCGGTCATGGCGTGCTCCTAGTTTGGGTGTCGCCGGCCAGCTTACTTGCTGACCGGGCAGGAGCACGGCCGGACCATCCCATTAGCGGTCATTCCAAGCAGCGCCCTAGACACGTCGTTTCGCCTGGCCGATGATGGCGCCGAGGCAGAGATAGGGCCCCATCATGGACATTGGGGTGTGGCTGCGGAGCCTAGGCCTCGAACGATACGAGCCGTCGTTTCGGGAGAACGATATCGGTGGCGAGCTGCTGGCAAGCCTGACCGGTGACGACCTCAGGGATCTCGGCATTACATCAGTCGGCCACCGCCGGCGGCTCCTCGATGCCATCGCCGCCCTGCGGGCAGAGCGCACAAATCCGGAACCGATCGGAACCGCGGCCTCGGTTCAGGTGCGAGATGGCCATCGGACCGGGACCCACGAAGATGCCGAACGCCGGCAATTGACGGTGATGTTCTGTGATCTTGTCGGCTCGACGGCGCTTTCCGCGCGGCTCGATCCGGAGGACTTACGGGCAATAATCGCCGCCTACCACACTTGCGTCGCTGCGGTGATCGAGCAGTTCCAAGGCTTCGTCGCCAAGTATATGGGCGACGGCGTATTGGCGTATTTCGGCTATCCCCAGGCTCATGAGGACGATGCCGAGCAAGCGATACGGGCTGGGCTCGCGCTTGTCGAGGCGGTTGGGCAGATCGCCGGGTCTGAACCATTGCGTGTGCGGGTCGGAATTGCGACGGGGCTAGTCGTTGTGGGCGACCTGATCGGTGCGGGCGAGTCGCAGGAACGCAGTGTTGTCGGCGAGACACCCAACCTTGCCGCACGTCTACAGGCGCTCGGCGAGCCGAACGCGATTGTCGTTTCGGCAGCGACACGGCGGCTGGTCGGACCACTCTTCGCCTGGTCGGATCTGGGGGACGTCGCGCTGGCCGGGTTTGCCGCTCCCGTTCGTGCGTGGCGCGTGATCGGTGTTAGCGATACCGAGGGCCGCTTCGAGGCGCGGCACGGAGTCGCGCCGCCGCCGATCGTCGGGCGCGAGGAGGAGCTGGCGCTGTTGCTGGGTCGCTGGCGCCAGATGCTCGAGGGCGAAGGTCGGGTCGTTCTGCTCACGGGGGAAGCGGGCATCGGCAAATCGCGCCTCGCTCGCGCGTTGCTAGACCGGATCGCCGCCGAGCCGCATCTTTGCCTCCGTTACTTCTGCTCGCCGCATCATCGGGACAGCTCGCTATTTCCATTGAAGGAGCAATTGAGGCGCGCCGCCGGTTTTCTTCGGGAGGACACCGCCGACGTCAAGCTCGACAAGTTGGAGGCGTTGCTCGCTCGGGTGAAGTCGGATCCGGAGGCTGTCGGGCTGCTCGCCGAGTTGCTTTCGTTGCCGACCGCTCGCTACCCCATGCCCGATCTCAATCCACCGCAACGCAAGGCACGCACCTACGAAGCGTTGCTGGCACTGATCACCGGTCTTTCGTCGGAGCAGCCTGTGATCGCGCTCTTCGAGGATGCTCATTGGATGGATCCGAGCTCCCTCGAGTTTCTGGGCTTGGCGATCGAGGGGGTGCAGCGGTTGCGGATGCTGGCGCTGATCACTGCACGACCGGAATTCAAAGCACCGTGGGCGAGTCAAGCGCATGTGACGCACCTGTCGCTGACCCGACTGAGTCGGCGCGAGGGGTCACTACTTGTCGGTAGCGTCACCGATCGGAAGCCGCTGCCGCCGGAGATCCTCGAGCAGATACTCGATCGCACCGACGGCGTGCCGCTCTTCGTGGAAGAACTCACGAAGGCCGTAATCGAGAGCGGCATGCTGGTCGATGCCGGCGATCATTATGCCGTGATGGGACCGCTCTCGCCCGCGACCATCCCCGAAACCCTGCACGATTCTCTGGTGGCCCGCCTCGATCGCATCGCTGCCAACAAGGAGGTTGCGCAGATCGCTGCCTGCATCGGCCGCGATTTCGACTATGATCTCCTCGCGGCGGTCTCACGCTTGCCGGAGGAGAATCTGCGCGCCTCCCTCGAGCAGTTGGAGCGTGCGGACCTCGTCGTCGCGACCGGCTTGCGCGGTGGTCGTGGGTATCGCTTCAAGCACGTTCTGGTGCGTGACGCCGCCTATGCTGGATTGCTGCGCGGCCGCCGTACGCAGCTCCACCAGGCGATTGCGGATGCTTTGGAGAAGGGATTTCCGGAGATCGTCGAATCGCAACCGGAAGCGGTGGCGCTCCATCTGATGGAAGCGGGGCTCTCCGGCAAGGCGCTCACCTACTGGCTCAAGGCCGGCAGGAGCGCCGCCGCCCGATCTGCCAATTTCGAGGCGATCGCCCACTTGCGCCGTGGTGTTGCGGCGCTGGCGCGATCTGTCGACGACCCGACTCAAGACCGGCTCGAGCTCGATTTCCTGACCGCTCTCGGGCCGTGTCTGATCGTTACGGAAGGCCCCCTTTCCGGCGCGGCGCTCGAGACATTCGCGCGCGCCCGGGAATTGTGCGAGCGGCTCGGCGATGCGCCGGAATACCTGCAGGTCGTGCATTGGCTGGCGGTCGTGCGAGCCGTCCGTGGTGAGCTACCGCAGGCGCTGGAAGTGCACGAATCCGCGATCGCTCGCGCGAAGATGCGCGGTGACAGAGCCGGGCTGCTCAATTCCGCGCGTGGTTCCGGCTTGGTACTAACGTTGATGGGACGCCTCGCGGAGGCGTTGGATCGCACCGAGCAGGCGGCGACCGTCTTCGGTGCGAGCAGCGAAGCGGAGCGCCTGGCAGCGCGAGCGGCGGGTCAGGATGCCGGCGTGGCAAACCTCGCGGTCATGTCGTGGGCGCTCTGGGTACGGGGGTTTCCCGATGGCGCTGCGGCGCGAATGGTTGCGGCACTCGACCGTGCGGCCGTGATCGGCCATCCGCACTCAGAAGCCTACGCGCGCTATTATGCTTCCATTCTCTATGTGCTGCGCAGGGAGCCGACAATCGCACGACTGCATGCAGCGCGATGTCTCGTTCTGTCCGAGCAACACGGTTTCGCCTGGCGCGGTCTGGCGCGAATGGTCAGAGGAATCTCGGAGAGCCTTATCGATTCATCGTCCGCTCCACTCGGCCAGGTGCAAATCGAACTCGACGCCTACACCCGACGGGGGTACCAGTTGGGGATCACAGCGTTGTACGTCCTGCTTTGCGAGGCGCTGCTCCGACAGAACGATGCTGCAGCGGCGATGCCGCTCCTGGTCAGCGGCCTCGAGACGGCCCAACGCAACGGCGAGCGCCTCTTCCAGGCGGAGCTTTACCGCCTCAGCGGACAAGCGAAGCTCGCCGAAAGCTCGATCGATGCGCGTGGCGCAGCCCGGACCCTGCTGGAAAAGGCGCTGGAAGCAGCGCGACGCCAAGGCGCCCGTTCGCTCGAACTACGCGCCTGCTTCGATCTCGCGCGGATCTGGCATGCGGAGGGCAGGGATGCCGATGCGCGCAGTCTTCTAGACCCGGTATTCCTCTCGTTCTCCGAGGGCCTCGACACGTCCGATCTCAAAGAAGCCCAGGTGCTGCTCGAAAGGCTGCGCTGACCCCAAACTTTCCCTGGAGCTGAATTAGAATTGTGAAACGTCGGCTCATGATGCTGTGGACATCGGGTAATCGCGGCCGGGTTCTGATCATCCGATAGTGCCGCGTTCCGGGCGCTATGGCCCGGTGGCTACCACCATTGGAGGGCTGTTCGATGACCCAGTATGTCGGTTTGGATGTGTCACAGAAGACTACGGCGATCTGTGTGGTAGACGCCTCTGGGCGGAGGTTATGGCGAGGCCAACGCGCGTCGGTTCCCGAGCGGATCGAGCAGGTTGTTCGTCGCCAGGCCGGAGACGATGCCCAGATCGGGATCGAGACCGGCCCGATGACACCGTGGCTGGTGCACGAGCTGCGGGGCCGCGGCCTGGAGGTCACCTGCCTCGACGCGAGGCATGCGCGGGCGGCATTGA
>DATIYT010000084.1:0-2787 GCA_035517495.1 Allostellaceae bacterium | reverse complement strand
CCACACTGGCGCTTTCTTTTGAAAGGGCTCGCACGATCCCAGCCACCTGCATGGATTTAACTCATAAATCGGCTAGCGCATGTTTGACATTTGGGAGGGGTGGCGGTGCGCTAAGTGATTGAATTTGCTGGGACGGGCGTCGGACTTTCGTTGTTTTGTAGGGACAGGTTTATTTGGATTATTCGGGTTTTTATTGCGAATCACCGATACTGGTGCGCATATTTGCAGGGACATGGTTTATCGTTCGATTTGGCGAACCCGATCATGTTCCTGCGTGTAGTCAGAGCAACGGTCAGCAAGGGCGTGAAACGCGAATATGTGCGCGTGGTCGAAGCCTATCGCGATCGCGACGGCAAGACGCGGCATCGCACCGTCATCAATCTCGGTCGTAGGGATGTGCTGGCGGAGCACCTCGATCTCGGCAAGCTCCGCCATCTGCTGCATGGCGATGCGGCCGGCGATGATCGCGTCGCGCACAAGGATATCGGGGCGGTCGGAGCGTGGGACTGGGGGCCGCTGCTGGCGGCGCGCCGAATGTGGAGCGATCTCGGCCTCGACACGATACTCGACCAACTCGCGCGGCCCGATCGCCGCGAGGTGGTGCGGCTGAGTGATCGGGCTCTTGTGCTGGTGGCCAATCGGCTGACGGCGCCGGCCAGCGAGCATGCGCTGGCGCAGTGGCTGGAGAGCGATTTTGTCTGTGATCGTTGCGGTCGGCGCTTCATCGCGGCATGGCGCGACGACGCGGAACGCCAAGCCAGCCGGACGCCGCGCGTGCGCGTGGCGGCGCGACAATTGCAGCAGTGGTATCGCACGCTCGACCAGTTGCTCGCGTGCAAGGCGCAGGTCGAGTCCGCGCTGTTTGTGCGGCTGCGCGACCTGTTTTCGCTTCAGGTCGACATGGTGTTCTACGATTTGACCTCGACCTATTTCGAGGGCCGGGGGCCGCCCGAGATGGGCGCCCATGGCCACAGCCGCGATGGCAAGCCTCGCAACCCGCAGGTGCTGGTTGGTCTGGTTCTGGTCGACGGCTGGCCGATCGCTCATCATGTGTTCGAGGGCAATCGGCGCGATGCCAAAACGGTCCCGGATGTTCTGCGCGATCTCGAGCAGCGCTTCGGGCTCAAACGCATCGTCTTTGTCGGCGACCGCGGCATGGTGACGAGCCAGAACCTCGAAGACCTGCGCGGCAATGGTCATGGCTACATTGTTGGCCGCAATCGCCGCCGCAGTGGTGAGGTGTTCGACTATATCCAAAGCGCGACCGGCCCCTGGATCGAATGTCCGGTCGGCATCACGGCCCGCGAGAAGGCGACACCGCCCAAGACGCTGGTTCAGGAGGTTGTCGCACAAGAACCAGGCGTGCGGGTGTTCGTGGTGCACTCCGAAGAGCGCCTGGCGTATGAGCGCGCCCAGCGCATCAAGGCCATGGATCGCGTGCGCACACGGCTCGAAAAGCTGCAGCGGCGCATCGTCGACGGCCGGCTCAAGGCGGCCGAGAAAGTCGGCGCTGCTGCGACCCGCGTGCTCGCCCGAAATCATGGCCACCGCTATTATGACTGGTCCTACGACGACGGCGTGTTTCGCTTCTTCGAGCATCCCGTCCACTTCGCGCGCGAGCAGGCTTACGAGGGCAAATACGTTATTCAAACCGAAGAGCCCAATCTGTCCGCAGTCGACGCGGTACGCCTCTACAAAGAACTTTCCGAAGTCGAGCGTTCCTTCGCCAACCTCAAGGACGTCATCGACATGCGGCCGATCTATCATCAGACCGACGAGCGCGTGCAGGCTCACATTTTCGTCGCTGCGCTCGCCTTCCTGCTTCATCGTGCCATCGAGAAGAAGCTCAAGGCCGCACGCCTCGATCTCTCCGCCACCGAAGCATTGCGCGCTCTCCGGTCCGTGCGCGTCGTCGACATCGATCTCGGCAATGGCACCACCAAGCGCTCCGTCACCCGCGGCACTCAGCGCGCCGCCTCCGTGCTCCGCGCCCTCGCCATCACAGACCTCGATCCCCCGAACCCGCC
The DNA here is from genome assembly GCA_035517495.1 of Allostellaceae bacterium. Taxonomy (GTDB): domain Bacteria; phylum Pseudomonadota; class Alphaproteobacteria; order ATCC43930; family CGMCC-115725; genus DASZHJ01. The sequence goes on along the minus strand of DATIYT010000084.1, from coordinate 760 downwards.
GCAGCCAGGCCAGACGGTCATGTAGTGACAGACCGCCATGCTCGCCCTAAATAAATCAATTGGTTAGACGGGAGTTTGTCAAACATGGGCTAGTGGGGCGTTTTCGAGGTTCGGATCATATCGACAGCCTCGTCCAGAGGAGCGCGCTCTTGCGCGCGTCTCGAAGGACGGCCACAAGCGAGGTCGCACCAGCGGCCATCCTTCGAGACGCGCGCCAACAGGCGCGCTCCTCTGGATGAGGTCCGTCGGGTTAGGCCAGGACGATGCAGAGGAAGGAGCACGACATCACCAAGCGCTGCACCAAACGAGTCGGTGCCTTCAGATGAGCCCACGGCATCCCGTGCGTGCGGCGAATGCGCTGGTCGGAAGCCCGATCGAGCGCGTCGAGGACCTACGCTTCCTGCGCGGCAAGGGCGAATATGTGGACGACATCACGCGGCCGGGGCTGCTGCATGCGGTCATCCTGCGCAGCGCCGTTGCCCATGGCCGCATCGTCGCGATCGACGCTGGCGCCGCACTGGCGCGGCCGGGCGTTCACGCGGTGATCACCGCGGCGGACATCGGCAGCGTCCCGACGATTCCGCTGCGGCAGGAGCAGCTCGATGCCTTCAGGCCGTTCGAGCAGCCCGTCATCGCGACCGGAAAAGTGCGCTATGTCGGCGAGCCCGTGGCGGTGGTGGTGGCGGACTGCGCGGCGCTCGCCGAGGATGCGACCGACGCGATCATGGTCGACATCGCGCCGCTGCCTGCAGTCGCGGAC
>DATIYT010000083.1:0-133589 GCA_035517495.1 Allostellaceae bacterium | reverse complement strand
GCGAAACCATCGGCGGCGCGGCGTCCGATCCTGACCGGGAGAGCGAGGCGCTCGACGCCTATTCGAATGTCGTGACCAGGGTCGCCGATCAAGTGGGCCCGGCCGTGCTGCGCGTGGAAACCCATGGCGAAAAAGGCGGCCGCGCCGGCGGGGTTGGCTCGGGCGTGGTGATCGCGCCCGACGGACTCGTCTTGACCAACAGCCACGTGGTCGAGGGCGCCAGGGACGTCCGGCTCCAGGATGAAGAGGGCCGCGTCCTCGAGGCGCACCGGCTGGGCGAGGATCCGGACACCGATCTGGCGCTGCTCAGGACGGGCTCGTCGCGCGCGCTCGCGAGCGCCGTGCTGGGCGATTCCAAGAGACTCAGACGCGGCCAGCTGGGGGCGGCGATCGGCAATCCGCTCGGCTTTGAGTCGACGGTCACGACCGGCGTCATTTCCGCGCTCGGCCGTTCCCTGCGCGCGCGCAACGGCCGGCTGATCGAAGACGTGATTCAGACCGACGCTGCGCTGAACCCCGGCAATTCCGGCGGGCCGCTGGTCTCGTCGCGCGGTGAAGTGATCGGGATCAACACCGCCGTCATCGCGGGCGCGCAAGGGATCTGCTTTGCAGTCGCGAGCAATACCGCAAGCTACGTCGTGAGCGAGATTATTCGTCATGGCCGCGTACGACGCGCCTTTATCGGGATTGCCGCTCAGACGGTGCCGCTGCCGCGGCGTCTCGGCCTCGCGCTCGGACTCGGCCAATCCTTCGCCGTCGCCGTGACCGAGGCTTCACCCGACGGTCCCGCCGCGCGTGGCGGCCTTGCGCCCGGGAACCTGATCGTCTCGCTCAACGGAGCGCCGATCACCGGAGCGGACGACCTCATGCGCCTCCTTTCCGCCGACCGGATCGGAGTCTCCGTTTCGCTCGCGGCCATCGTCGACGGCAAGCTGAGGGACATTGCCGTTATCCCCATCGAACGCGCGCAGGCCTGATGGTGCGCCCGCCGCTTCCTTCTCGGCGACATCCTCGTTTGCTAAGCTGAGCAGATGGACCTTTCGGACAAAATCGTCCTCAACAACGGCGTCACGATCCCGCGCCTCGGGCTTGGCGTCTATCAATCGGGCCGGGGTCGCGCGACCGAAAATGCGGTGAGCTGGGCGCTCGAGGCCGGGTATCGTCATGTCGATACCGCCTCCATGTATGGCAACGAGTCCGAGGTCGGAGCGGCGCTCAAGCGTGCCTTCGCCGCGAAGCTGGCGCGGCGTGAGGACGTCTTCGTCACGACAAAGCTCTGGAACAGCGATCACGGTTATGATCGGGCATTGCGCGCATTCGATGCGAGCTTCCGCCGGCTCGATTTGGACCGGATCGATCTTTTCCTGTTGCACTGGCCGGTCACAGACCGGCGCCGTGACTCCTGGCGCGCGCTCGAGCGCATCATCGACGAAGGCCGCTGCCGAGCGATCGGTGTGAGCAACTACATGGTGCACCATCTCGAGGAGCTGCTGAGCCACGCCAAGACTCCACCGGCGGTGAACCAGATCGAACTTCACCCCTGGTGCCAGCAGCGCGACGTCGTCGCCTTCTGCCGGGCGCACGATATCGCCGTCGTCGCCTACAGCCCTCTCACCAAGGGGATGAGGCTTGGCGATCCGGGCCTCGCCGCGATCGCGCGCGAGTCGCGGCGTACACCCGCACAAGTTCTCTTGCGCTGGTCGCTGCAAAAGGGGTTCGTCACGATACCGAAATCGGTGAGGCGAGAGCGGATCATCGAAAACGCCGCGATATTCGATTTCTCGCTCAGTGCCGAACAGATGGCGGTGCTCGACCGTCTCAACGAGGAGAACCACGTCACCTGGGATCCGCGCGACGAGCCGTGAAGTGCTTTGCTCGACTCGGGTCTTCTCCCGCCGGTTTAGATTAGAGCTGGCCAACTCGCTCTTATGCGAGCTTCACGTCACCCGCGCGCGGTGCTAATGCGTCAGCGGCATTTTTTGGGGGAGAAATCATGACCGGTCTCGCACGGCGCTTCCTTGTGGGCGCACTTCTGGTACTGACTGCCATTTCGCTCCATGCCCCGTCCGCGTGGGCCGCGGCCAAGGAACCACCCACCTGTGCCGCGATCAGCTTTCGCGCGTTGCCCTCTGGCGCAACCGACGGCGATCAGGACGCGGGCCTCTACAAATCGCGCTTCGGGAAAATCATCGTGACGGGGACAGTCAAGAGCGGCGAGGTTCAAACTTATTACGTCACGGTCAACGACGCGCGTCCGGCGGACGCGGGAACGCTGCCCGGAACCGTCACCTCGTGCGCATCGAGCAAGCACCTGCCCGCCCCCGGCAAATCCGAGGCATCCTGCGTCGGTGATCGGCTTCAGGTGCTGATCGAGCACTCTGGAGCCAAGCGCTATGTACTTCTCTACGCGCGCCAGTCCGGCAAGTGGGGGTTCTGCAGCGCCGGCGCCGCCTAGAGCGTGATCCGATCAGACAGAATCGGACCACGCTCTAGATTCCTTGATTTTGTCGCGCAATCTGACGGCGAACCGCTCACACTTCGCCGGATTGCGCTCTAGGGCGCTTGTTCGAGGGACGACACCTCGTTGGTCAATGTCGTGCGCCGCATGTCGCGCACCTCGGTGCCGTCGTAGCGTCTCGCGCGATGCATGGTGACCCGGTTGTCCCACATCACGAGGTCGCGCGGCCGCCAGACGTGGGCATAGACGAACTGGCGTTGCGTCGCGTGCTCCGTGAGGTCGCGCAGAAGCGCGCGAGCCTCCGGCACGGGCCAACCTTCGATGGCGCCGGCATGGCTCGATAGATAAAGCGACAGTCGGCCGGTCGAGGGATGGCGGCGCACCAGCCGCTGGCGAACAGGCGCCCACTTCTCGCGCTCGACATCGGTGAAATCCGTGAAGCCCAGAATGCTGCGCGAGAAGATCTGGCTGTGGAGACAGATGAGGTCGTGAATCTCGCGCTTGGTCGCCTCATCGAGCGCGTCATAGGCCGCCCGCATATCCGCAAACTCGGTGTTGCCGCCGGCCGAGGGAATCTGCCGTGCCGATAGAATCGAATACTTGGCCGGCACCGGCTTGAACGAACTGTCGGAGTGCCAGAGCCGGTTGCCCAACGAGAACAGGCGTCGGCGATCGTCACGCGCCAGTACCCTGTTGTGCTTGTCCAGATTGGAGATGTCGTTGAGGTCCATGCTGAGCCGCCGCTCCTCGGGTGCGGCAAGGTCGCCGGTCGCTTGCTCGAGCGGCCCCAGGCCCCGGCTAAAGGCGATCTGCTGGTTGTCATCGATCTGCTGGTCATGGAATACCAGCACCCCGTAACGATCCATGCCGGCATGGAGGGCGGTAATCTCCTCGCGCGACAATGGCCGGGCGACGTCGCAACCCGACACCACGCCGGCAAAGAAGGACCGATTGGCGGAGTCGACGGGTTTTATCGTGAGGCTCATACGTGCAGCTTAACGTGGGGGCCGTTCGGCGGGGAAGAGCCAAGGTCCGGCCAAAAATAGTTCGTGCCAAGGCCATGGATTGGGCTAGCTTCTCCAAATGTGGATGAGAGTTCGCTGCTGCTCACGGCGAGGAGATTTCCATGCCCGACCATGCTGATACTCAATTCCAGGCGCGCTATCGCCGCATGGAGGACGGGACCAAGGAGGAATATCAAGGCATTTTTGCGCTGGTGAAGACGTTCGAGCTTGGCCTCGCCGATCGGATTCTCGCATCATTCCGCCTTCTCAAGAACAGCTACCCCGGGGAGACGGTGGACCGATACATCCACTCGCTCCAGACCGCGACGCGCGCCCATCGCGACGGCCGGGACGAGGAGTACGTGGTTGCGGCGCTCCTGCATGATCTCGGGGATCTGCTGGCGACGGAGAACCACTCCGACTATGCCGCCGCGATCCTCAAGCCTTATGTCCGCCCGTATACGCATTGGACGATCCGTCAGCACGGACTGTTCCAGGGCTATTACTACTTCCACCATTTCGGCCTCGACCGAAACGCCCGCGAGAAATACCGCGGCCATCCTGCCTATGAGATGTGCCTCGACTTTTGCGCCAAGTACGACCAGATGGCGTTCGATCCCGACTACGACACGATGCCCATCGAGGCGTTCGAGCCCATGGTGCGACGACTGTTCGCGCGCGAACCCTGGGGCGCGCACGCGAAGGAGCAGGGCGGCTACAACGAGAGATACTGAGCGTCGCGCTTTTCCGAGGAGGAGAACGCCGAATGCCCCGGAAAATTCTGCGCCCGAAAAGTCTCTCGTTCCAGCCGCGACCCGCCTATCCCTATTCGCCCGGCACTCGCGGCGGCGACTACGTTTACACGGCGGGTCAGGTCGCCTGGAACGAAAAGGGAGAGCTGATCGGCATTGGTGACGTACGCGCGCAGACGCGGCAGGTTCTGAGAAACGTTGAAGCGGTCCTGAACGATGGCGGAGCGACCATGCGCGATGTCCTCAAATGCAACGTCTACCTCGCGAACATCGCGCATTTTCAGGCGATGAATGAGGAGTTCGCCAAGGCCTTTCCGACCGATCCACCCGCGCGGACAACCATCGAATCGGCGCTCGCCGAGCCCGAAATGCTGGTCGAGATCGAAGCGATTGCGTATGTGGGAAAGTGAGCTCCGCGGGTAGCAGCGGTTATCGGTTCTGCCGCTTGTAGATGATGATCGAGAGATACCTCATTGGGGCTCTGACGAGCTCCTCGGGGCCGTGCCGAGCCGCGGCATCGAAGAACAGCGCGTCGCCGGGTTCCATCAGATAGGACCTATCGGCGTGTCGATAGCGGACCTTGCCGGAAAGCATGTAAATGAACTCGACGCCGGCATGGCGGAAATTCGTGTAGGGAGCGGCGTCCTCGCTCAGCGTGATCAAATAGGGTTCCGTGGCGATCTCCCCGGCGAGCGAGTGGCCGAGCAAATCGTAGAGATGGCCTGCCTTGGTCCCACGGCGCTCGATCCGCACGCCGGTCCCCGCCTTGACGAAGGAGCAATCGCGACGCTCCTCCATCTCGGCGAAGAGCTGGCTGATCGGCACGTTGAGCGCCTTGGCGACTTGATCGAGGGTGGTCAGTGACGGCGTGATCATGCCGTTCTCGATCTTCGAGAGCATTCCCGTGGAAACTCCGGACGCGGCGGCAAGCTCCGCAATCGTCAGGTCCAACGACTTTCGGAGCTGCCGCACGCCGGCGCCGATGCTGGCCTCGAGGTTCGGGGGCACGCGTTCCTCGGGGGCCAAGGACCCCGTTCTCAGGTCCTCGCCGTTCCTGCCGCGCGGCGAACGATGACGGATTTTGAGCTGCCCGGATCGATTGCTCATAAGAACCACTCCCTCACATCTGGTCCGGCACGACCGGGCTCCATTGATATTATGTTTCCTGCGAGGAAACAAATGTTCCAAACGGGTTGACGCTTGGGGGCCGGAATGTCAGCCTTTGATCCCTGTCGGAGTTGGCTGGAGGTTCAGCATGTGCGGCATCGTCGGATTGTTTCTCAAGAGCTCAGCGCTCGAGCCGACGCTGGGCAAACATCTGTCGGCGATGTTGAGCGCACTCAGCGACCGGGGGCCCGACAGCGCGGGCTTCGCGATCTACCGCAATCCCGCGCCACGCGGCTCCATCAAGCTGACCCTGTTTCATCCCGAGGCCGACTACGGCTGGGATCATCTCGTGCGCGAGCTGTCCGAGGAGACGGGAACCAGCGTGCGCGGCGAGCCGAGAGGCAGTCATTTCGTTCTGACCGCCGCCATGCCCGTGGAGACGGCGCGTCATTGGCTCTCTCATCACCGCCCTGATGTCCGGATCATGGGCGTTGGAGATTGTATCGAGCTCTACAAGGAGAAGGGCAATCCCAGGGATGTGGTCCGCCGGTTCCGGCTCAATGAGCTTGCGGGATCGCACGCCCTTGGACATACGCGCATGGCGACCGAAAGCGCCGTCACGACCCAGCATTCGCACCCCTTCTCGACCGGCCTCGATCTGTGCCTCGTGCACAACGGCTCGCTCTCCAACCACAATCGCATGCGGCAGTGGCTCGGGCGCCATGGCATCGACTTCCAAACCGACAACGACACCGAGGTCGCCGCGGGCTATTTCACGCATCTGCTCGGCGAAGGGGCGACGCTCGAGGAGGCGTTGAAATCCGGCATTTCCGATCTCGATGGCTTCTACACCTTCGCCATCGGAACCAAGGACGGCTTCGCCGTCGTGCGCGATCCCATCGCCTGCAAGCCCGCGGTGCTCGCGGAAACCGATGAGTGGGTTGCGATGGCATCCGAATATCGCGCCATCGCGCATCTCCCCGGTGCCGAGCGATCGAGGCTTTGGGAGCCGTCTCCCGCCACGGTCTATAGCTGGAAGAAGCATTGATGATCGAGGTCGATATAGAGTCCTTGGGCGTGCGGGGATTGAACGAACGCTTTCATCGTCTTCCGCCCGATACCAACGAGCGAGCCTGGAAACTGACGAATCCCAAAGGCGCCCACGCGTTGGCGGTGGGATTGGACCGGCCGCTCACGATCGAGATCGACGGACATGTCGGCTATTACTGCGGCGGCATGAACAAGCAGGCCGAAATCACGATCAACGGCCATGCCGGCCCGGGCCTTGCCGAGAACATCATGTCGGGCGTCGTGCGCGTGAAGGGAAATGCCTCGCAGTCCGCCGCGGCTTCCGGCCGCGGTGGCCTGGTCGTCATCGAGGGAGACGCGAGCTCCCGATGCGGCATCTCCATGAAGGGGGTCAACATCGTTGTCGGCGGATCGGTCGGGCATATGAGCGCCTTCATGGCTCAAGCGGGCCATCTCGTGGTATGCGGGGACGCCGGGTCTCACCTCGGCGATTCGATCTATGAGGCCGTCATCTATGTCGGCGGTGACGTCGCGAGCCTAGGCTCCGACTGCATCGAAAAGCCCATGACGGAAAAGCATCGGGCGAAGCTGAAGCGGATATTGGCGGCGGCCGGCGTCAGCGCCTCGCCGGAGCGGTTCCGGCGCTTTGGTTCCGCGCGCCAGCTCTACAATTTCAAGGTCGATCATGCCGCGCAGTACTAAGACGACACCCGCCGCTCCGAGCCCTGCTGCCAATCCCAGGGGTCACCGAGAACACGCGAGCTTCCCGCCGGTCGTGGTCGCCGAGATTCAGCGCGCCGCACGCGAGGGCATCTACGACATCAGAGGCCTCGGAGCGAAGCGGCGGTTGCCGAGCTTCGATGATCTGATCTTCCTGGGTGCATCGATCTCGCGCTATCCGCTGGAGGGATACCGCGAGAGATGCGCAACCAACGTGACCATTGGAAGCCGCTTTGCCAAAAAACCGATCGAGCTCAAGATACCGATCACGATCGCCGGCATGAGCTTTGGCTCGCTGAGCGCCAATGCGAAGGAAGCGCTCGGCCGCGCCGCCTCCGAAATGGGAACGAGTACGACCACCGGCGACGGCGGCATGACCGAGGAGGAGCGGCGTTCCTCGACGACTCTGGTCTACCAGGTATTGCCCTCGCGCTACGGTCACGACCCCGATCACATGCGCCGCTGCGAAGCGATCGAGGTGGTGGTGGGTCAAGGAGCGAAGCCCGGCGGCGGCGGAATGCTGCTCGGCCTCAAGGTGACCGAGCGCGTCGCCGGCATGCGCACGCTTCCGGTCGGCATCGACCAGCGCAGCGCGTGCCGGCATCCGGACTGGACCGGCCCTGACGATCTCGAGATCAAGATCGCGGAATTGCGCGAAGTCACGGATTGGGAGAAGCCGATCTACGTCAAGGTCGGCGCGACTCGCGTCAAATATGACGTGGCGCTCGCGGTCAAATCCGGCGCCGATGCGGTGGTCGTCGACGGCATGCAGGGCGGGACGGGCGCGACACAGGAAGTCTTCATCGAGCACGTGGGCATTCCCACTCTCCCAGCCGTGCGCCAGGCCGTGGAGGCTTTGCAAGAGCTCGACATGCATCGCAAAGTGCAACTGATCGTCTCGGGTGGAATTCGAAACGGCGCCGATGTCGCGAAGGCTCTGGCGCTCGGGGCCGATGCCGTCTCGATCGGCACCGCGGCGCTGATCGCGCTCAATTGCAATGCCCCGCTCTTCCTCGAGGACTACGCGAAGCTCGAAACCGCGCCCGGCTATTGCCACCACTGCCAAACCGGCCGATGCCCCGTCGGCGTGACCACGCAGGACCCCAAGTTGGAGGCGCGTCTCGATCCCAGCTTGGCGGCACAACGCGTCCGGAATTATCTCTCGACCATGGTGCTTGAGGCGCAGACACTCGCGCGCGCTTGCGGAAAATCGCATCTACATAATCTCGAGCCCGAGGATCTCGCGGCGCTGACCATCGAGGCCGCCGCGATGGCGGGTGTGCCCCTTGCCGGGACCGACTGGATTCCCGGCCGAGGCGGCGCTTAACAGTTCGTCGCGGCAGGGGAATTCGACACCGGCGGCATCAGAAGCAGGAGGGGAGCATGGTCAAGAGCCTGGCGGATTTCGCGCAGACCAACGAGATCAAATACTTCCTCATCAGCTTCGTCGATCTCTTCGGCGTGCTCCGCGCGAAGCTAGTGCCCGGCCAGGCGATCGACGAGATGCAGCGGGCGGGCGCCGCCTTCGCGGGCTTTGCGACGTGGCTCGATATGACGCCGGCCGATCCTGACATGTTCGCGGTGCCCGACCCCGAGAGCGTCATGGTTCTGCCCTGGAAGCCCGAGGTTGCGTGGCTGGCGGCCGATCTTTGGATGGACGGAAAGGAAGTAGAGGCCTCGCCGCGCGTGGCTCTGAAGCGTCAGATCGCCAAGGCCAAGAAGCTCGGCTACCGCATGAAGAGCGGGGTCGAGTGCGAATACTTTCTGTTGGCGCCCGATGGCTCGCAGGTCGGCGACATCAGGGACACGCAGGAAAAGCCCTGCTACGACCAGGCGGCACTCATGCGCCGATACGACGTCATCCGGGAGATCTGCGATTCCATGATCGCGCTGGGCTGGGAGCCCTATCAGAACGATCATGAGGACGCCAACGGGCAATTCGAGATGAATTGGCTCTACGGTGACTGCCTGGTCACGGCCGATCGTCACGTTTTCTTCAAGTACATGGTCAAATCTATCGCGGAGAAGCATGGCCTGCGCGCGACTTTCATGCCAAAGCCATTCGCGACATTGACCGGCAGCGGCTGTCACGCGCACGTGTCGTTATGGAACGCCGGCGGCAACAAGAATCTTTTCCACGATCCCAAGGGTGAGCTCGGTCTCTCGGCGCTCGCCTACAATTTCCTGGGCGGCATCTTGAACTCGGCGCCCGCGCTCGCCGCGATCTTCAATCCCACCATCAACAGCTACAAACGCCTCGATGCGCCGGTCACGCTCTCGGGCGCGACCTGGTCGCCCAACGCAATCAGCTATTCCGGCAACAATCGAACGCACATGGTGCGAATTCCCGACAAGGACCGCTTCGAGCTCCGCTTGGCGGATGGCGCCGCCAATCCATACCTGCTGCAGGCCGGCGTTCTCGCCGCGGGCCTCGACGGGATTTCCAACCGCCGCAGCCCCGGCAAACGGCTCGACGTCAACATGTATACCGAGGGTCGCACCATCGCCAATCTCCGCCGACTTCCCGAGAATCTCTTGGATGCAATCCGGCTCTTCGAGAAGAGCCCGGTGTTGCGCGACGGCTTCGGTGCCGAATTCGTCGATAGTTACACCAAGCTCAAACTCAGGGAGTGGAAGAGCTACGCTTCCCACATCTCGCAGTGGGAGCGGGATCACACGCTCGACGCTTGATCGAGGCGACCCCGCGGTTCCATATCATCCCTGCTGGATGGGAGACCGAATATGGGAACCGAACGGCTCGAAGCATTCACCGATGGCGTTATCGCCATCATCATAACCATCATGGTGCTGGAGATTAAGGTACCGCCGGGCGCAACCCTGGCCGCGCTGCTGTCGGGCCTTCCGATCCTGCTCACCTATGTTCTGAGCTTCGTGAACGTCGGCATATTCTGGAACAACCATCACCACATGCTGCACGCGGCATCGCGGGTCGATGGGCGGGTTCTATGGGCAAACTTGTTCCTCATTTTTTGGATGTCGCTCGTACCTTTTGTTATTCGCTGGATCGATGAAGCCGGGTTCCAAGCCCTGCCGACGGCGGCATACGGCATGGTTCTGGCCATGTCGGCGTTTGGTTACCTGTTGTTGGAGTGGGCGCTTGTCGCGTGCAACGGACCAAGCTCGACGCTCGCAACCGCGGTGGGCCACGACCGCAAGGGCATCATTTCGCTAGCTCTATACGCCATCGCTATCCTACTCGCGTTCGTTCAGCCGTGGATTGCGATCATGTTGTACGTGACCATTGCCCTCGCCTGGCTTCTGCCTGACCGACGCATCGAGTCACTGAATAAAACGGATTGAAGCAACGGGCCGAGTTCGATGCGGGGCAGCCGCTTCGATTTTCCAACTCGACCGCGAGTCTGCGACCTAATGCGGCAGATCCAGCAATGCGGCACCGTACCGGTTTGCAACCTGCATTCCGAAAGGCGTGGGTTGAATGCAGGGTTGCCGTGGATGTATCTCCGCGAGACCCAGCCGTCGCGCCATGAACCGCTTCCCGTAGCACAGCATGTGTTCGGGTGAATGAGTCATGAAGTGAAGCAGCGGCAGGATGCCGCGATGGATCTGCTCCGCCTCTGCCTCCCCTTCCGTCGTACCGGTCCGCATCGCGTTGTAGAGGCGGACTTGAAGATCGATGCAGTCCGGAGCCGGGACGCAGCCGACGCAGCCGGCGCGAAGGCTCGCGGGCATCTCCTTTCCGGCGAGACCGCAAAACACGTCGTACGCACCGTCGGTTTCCTCGATCGTGCGCTGAACGGCGGTGACGGGAGCCTCGCCCTTGAGCAGGCAAACGTTTTGATGGTTCCGATTGAGTGTCTTCAATCCCGCGTTCGTCAGCCAAACGTCGAGATTGACCGGGTTGTTCTGGATCGCCACGGGAACCGCGGCCTTTTCGGCGACCGCACCAAAAAACCGCACCAGCTCGCTCTCGGGGACACCCTTGACCGGCGGCGGTTGCAGGATCACCCAGGAAGCCTTGACCCGTTCCGCGGCTTTCACGAAGGCGACCTGTCCGGGGATGCCGGGTTCCGGCACCGTTACCGCCAGCGGCACCCGGCCACCGATGTCCTCGGCAACGCACTCCAGTACGCGGAGGCGCTCGCTTACGTCCATTTTGTTGAATTCGCCGACGATGCCCAAAATCGCTATTCCGTGGGCGCCCGCCTTGATGCAGGCGTTGACCTGCCGGCGCATCGCGACACGGTCGAGACCGCCCTCGGCATTGAAGAAGGTGTAAAGCATTGGGTAGATACCGTGAAATTGACCCTTTGACATGATCTTTCGCCCTTGCGTGAGTTGACGGCCAGTCACATTCGCGCCTTGCGGCGGCGCCATTCGACAAGCTGATAGGCGCCCAATACCCCGAGCGTCACGGTCAGCATGACGGTGCCGATCGCGTTCACCTCCGGGGTCAACTCGAACTGCAGCATGGAAAAAACCAGGACCGGCAGCGGTTGGGCGCGCGCCGACGCCCAGAACATCGAGCCCACAACCTCATCGAAGCTGACCTTGAAGGCGATCAAGGCCGCTCCGATGATCGCGGGCAGCAACAGCGGTAGCGTTACCTCCCAGAGAGTCCGTATGGGCGATGCCCCGAGATTGGCGGATGCTTCCTCGAGCGATTTGTCGAAGCCGTAAAGTCGAGCGCTCACGATCGATGTCACATACGGCAGGATCAGTACCGAATGGCCGATGATGAGCGCAATGTAGCCGCGCGGAATGCGGAGCAGGACGAAGAGGATCAACAGGGCGACGGCGATGATGATCTCGGGAACCACGATCGGCGAATAGAGCGCCGTCTGCATGATCGCTTTGCCGCGCATGGGACCGCGCACCAAGCCGAACGCCGCCATTGTCCCAAGCGCGACCGCAAGGCCGCCGGAGAGAATGCCAAGCTGAACACTGAACCAGAGCGCACTCAGGACCGGCTCATCGCCGATGAGCTGCCGATACCAGCGCAGGGTAAACTGGTCGAAGGCGATGATGCTGATGTTCTCGCTAAATCCGAGCAGCACGACCGCCACGATCGGCAGGAACAGAAACACATAGACCGCGGCCACGACGACCCGCAGAGCGATCGAGCGCCGCGGTCGGTAACGGCGCGTGTTCGCTCCGCTCATCATCGTGGGCCCCATAGCCGATCGAGTCCTATCAACCGATTGAATGCCGCCAACAGAGCCAGTACGAGGGCGAGCAGCACCATCGAGAGGGCGGCACCGAAGGGCCAATCGAAGGATTCCATGAACTGCGATTGGATGAGGTTCGCGATCATCTGCGCGCGGTCGGACCCGAGCAGAGCCGGCGTGATATAGGAACCGAAGCTGAGGATGAAGGTGAGCAAGGATCCCGCGGCCACGCCGGGGAGACTGAGCGGCAAGATGACTTCCCAGAACGCACGGAGCGGCGATGACCCCAAGTTGCCCGCAGCCTCTATAAGCCGCCGATCGAGCTTTTCCAACGTGGCGTAGATCGGAAGGACCATGAACGGTATCAGCACATGAACGAGTCCGATCACGACGGCGAATTCGTTGTAGAGAAGCTTCAGCGGATGATCGATCAAGCCGACGGCCAACAGTGCGCGGTTGAGCACGCCTCTCTCCGAGAGAATGGCGACCCAGGCAAAACTCTTGACCAGGATGCTGCACCACCAGGGCACGATGAGAAGAACGAAGAGGACAATCCGCCAGCGCGCCGCCACGAGCGCGAGATAGTAGGCAACGGGGTACGCCACCACCAATGTCGCAACCGTGACCTCGAGCGCTATCCAAAGCGACCGGAGAGCGCCCCAGAGATAGAGCGCGGACTGGCCGATCCGGGCGTAGTTCTGGAAAGAAACACCGAGCGCCACGTCGCCGCCGGGTGTGCGGGTCGCAAGGCTGTAGACAAATACCGCGATCATGGGGACGAGAAAGAAGACACCGAGCCAAGCGAGCGGCGGCACGAGCGCAACGCTGCTGTTGCGTGTCATCGTGCGCGCCTTCATGGCGGCGCGCCCGCGGCCGGAGCATCGCCGGGACCATAGACGAGGCCATCGTCAGCTTCCCAAGAGAACCGCACCTTGGCCGACACTTGCGCCCAAGGCGGAGTGGGCCCGATCAAGTCGGCGATCACGATGCGATCGCTACCCCCGGCCTTGACGTAAAGCCGGCTCGTCGCACCGAGAAAAGAACGCTCGATCACCTCGCCCGCGAACCATCCGTCGGTGCTGTTCGAGTCGGCGGGTGCGAGACGGACGCATTCGGCACGGATCAGCACCGTGACGGCGTCGCCGACACTTGGCCTGTTGCCGCTCTCCGCCAGCCGCGCCGCAGCCATGCGACCGGTGCCGTCGAGTCGCACGCGGACGCGACCTGCCGGCATCAGCTCGACGATCGTCGCGGGCACTAAATTCGATTCGCCAATGAAGTCGCCGACAAAAGCCGATCGGGGGGCTTGATAGATTTCCTCCGGGCGGCCCACCTGTTCGATGCGACCGCTGTTCAGCAGGATGACCTTGTCGGACATCGACATGGCCTCTTCCTGATCGTGCGTCACATAAATCGTGGTAATCCCGGTCGTCCGTTGCAGTCGTTTCAGCTCGTAACGCATGGTCTTGCGCAGCTTGAGGTCGAGCGCGCCCAGCGGCTCGTCCAGCAGCAATACCTCGGGCTTCAGCACCAGCGCGCGGGCAAGCGCCACGCGCTGCTGCTGACCGCCGGAAAGTTGCTGCGGATGTCGGTCCTCGAAGCCTTCGAGCCCGACCATTCCGAGCGCGCTGCGCGCCCAGCTCGCGATGTCGCTGGGCGAGCCCATTTTGCGCATGCGGAGGCCGAACATCACGTTCTGCAGCACCGTGCGATGAGGAAACAGCGCATAGCCCTGGAAAACCATCGCGAGATTGCGGCGATGGGGAGGTTGGTCGAGGCAGCTTTTCCCGGCGATCCGCACATCGCCCGAATCGGGAAATTCGAATCCCGCAATCGTGCGCAGCAACGTCGTCTTGCCGCAGCCGGACGGCCCCAGCAGGGTGCAGAATTCTCCTCGGCTTACCGCAAACGAGGCATTATCGACGGCCAGTGTCGTGCCAAATCGCTTGGTGACTTCAACGAGCTCAACGATCGTATCGGAAGTCATGCGGCCCGGTCGTCGGCACAGACATGATCAATCGCCGGACGCGACCGCATGGCTTCTCTGGGCGTTCCCGCCGACTTCAGGACGACATGATCTCCTTCACCTTGTCGTTCCAGCGACCCACATTGGTGTCCCAATAGACGGGATCGGCCAGAGTGGCACCCTTGAATTCGCCGGTCGGATCGTAGTCGGGAATAGTGTCCTTGATTTCCTGAGTTGGCTCGACGTTGCGCGTTCCGACGGCAAAACCGAAAGCAAGCGACGCCGCGGTCGCGATCTCGGGCCGGTAGAAGAAGTCGATGAACTTTTCGGCGGCGAGCCGGTTGCGCGTGCCCTTGGAAATCAGCAGCAGGTCGGCGTTCAGGTGATAACCTTCCTTGGGCAGCACGAAGCGGGCATCGAGGCCGCGCCGCTGAATCGCGACGGTACGACCACCGTTGAACGGCGATATCGTGATCGTCTCGTTCACGAACAGCTCCTGTCCCTCCGCGAGATTGCCGTAGTACCGGCCTACGATCTTGCGCTGGTCGCCGAGCGCCTTCCAGATCGCGTCAAGATCCGTGAAATTGTTCATGTTCTGGCCCGTATAGAATCCGGCATTGAGCATCATCCACTGCGTCACCGTGAAGATGCCGAGCTTGCCCGTGAATTCGGGATTCCAGAGTTCGGCCACGCTATTGATCTCGCGCGTGATGCGCTTCGTGTTGTAAGTGATGCCGCGCGCCACATACTGGCCGGGCGCGCCATGAACGTCCGGGCCCGGGTCCCAGGGTACCGGATGCTCCAGCTTGTTGAAGATCGGCAGCACGGTCTTGAGGTTGGGAATGTTCTCGACGCGAAGCGGCTCGACGAGCCCTTGCTTGATGGCCGAATAGGAGAACGACAGATCGTTGAAGCAGAGGTCGATGTCGGGAGTGCCCCCCATCGTCGCCGCCCGCAACTTGGTCAGCATCTCGGCCTGATTGCCGGTCACTCCCATGGTGACACGGACGCCGTATTCTTTCTGGAAGGGCTCCACGACTTTCGCTCGGACGGCATCGGCGAACGATCCGCCCCAGGTGGTGATGACGAGTTCACTGGTCAGCTTGTCCTGCGCCAGCAGCTCGCGCG
The DNA here is from genome assembly GCA_035517495.1 of Allostellaceae bacterium. GTDB lineage: Bacteria > Pseudomonadota > Alphaproteobacteria > ATCC43930 > CGMCC-115725 > DASZHJ01. The sequence continues at coordinate 118,278 of DATIYT010000083.1, read as the reverse complement.
GGACCAGAAAATTGGTTGCGGTGAATCCGGCGAGCGCACCACCGGCGAGTAGCGCGTGGCGACGCGAGATGCGACCCTTCGAGGATCGGTCGGTCCGCTTTCTCGACATGTTTTCTCCTCCCTCGTTTTCTGTCGATGCGTACTTGGGCGAGCATCAACCGCTCTGGAAATGCTATCGACCCAGGCTTTGCGCCGTCAAGTAAAGGACCGTATTTAACGAATTGTCGAGCGCAGCACGCTTGTCTCGGCAATCTCGGAATGACAATCTTTACTCGTTTTACGGAGCGGACATATGCGAATCACAGCTATTACGGCCTTTTCGGTGAAATTCAATCAAGGCGACTTCTTTGGGGGGAAAGGCGAAACCGCGCCCGAAGCGAAAGCAGCACCCTACCTGGTACAGCCGGACTGGCGGGGCATCTACTCTCCGCGCATCGAAACCATGATCGCGCGCGTCGAGACCGATGAAGGAATTGTTGGATACGGCGAAGGGCAGTCGCCGATCGCACCGGAAGTGAGCGCCTCAATCGTCCGGCACATCCTGACGCCCACCCTCATGGGCCGCGACCCGCGAGCGACCCGGGCGCTTCGCCGGGAAATGTACGACCTGATGAATCTGCGCGGCCACACCGGCGGATTCATGCTGGATGCCATTTCCGCGATCGACACCGCGCTTTGGGACATCGCGGGAAAAGCGGCGGGATTGCCTATTCACGTGCTTCTCGGGGGACCTTGTCGCAAGGAAGTGCCGGTCTACGTATCGGGTGTCCGAGGCGAGGGTATCGCCGAGAAGCAGGCGGTCGTTCGCGGCTTCGTGGAGCGCGGCTTTCTCGACTTCAAGCTGTTCGGCGGGTTCGGCGTGACGGTTGACGCGGAGCTCGTGCAGGCGCTGATCTCCGGCTCGGGCGGCAAAGCGCGCGTTGCGATCGACACCCTCTGGAAATACGACCTCAATGACGCTCACCGCCTTGGCCGATTGCTGGAAAAGGCGGGAGCGACGTGGCTCGAAGCACCGATCGAGCCCGAGGACTCCCGCGGCAATGCCGAGCTGGCGCGGGCGCTCGACCTGCCGATCGCCAACGGCGAAGCACTCCGCACTCGGCTCGAGTTCCTTCCTTGGCTCGAGCAGCGCGCGCTCGATATCGCGCAGCCGGATATCGGTCGCTGCGGCATTACCGAGGGATTGGCGATCATCGATCTCGCGGAGACCTTCCATGTTCCGGTGGCGCTGCACATGGGAATGGCATCGTGCGTGATGATTGCGGCGACGCTGCAGGTTGCGGCCGCGGCGCCGCATGTCGATATCGTCGAATTCCAACCGGTCGTCTTGGATGTCGCGAACCAGTTCCTGAAATCGCCGATCCGTTGCGAGAACGGGCGGATGCGGGTGCCGCAGGGGCCGGGGCTTGGCATCGAGATCGACGAAGCGGCATTGCGCCAGGTCGCCGCTTCCTAGATTTGTTCATACCCGAGCGTTGTGGGCGGTTGCCGCCCCTGGCTAAACCCGCGCGCTTGGGCCAGATCCCCCACTGGGGCGATCGAAGTATGGCGATCTCAATTGGCGCTGGTTCTCGTATATCGAACCGAGGTTCTCAGCCGGCGGCAGCGGCAGGCGAACCGGCATCGGCGTGAGACGCGGCGTCAAAGTCTCCTCCCCCGACACGAGCAGCGCGGTCCAGCTTTCCCAATCGCCGGGCCAGCGCAGCAGCGGCCATGCATCCGCCGCTCGATATTGGTGAAGCAGAAATCGGCGGTGACGCACCGAGAAATTGGTCGCAGACCCATGCACCAGCCGCGCGTGATGAACGGTGATGGTGCCGGCGCGGCCGAGGCAAGGCACCGCTTTTGAGACATCCAAACCCGCGCGCTTGACGTCGATGGCACCGCAAAACCTTCCATTCGCGTGATGGTCGTGAACCGGTCCCAAGTGACTGCGTGGCAGTACCAACATGGGGCCGTTATCGCCATCGACGTCATCGATCATGATTCCGACGGCGGCCAGGTCGTCGTTGGTATGGGGATAGAATGCCCAGTCCTGGTGCCATTCGACGGGCGAGCCGAAGCCCCCCGATTTCATATTCAGCTTCGACTGATCGAAGCGGATGTTCGGCCCCCACAGCGCGCGAAGCACCGCGATAATGCGGGGGTGCCGGACCAGAGCGGAATAGACGGGGTGCCAGCGGTGCGGCGATATGATGCGGCGCAATCGCGGCGCCGCCCGCGTGTGCCCATCCTCAAGATCGAACATCTCCGTGTGGGATGTTGCATCGCGAGAGCGCTCAACGAACTCGTCCGTGGTGCGCCGGAGGGATGCCACTTCCTCGGGGCTCAGTACGTCCGGCACGAGCAGAAAGCCCTCTTCCCTGTACCTTGCAACGTCATCCGGCACGATCGTGCTCATTGCTCCCTCTCTGCGCCGATTGCAGTCCGTCTGTGCTCTCCAGTGTCGCACGAGCCGCCGATTTAGTCGCGGCTTGCCCGCCGGTCCCTATCGCTCCAATATTCGGCGTTCCCGATCCCGAATTGCGGGATGAGAAACAGGACATCCACCGATGCCAGTTTCCCTGCGGCAGCTTCACCCGCTTTTCACGGCGGAAATCACCGGCATCGATCTGCGCGGAAAGCTCGATCCCGCGAGTGTAGCGGAACTGGTGGCAGCCCTCGACCGCTATGCGGTTCTCGTCTTTCCCCGTCAAGAGATCGGTGACGATCAGCAACTCGCCTTCGGGCGCCTCTTCGGCACGCTCGAGAGCGCCACCTTTTCCATGCTGAAGGATCGCGATCATCAGCGTCGCCATCATGAGATCAACTATGTCTCGAATCTCGACCCGGAAGGCCGTCTTTTGCCGGAGGACAATCGGGTCCGAATGTACCAGCTCGCCAATCGGCTTTGGCACACCGATAGCTCGTTCAAGAAGATACCCGGACGCTACTCGCTGCTGCACGCGCGGGTCGTCCCGTCGCAAGGCGGTGAGACCGAGTTCGCCGATCTTCGGGCCGCGTATGATGCCCTTCCCGCCGCAATGAAGTCGAAGCTCGAAGGGTTAGTCGCGTCCCATGCGCTCATAAATTCCAACCGACAGTTGGGCTTGCCCGACTTCTCCCAAGAGGAGCAGGCGGCGATGCCGCCGGCGTACCGGCCATTGGTCCATGTGCATCCGGGCTCGGGCCGAAAGACGCTTTATTTGGCCTCGCATGCCTCGCATATCGTGGGTTGGCCGGTCCCCGAGGGGCGGGTCTTGCTTCTCGACCTGATCGAGTTCGCGACGCAACGCGAGTTCGTCTACAGCCACGCCTGGCAGCCCGGCGACTTGGTAATGTGGGACAACCGCTGCACGATGCATCGGGTACGCGACTACGATCATGTGAATAGCCGGCGCGAATTGCGCCGTGTCATGGTTCAAGAGGACGCGCCAGGAAGCCTCGACGGAACGCGGCTTCTTTCGTCGACGGCTGCGTAGTTCGCGCCGCGCAAATCATTTGGATTCCGTCGGCCCGGCGACCGGCGCTCTGTGCTCGGGCCGTATGCCATAGAGTTGCTTGAGGTAGGTTCGGTATTCCTCGACCTCGCGCGCGGTTCGTTCTCGATCCCATCCCATTGCTTCCGCCGCCGCCAGAGCCGCTTTCTCGGCCGCGCCATAACCCATCGTCGCCGTCCAACCCGCGCCTACCCTTCGGAACAGCAAATCGACCAAGCTCGTGGCATGCTGACCCTTCGCCGCAAATTGCAGGTCCGAGAGCTTGATGCTGGTGTCCTCGTCGAGGAGAGGCGGCGAGTTTTGATTCTCGGGAAATTTGGTTGCGGCATAGGACGGTACCTGCGGAGCGCGGGATGGCTTCAGCTTGGATGCGACAAGGGCTGCCATCTCGGGACCTGCCGACCGGTGAGTCATTATCGGACCGGCGGTCATCGCGTAGACGTCCGGCAAGCCTTCACGCCCGAGATCATGTATCTCGCGCGATCGGACACCCTTGGGAAATCCAGGATCGGCTCCGAGCGGCCGCACCCCAGCCCAGGTAAACAGCACATGCTCGCGCCGGAGATGGAGCGCCGGCAACATGTGATTGGTTTCGTCGATGAGCCAATCGATCTCTTCGTCGGTGGCGGTGACGTTGTCGGGATCGCCTTCGTATACCGTCTCGGTGGGGCCGAAGAAGTGCATGCCGCGCCACGGAAAGCAGTAAAAAGGTTCGTTCACTCGATTGATGGTCGCAACGCCATAGTCCGCGCACTCCGGCGGCAGGCGCACCATGATATGGGTACCCTTCGTGCCGGTAATGTGCTTGCGGCCGCGCGATCCCGCGGAGGCATTCACGCGGTCGATCCATATGCCGGCCGTGTTCAGCACCATGCGGGCGCTCACGGTGGCGGTCGCCCCCGGATCAAGCCGATCCTCGAGGGAAAGACTCCAGCCGTCTCCAACCCGACGCATCTGCGTAACGGCCGTGTAGTTGCGCACCACGGCACCGAGCCGCTCGGCATCCAGCACGGTATCCATGCAGATGCGCTCGGGCCACTCGAAGCGATATTCGTCGAACATCGCCAAACCCAGCAGCTTCTCGGGATCGCGGAGCCAACGGGCGACGGGGATAGCGGGTATCTCCGCGGGGCCGACCCGCTTGTAGCCGAGCGGAACCGAATTCGGCCCCAAACGCTCCAGCAGGCGAAAGGCAAGCGAAACCTGCCACGGGCTGTAAGTCCCGTCCGCGTAGATCGGAAAACAGAAGATACCCTTGCGCACGCGCTCCGGCGTTTTCTCCACCATCTGAGCGCGGCATGCCATCGCCTCCCGAGCCATCCTGAGTGCAATCGCCAAGGTCTTCGGTCGGCGCAAGAACTCCCAGGTGGACTCACCCGGCGCCAGGTATCGCAGGCCGCAGTGCAACAACCGGCTCGACCGGCTGGAGGACCCCGCGCCAAAATCGCCTTTGTCGACCAAAAGCGCATCGTATCCCGCGGCGGCAATGTGCTGCGCCGCGCTCGCGCCATTGACGCCCGAGCCGACGACGGCGAAGGTCTTTCCGTCCAAGGCAGACAAGTGCTGGCGCATGGTGTCGATCCCTCAATGAAGCGCTGTGCTCGGCTCCTAAGAGTTGCATGGCCGCCTCTGCCACTGAAAGGCTTGCCTTAGAACTGTGCCGGCAAGACTATGACGTCCGCACACGAAAGGAATACGGGCAGCCGCCGAAGGCCGGTACCGAATTTCCGCGGAATATATGGGGAGGGCAAGATGCCGAATAATCCAGCGATTCGTCGCCGCACTATCCTGGGTGGCCTCGGCGCCGCGCTAGCCGCCACAAGTCTCACTCGTACGGGCTTCATCCGACCGGCCAGCGCCGCGACGGGGACACTGCGAGCGGGCATCACGGGATACGACGTCATCAATACGCTGGACCCCGGGAAGCACTCGTTGATCCCGGAAGCTTACGTGGTGTGGGCGCTCTTCAATGCGTTGTTGAAATTCAATCAAAAAATGGAAGTCGTACCCGATCTTGCGGAATCCTTTTCGGTGAAGGACAGCACCACGCTCGCGTTCAAGCTACGCAAGGGCGTCAAATTCCACGATGGCAGCGAAATGACCGCCGACGACGTGAAGTTCACGATCGAGCGCCTGCAGAGTGACAAATACGCTTCGCCGAACAAGGGAAAGGTCTCGGCGGTGCAGGAGGTCAAAATCGTCGACCCCTATTCCCTGGAGATCATCACCAAGCAGGCTTTCGCGCCCCTCTTGACGTTCCTGACCAATGCGCGCACCGGCACGCAGATCGTGCCGCGCAAGGTGGTCGAAGCGGTGGGAGACGACGCATTCGGCCGGCAACCCGTCGGCACCGGCGCATACAAGATCAAGGGCTGGAAGCCGAACGAGAGCGTGTCGTTGGTTGCGCATGAGGGATATTTCGTCGGCGGCCAACCCAGCATAGCGGCCGTGGAAATTCCGTTGATCGCCGAGGAGTCGAGTGGCGTCACCGCGCTGAAAGGCGGCCAGATCGACCTCACGAGCACGGCGCCCTTTGCCGACGTGCCGACGCTCGAACAGGACACGTCGATAAAAGTCATAAAGCAGCCCGGGATGAATTGCCGCTTCATTTCGGTCAACCATCGCAAACCTCCATTCGACGACGTGCATTTTCGCCGCGCGGTCTCGATGGCCTTCGATCGCAATGCGATGGTGAAGATCGTGTTGTTCGGCGAGGGCGTGGCATCGCACGGGCTCATTCCGCCGTCTCTCGCTTTTGCCTACGACCCAAAGCCACGCGAAACCGCGGTGTTCAATGCGGAGCGCGCCAAGGCCGAGCTGAGCAAATCGAAGTACGCCGGCGGTTTCGGCGAAATTCCGGTACTCGCCTGGGGATCAAGCTGGTGGAAGCGCATCGTCGAGGTTTTTGCCCTGCAAGTGAACCAAACGCTCGGCACCAAGTTCTCGGTCGAAGTCAACGAAGCCAATACCGTTTACGCGCGGCAGAAGGCCGGAGATTTCGTCGCGAGCGTCTGGGGCTGGCTCGGACCCGTGGATCCCGATGAATATATCGGCGAAATCTTGAGCACGAAGGGCTGGCGCAATTTCTACGGTTACAGCAACCCGAAGCTCGACGAGCTTGCCGAGCAGGGCCGCGCGGAACTCGACCTGAAAAAGCGCGGCGAGATTTACAAGGCGGCTGAGGACATCGCGATCGAGGATGCAGCCGTGCTGCCGTGCTTCTGCTCCAATATCCATAATCTCATGACCACGCATGTGCAGGGTTTCACGCAGCTCCCCTATTCGAACTTCGGCGATCAGTTCGCCGCCATCACCATGGGATGATGCCGGGAGGTCGAGCTGAAATTGGGTAAAGGGGTGCCGGCTGTCCGCATGACCACTTGGGCCCATCGCCGATAAGGAGGCGGAGGTGCCAAGATCTGCGCTCTATCTGACGGGTCGCCTCGCCGGTGCTCTTCTGACCCTGCTGGCGGGCGCGCTCATCGTCTTTGTCGTCATCAAAGCCGCGCCGGGCGACCCCGCCCTTGCGGTTTTGGGCGAGAATGCACGCCCCGAGCTAGTGGCCGCATTCCGCCACGCGCACCATCTCGACGAACCGCTCGGCGTGCAATTCTGGATCTGGCTCAGCGGTCTGTTGCACGGGAATTTCGGCCTGTCGCTCACCATCGCCGGCGGGATACCGATCTCCGAGCTGATCGCCGCTCGATTGCCGATCACGGCATTCGTTGGTCTTTACGCGGTGCTGATGGCGGTCGCGATCTCGCTCACGATGGGCACGGTGGCGGCGCTACGCCGGGGCCGCGCGATCGACACGCTCGCCACATCCATTGCCGTGCTTGGGATCTCGATGCCCGACTTTTGGCTCAGCTACATGCTGATATTCGCGCTCGCGCTCGGCTGGCACCTCTTTCCGGCCTACGGATTCATCTCGCCCATGGACTCCATATCCGGCGCATTCCACAGCGGATTCCTGCCCGCATTGGCGATTGCCGCGCCGATGGCGGCGGTGTTCTCCCGTATGCTGCGGACGTCTCTCCTCGACACGGCCAATCGAGAATATGTCACGGTCGCGCGATCGTTCGGCTTTTCCGCCCCCTTCGTGTTCCGTCACTACATCTTTCGAAACGCGCTGATCCCTTACGTCACCGTGATCGGGCTGCAAATCCGTTACCTCCTTGGCGGCGTGGTCGTGATCGAGCGCATCTTCGGCATCCAGGGACTGGGCTCCCTGATGGTCGATGCGGTCTTCGCCCGCGACTATCCGACGGTGCTTGCCTGCACCATCGTATTTTTGACCGTGGTGCTGCTCGTCAACTTCGCCGTCGACCTCCTTTGCGTGGCGTTGGACCCGCGGCGGTCCACATGACGCCGCGCCGCAATCAGCTCTCTCGTCTTCTCGCCTCGTTTCTCGGCAACCCGACGGCGGTGCTCGGCGCTGGGATAACCGCATTCATGATTCTTGCCGCGACGCTCGGCGCCGCGTTGATGCCCTACGGACCCGATCACACCGACTTCCTCGACCTCCTCTCTGCGCCGTCTCTGTCACATCCTTTCGGGACCGATTCATTTGGCCGCGATGTGCTGACGCGCGTACTCTATGGCGCGCGCGTTTCGCTGTTGCTGAGCGCGACCGGCATCGCAATCGCCGCGAGTGCAGGTGTGGCACTCGGCATGGTCTCCGCATACAAGGGCGGCTATGTGGACATGCTGCTCATGCGCTTCGCCGATCTGCTGTTCGCGTTTCCCTCCTTCGTGCTGGCGCTCTTTCTGATGGTGGTGTTGGGATTCGGCGCCCTCAACGTATCGATCGCGATCGCGCTCACCTATTTCCCGATCTTCGCGCGCCTTGGGCGCAACATGACGCTTCTCGTCCGCGAGGAACCTTTCGTCCAGGCGGCGCGGTTGATGGCCGAACCCACTCCCCTTATCCTGATGCGAGAGATATTGCCGAACATCGCAGCGCCCCTGATTGTCCAGGCGACCATCGGAATTGCCTTCGGCATCGTGATCGAGGCGGGGCTGAGCTTTCTCGGCGTCGGCGTGCAGCCCCCGACGCCGTCTCTGGGCGTCATCATGGCCGACGGACGTGAATACTTCGCGCGCGCTCCCTGGGTGCTGACGATGACGGGCGCGACCATCTCGTGTGCGCTACTGGGTCTCAACCTCTTTGGCGACGGTCTGCGCGATCTCATGGATCCTCGACTCCGCCAGAGAACCCAGTCTTGACGAGCGAACCCAAATCCGTGCTCGAGATTCGCGACCTTCGCACGAGGTTCGACCTGCATGAGGGCAGCATCGAAGTCGTGCGCGGGGTGGATCTGTCGATCGTTGAAGGCGAGATGCTCGGCCTGATCGGCGAATCCGGCTCGGGCAAGACCGTGACCGGGCTTTCAATTCTCCGCCTGCTGCCGCCGAATGCCCATCTCTCGAGTGCCGTTCTGCGCTTTGCTGATACCGAGCTGCAGGGGTTGAGCGATCGGCAGTTCCAGTCCCTTCGCGGTCGGCGGCTCGCGATGATCTTTCAAAATCCGATGGGGGCCTTTAATCCTGCAAAACGCGTGGACTGGCATCTGCGAGAAGTGATCCGCACTCGCGAGCGCAGCGATGCGGCGTGGCGCGAATTGGCGACGACAGCACTCCGGACGGTCGGCATACCCAGGCCCGAGCGCGTACTGCGCTTGTATCCGCATCAACTCAGCGGCGGGATGGCGCAACGGATTCTGATCGCGATGGTCCTTGCGCTCGAGCCGGACCTCGTCATCGCCGATGAACCGACGACGAACCTGGACAACATCGTCGAGCGGCAAATTCTCGGGCTATTCCGACGCCTTCAGACCCGTCTCCGGGCGGCCTTCCTCTTCATCACGCACGATATGACTTTGGCGGCGGCGCTCTGCAACCGCATTGCCGTGATGTACGCAGGCAAGATCGTGGAGATCGGACCCACTCGCCAAGTTTTCGAAGCGCCTCGACACCCCTATACGCAAGGGCTGATCGCGACTGCGATCGCACTCAAAACCAGAGCGGCGCGCCTCAAGGAAATCGCCGGCGATCCGCCCAATCTCGCGAACCCGCCGCCGGGCTGTCCGTTCTCGCCGCGCTGCGCCCAGGTCATGGAGCGCTGCCGCGCGATCGAGCCGCCCATGTTCGGCCCGCCGCAGCATCAGGCGCGCTGCTTTCTCGGAGAGTCGGCGTGAGTACCGCCGCGCCGACTCTGGTTCAGCTCCAGAACCTCTCGGTTTCATTCTCCGGACGTGCGAGCGATCCAACGCGCCAGTTCCGCGCCGTCGATGACGTAACGGTCGATATTCGCGGCGGCGAGATACTGGGGTTGGTGGGTGAGTCGGGCAGCGGCAAGACGACACTGGCCAAGGCTTTATTGCGCCTCCATCGCCCGAGCGAAGGCCGCATCCTCTTTCGAGGCGTCGATCTCGCCACCCTTGGCGAGCGCGCGCTGCGCCCCTATCGACGCGACCTGCAAATGGTGTTCCAGGACCCGCTCTCCTCCTTCAACCCGCGTCAAACCGTGGCGCAGGCGCTTTCGCTTCCTCTGCGGCTCCACGCGATCTGTCCGCGAGATCAGATTCCTCGTCACGTCGACGGGATGCTTGTGCGTGTGGGGCTGTCGCCTGCATTCGGCAGCCGTTTTCCGCACGAGCTTTCGGGAGGTCAGTTGCAGCGGGTCGCCATTGGCCGCGCGCTCACTCTGTCACCGCATGTGCTCGTTGCCGACGAGGCAGTCTCGAAGCTCGACGTTTCGGTGCGCGCGCAGATTCTCAATCTCCTCGTGGATGTGCAGACAGCTCATGCATTGTCGATTCTCTTCATCACCCATGATTTGCATGTGGCCCGCTATCTCTGCCATCGCATCGGCGTCATGTATTTCGGCAAGCTTGTCGAACTCGGTCCGACCGAGGAGATATTCACCCGACCCCGCCACCCCTATACGCGGGCGCTGTTGGGTACCTTGGAAGAGAATGCCGGTCCGGATGATGCCGACCCGATCACGGCGCCGCCCTCGGCGACCGGATGCCGCTACGGCTCGCGCTGCCCGCACACGGTCCGGCGCTGTACCGAAGTCCACCCGGCTCTGGAAGCGAGTGCCGAACAGCACTTGGTCGCATGTCATCGCTGGCACGAGCTTGGCGAATTGGCCTAAGGGAGTTTGCGCAATGGCAGTTGAACAATCTCGCGTCGAGCCACCCTCCTTTCCCGCCCGCGATCCTCTTCTCCAGCCATTTCAGATCAAGCATCTGACGCTGAAGAACCGCGTGATGAGCACAAGCCACGCGGCCGGGCTCGAAGAGGGCGGCATGCCGGCCGAGCGCTACCAGCTTTACCACGAAGGAAAGGCACGCGGCGGAATCGCGCTCACCATGTTCGGCGGCTCGTCGAACGTGGCTCCGGACTCACCGAACATTTTTCGGCAGCTCAATGTGGGCGTGGATGAAATCATTCCACACCTGCAGCAATTCTCGCGCCGTATTCACGCCCATGGCGCGGCGCTCATGTGCCAGATCACTCATCTCGGCCGGCGCGGCGAGCCTTATGCTTCGAACTGGCTGCCGACCATTAGCCCCTCGCCGATACGCGAGACGCTGCACCGCAGTTTCCCCAAGGAGATGGACGAGGACGACATCGATCGAGTGACGAAGTCGTTCGGCGCCGCGGCGCTCCGCTGCAAGGAAGGTGGTCTCGACGGGATCGAGACGCTGGCAGGCGGCCATCTGATCGGCCAGTTCCTCTCGCCCAAGACCAACCATCGCACCGATCGGTACGGAGGCACGCTCGCCAATCGCTGTCGATTTGGATTGATGGTGTTCGAGGAAATACGGCGGCGCACGGGTGCCGATTTTCTGGTCGGATTCCGCTACGTGGTCGATGAAGGAGATACCCCCGGGGATATGGGGTTCGAGGAGTGCGTTGAGATCGCTCATGTGTTCGAGCGCACGGGTCTCATCGATTTCTTCAACGCGATCTACGGCCGGATGGACACGGAAATCGCTCTTGCCGTCGACAACATGCCCGGCATGGCCTCGCCGATCGCGCCGTGGCTCAAACGCGTCGGTCAATTCAAGAAGGAAGTGAAGCTGCCGGTGTTCCATGCGGCGCGTATCGCGGATATTGCCACGGCGCGTTACGCGATTCGCGAGGGGTTGCTCGATATGGTCGCGATGACGCGCGCCCACATCGCCGATCCCTACATCGTTGCCAAGCTCCAAGCCGGAAAAGAAGAGCTGATTCGTCCTTGCGTCGGCGCCACGCACTGCCAATCGCAGTATCGGCCGCACTGCCTGCACAATCCCTCGACCGGGCGGGAAGGCGTGCTGCCTCAGGTCATCGAGCGATCGGACAAGCCGGGGCGCCGCATCGTGGTGGTGGGCGGCGGACCCGCGGGGCTTGAAGCGGCGCGCGTGTGCGCCGAGCGCGGCCACCGGGTGGTGCTGTTCGAGGCCTCCGACAAGCTGGGCGGTCAGGTGCTGTTGGCGGCGCGCGCCAGCTGGCGCAAAGACATCATTGGAATTATCGATTGGCGTCGGCAAGAGTTGCAGCGGCTTGGCGTGGAGGTGCGCCTCAACGCCTTTGTGGAGCGCGCCGACGTGGTCGCGGAACATCCCGACGTCGCGATCATCGCAACCGGAGGCACGCCCGACATCGAGTGGCTTCCGGGTGCCGATCTCTGCACCAGCGTATGGGACGCGATCGGCGGGGCGCCTCTAGCGAACGACGTTCTGATCTATGACGGCACTGGACGACACCCGGCGCCGCAGGCGGCCGAGCTTGCCGCCGGGCAAGGGCGGCGCGTGCAAGTCGTGTCCATCGACGGACAGCTCGCCCAAGAACTCACCTACGCCGAGAGAGCCATTTGGAAGCGGCGCGCCTACGAGCTCAAACTACCCATGACCTTCGATCATGAAATCGAAAAAGTGGAACGCCGCGGCAACCGACTTCTTGCCACTTTCAGGAATCTGATGACGCGCGGCACCATCGAGCTTGCGGCGGATCAAGTGATCATTGAGAGAGGTACCGCGCCGGCCGACCAGCTCTACCGCGATCTTCGCCAGGACTCCGCTAACAACGGCGTCACCGACTTGGAGGCGCTGTTGAACGGCAGATCGCAGCCGTTTACGGGCGAGCGCGAATTCGAGTTGCACCGGATTGGCGACGCGGTGGCGAGCCGCAACATCGCCGCCGCGATTCTCGACGCGATCAGACTGTGTTTCGTTATGTAGCAGGCTCGCCTTGCCGCACGCAGCATTGCTGCAGTCCATCGCGTTTGACAGGGTTGTCGACTGCCGATACTTTTTTGCAGCGAAGCTTCGCAGGGGAGGATTCGCTTGCGCCAAATAACGCTGACGAGACGAAGTGTTGTCGGAGCGAGCGCAGCGGCGATTGCGCTTTCGGCTTTTGGGCCGACAGCCTGGGCCGCGCGCGACAACGCAACGGCCGCTATTACCGGATTCAACGTCATCAACACGCTCGATCCCGGCAAGGCCAGCCTGATACAGGAGTATTTCGTCCTTTGGGCGGTCTTCAATGGCCTGCTCAAGTTCGACGACAAGATGGAGATCGTTCCCGATCTCGCCGAGTCCTACGCGGTTGCCGACCCGACGACATACACATTCAAGTTGCGGCCGAACGTACGCTTTCACGATGGAAGCATGCTTTCGGCGGACGACGTGAAGTTCACCTTTGATCGCCTGCTCGACGAGAAGTTTGCCTCGCCCTATCGAAGCAAGCTCGCCGTTCTCGACAGCGTCGAGGTCGTGGACCCGCTCACGATCCGCATCAAGACAAAGGAAGCATACGCGCCGCTTCTGACGCTCCTTTGCAACTTCCGCAACGGCACTCAGATCGTTCCGCGGCATGCGGTCGAGACCATGGGAGCGGAAGCGTTTGCGCGACGTCCCATCGGCACCGGTGCCTTTAAGATCGTGGATTGGCAGCCCGGTCAATCGGTTAAGCTGGAGGCGTTCGGCGACTACTTCCTCAAGGGGCAGCCGGTTCTGCGCGCGATCGAGGTTCTTCTGATCGCCGAGGAAAGCAGCGGCGAGACCGCCGTGCTCGCCGGCCAAGTCGACCTGACGAGCAGCGTGCCGCCGGCGGATGCGGAAGGTTTACGCAAACGCCCCGAGGTGAGGGTTCTGTCGCAACCGGGGCTCAACAACCGCTACATCGCGCTGAACAATCGGCGCGCTCCCTTCGACGACGTGCATTTCCGTCGCGCGCTCTCCATGGCCTTCGATCGCGGTGCATTGATCAAAGCAGCCCAGTTCAACGAAGCCGTTGCGAGCCAAGGTCTCATACCGCCGACGCTCACCTTCGCATATGACCCGGCACCCCGGCCGCTGACGCAATACAATGCCGAGCAAGCCAAGAAGGAACTCGCGCAATCAAAACACCCCGCGACGACGCCCGCCGCGGTACTGACTTGGGGTCCCGGGTTCTGGAAGCAGGCCGTTGAGATCATCGTCGCCCAGGCGAATGACACCTTGGGGACAAGCCTTCGCGTCGAGGTGACGGAGGCCAATACCGTCTTTGCCAGGCTGAAATCGGGCGAATTCGATGCTGCCATCTGGGGCTGGCTTGGCGTGGTCGATCCCGACGATCTGTACGATATCCTGCACAGCAACGGCTGGCGCAACTTTCAGGGATACGCCAATACCGCGATGGACCAGATACTGGAGCGCGGCCGTTCAGAGTTGGATCGCGGCAAGCGGGGCGAGATATACAAGAAGGCCGAAGCGATGATGGTCGAGGACATGCCGCTGGTCCCGTGCTTCTGCTCCAATACGGGCAATCTGCTGCGCGCCGACGTGATCGGTTTCACGCAGAAGCCGTTCACGAATTTCGGCGACCAGTTCGCGACCCTGGCGTTCCGTTAGGCGATGAGCTTGCCACGCGGGAAGTCGCCATGGACTTAGCTCTTGTGCGGCAAGAATTCCCCGTTACGAAAACCCGGATCTATCTGGACAACGCATCTCTCTCGCCGCTTCCGAAACGAGCTGTCGATGCGGCCACGGCTGAACTTCAGGAGCGCAGCGAGCGCGGCGTCGATGGCTTCTGGAATTGGCTTGCAACGCTCGATCGAACCCGAGAGAGCGTGGCGCGCCTGATCGGTGCCGGCGAGGAAGAGGTCACCTTCACGCAGAACACCTCGGAGGGCATCAATATCGTCGCCTCGATGCTCGACTGGCGCGAAGGCGACAATGTCATCCTCAACGACCTTGAGTATTTTCCCAATGCCTATCCGTGGCTGAAACTGCGTCGCCGAGGCATCGAGCCGCGGATCGTGCGACACCGGAGGGGGCGAATCGATCCCGGCGACATCGCTGCCGCCGCCGACCGGCGCACGCGGGTTGTTGCACTGAGTCACGTGGCTTGGATCAACGGTTTGCGACACGATCTGTCCGCAATCGCGGAAATTTGCCGATCGGTCGGCGCGTATTTCTGTGTCGATGCCATCCAGTCGCTCGGTGCGCTGCCTGTCGACGTTCGCTCGGGCGTCGATTTCCTCGCGGCCGGCAGTCACAAATGGCTCCTGGCGCCGCTCGGGCTCGGAATTTTTTATTGCCGCAAGGAATTGCTGGAGCGCTTTGACCCGCCCTATGCCGGCTGGCAGAGCGATGATCGCGGACTTGCTTCGCAAGAATACGGATTTCGCGACGTTTTCCAGCCCGGCCATACCGCCCGCCGCTTCAACCACGGCAACATCAACATCGCGGCGGTGCATGGATTGGCGGCGTCTCTCACGCTGCTTGAGGAGCTCGGCTGGAACGCGGTGTTTGCGAGAAACCGCATGCTCGCGGATCGCGTCGTGGAGCGTCTCAAGAGCGCCGGCATGAGGTTTCTGAGCCCACTCGATAACGCGATGCGCTCGCAAATCATCAACGTGCTGCCGCGCGACCTCACGAAGACCATGAGTGCTCTCGCGGCGGCCAATATCGCCGTCAGCAGCCGCGCCGGCGGGGTTCGAATCTCCCCCGCCTTCTACAATACCGAAGATGAAGTGGATCGCCTTATCGAGGTGATGCTCGCCTGCGAGCGAGGCTAGGGATCGCCCGCGTTCCACGCCGGGTCGCGAGACAGACTTCCTGAAAAATCGCGCCGATTTGAGTTTGCCGGGCGGTCGGCATGCGCACGAGGCAGATCAGCGCGGGCTCGACCGCTTCCTTGATCGCCACGCACGAGAGCTGAAAGCCATCATAGGTGACATCGAACCTTGGACGGGTCACCAGCAGCGAATAGCCAAGGCCTTGACCCACGAGCCCACGGATGACTTCGAAGGAGGGCGAACGGTACGCGATTTGCGGCTCGATGCCCGTATCCCGAAAGAGCTTCAGAAAGTACTCACGCCCCGCAGGCGTATCCATCAGGACAAAGGGCTCGTCTTGCAGGTCCCGTAGCGAGACGGAACTTCTCCGTGCGAACCGATGCTTGCTCGAGAGCAGAACATGCGGGGGACACTTCTCGATGACGATGCGCTTGACGGTCTCCGGCAACTTCTCGCCGAAGAGGAGCGCGTATTCGATCGCGCCTTGCTCCAGCTTGGGCAGCAACTCATCCTCGGTGCCTTCGACCATCCGAATCTTGATGCGCGGGTAGTGCTGCGCGAGCTGACCGATGATCGCCGGCATCAAGACGGCCGCCAGCGTGGGATAGCAGCCGACCCATAGAACGCCCGCGGGATCCCGCGTGACCGCTTGAGCCGCCGCTTCGAAATCCTCCACCTCAGCGAGGATCGTGCGCGCGGAATCGAGGAGCTGCCGGCCCGTGCGTGTTAGCGTCACGCCCTGCGCGTGGTGCCTGAGAAACAGGTCAACGCCCAACGTCCTCTCGAGCGCCGTCAGCGCAGCGGACACGGAGGGCTGGCTCACATGCAGCGCTCTGGCCGCCGCAGCCAAGGAGCCTGCGTCTGCGACACCCGCGAAGTAGGAGAGCTGCTTGAGAGACACTCGGATCACTGCCTCCTCCGACGCATCAACGGAATTCGCGCTAAACAAATGTTACTCTATCTAGAAACTAATCAGAATAGTCTTTCTTTGGATTGGAAGACGCGGTTTCCTTCGTCTGGCGCAGCATGGCGGGGCCCGTGAACCCGGCGTCGGAGGAGGAGAAAAGAATGATCCGCAGCGGCACAGAATATTTGAGCTCCATTCGCGATGGCCGCGAGGTTTACATCAACGGCGAGCGCGTGAAAGACGTTCCCTCGCACCCGATGTTCAAGCCGCTCGTCGATATCCGAGCCCGCATTTATGACATGCAGCACAATCCCAGGACCTCGGAGCTCATGACCTACACGGAGCGCGGCGAAAAGTATGCCGTCGCTCTCAAGCTCCCGCGCACGCAACAGGACTGGTGGGAGAAGCGGCGCGCGACAGATACCGTCTTCAATGCGATCAAGGGCGTGGTCACTCGAGTCGGTGACGAAACGGTTGGCGAGATGTGGTCGCTGTTCGACGGGCAGGATGTGCTGAACGAGGTCGATCCGCAGTTTTCCCACAACATCCGGATCCATATCGACCGCGTCATCAAGAGCGACCCGTTTCATGTCTCGGCCAACACCGATCCGAAGGGCGATCGTTCCAAGCGGCCGCAGGATCAAGATCCCGACATGCTGCTGCACGTCGTGAAGGAAACGGATCAGGGCATCATCGTGCGCGGCGCCAAATATGAAACCGCGGCGGCCTACGCCAACCAGGCCTTCACCAAGCCCACGATCGCCAATTGGGGCGATGCGGCGCTATCCGACTACGCCGTCGGCTTCATCTGCAACTTGAACTCTCCGGGCATCAAGATCATCTGCCGCACGGGCTTCGCGGGCCGCGCGCCCGAAGAGGACTATCCACTCGCCAACAAGTTCGACGAGGTGGATTCGCTGGTGATCTTCGACAATGTGCTGATCCCCTGGGAGGATGTCCTGTTCTACCGGCATACGAAGGCCGCGACCTTCATCCGGGCGACATTGCATCGCTATTCGGCCTTCGCCTTCGTTCAGCGAAGCCTCAAAGTCGCGGACATGATGATCGGCGCGGCCCTCTTCAATGTCCGACAGACCGGTCTCGACAAGCAGCAGGCCGTACAGGAAAAACTCGCCGAACTCGCAGTCTATCGCGAGGGCATCAATGCCCATCTGACGGCCGCCATCACGCTCGCGGAAAAAAGCCCGGCCGGCCTGCTGATGCCAAACCAGTCGCTGCTCTATACGGGGCGGGTCCATGCATGCTCGAACCTGCCGCGCATGATGCACATTGCGCGCGAGCTCTGCGGAGGCCAAATCTGCGTCACTCCCGATGCGGCGGCCTTCCGGGACCCGATTGCCGGACATTGGCTCGAGAAATTCTACAGCGTCAACGAAGACTGGGTCGCCGAGGATCGGCGCCGTCTTTTGGCCTTTGCCCGAGACCTGCTCAATTCCGACTATGCGGGGCATCGGCTCACCTTCCAGCTCTTTGCCCAGTCGCCGCCCTTCGCGCATCTGGCGGCCGTCTATCGAAGCTTCGGATGGGGCAACGCGCTGGACTTTGTCAAAGACGCCGCCGGACTCTCGCCGCGAGTCATGAAGAAGGACGCAGCGACACCCGGCGACACCGCCGTCCAACAATGGTTTGCGAGCAATACCCCGGCAACGCTCGGCCATCGTTCGGCCGCCGAGTAGGACCCGCCGCCATGGACACGATCTCCACGCTTGTCGATCCTGTGCAACGGCAACGGTTTCTCGAAGCCATGAGCTGCACGGCGTCGAGCGTCAGCGTGGTCACCACGGACGGACCCGCGGGCCGCGCGGGCGTGACGGTTTCGGCCATGACCTCGGTATCGGCAGACACACCAATGCCGTCGCTGCTGGTTTGCGTGCACCACTTGAGCCCAGCGGCAGCAGCGATCCAACGGAACGGCGTATTCTGCGTCAATGTCCTGCGCGCCGACCAATCCCACATATCCGACTGTTTCGCCGGGCGCACCAAATCAGCGGACGGCGACAAGTTCTCGTGTGCACGCTGGACCCGCCAGGCGACGGCCGCACCCCGCGTTATCGACCCGCTCGTCGCGTTCGATTGCCGATTGGTGCAGGCGATCCGAGTGGGGACGCATTATTTGTTCATCGGCGAGGCGATGGAAGTTTTCCTCGATGATGGCGGTGACCCGCTCATCTATGCGAAGCGTTCCTATGGCCGACCCGCGCGTCTCGACCAGAGACTGGCGCGAGCAGCGGCATAAGGCACCGGCGAGGGGAGCAGCATCCATTGATCGCCGCAAGAGCACTGCAGGGCTTCTCAGCCAGAGAGCTTGAGAAGCCGACTCCATTCGCGAACAGCGCAGGTCCGCCATGCCTCGCGCCCCGGTCATGGCGATCCCCGCCGCCGATCATCACCGATGCGGCCGCGACGCCCGCGCATTTGAAGCGCAGCGTGATGCTGCTCGGCAATTTCGACTGCTTTCATAGGGGGCATCAGGCTCTCCTCGCCGCGGCCAGACACCATTCGGCGACAGCAGACCTGCCGCTCGGCATCATGTCGGTTGAACCCCATCCGCGTCAGTTGTTCGACCCAGGGAGCGGGCCGTTCAGGCTTTCGACGCCGGCGACCAAGCACGAGACTCTCGCGCGGATGGGCTTCGACTTCATCTTCAGTCCGGCCTTTGACCACAGATTTGCGGGCCAAAGTGCCGAGACCTTCGTGCTGGAAGTCTTGAACATGGGCCTAAGCGTCAGTCACGTGGTGCTGGGTGACGATTTCCGATTTGGAACCAAGCGGGGCGGCGACAGCGCCCTTTTGCAACGCATGGGGCATGACCTTGGCTTTGGCGTCTCAGTGGTCAACAGAATCTGTCACCGCGACGTGATCTGCTCGACCTCACATGTCCGCGAGTTTATCCGAGCCGGCGACGTTGCCGAAGCCACCGTCGCACTTGGGTATCGTTGGAGCATCGAGATCGGACTGGCTTACCGCGGGTCCCAGATGTCCGGCTGTTGGTCGGTTGATTGGCCCGGCGGCGTGCTGAAGCCAGCGCCGGGACGCTATTCAGTGGCGATGCGAGGCGTTGCCAGAACCGCGCCCGAGGCGTTGGGTGAGATCGCGATCGGTCAGGATGGCGAGGTCTCGTTTTCGCTTGCGAGAGGTCCCGTTTCCCTCACGGCGATCTCCGGGGCCTCACCACTTTTCGTCGAATTCATAAGCGGAGCGGCCTCAGTCGGGTAAGGCGAGGCTCCTTGTCTTCCGGGGTTGTCAGAACCGCCGAGCTGGACCACGATCATGATCGTCGAGGCGTGCCTCGGCGCTCATCGTCGGTCAATGCCCCACGAGAGAAATCCGTGAATAAGCCCGTCGAAGATGCGAAGACGCCGGCCGCGAGGCCGCGCCCGCTGCTGATCTACGACGGCGATTGCGGATTCTGCGGCTATTGGGCGCGCTACTGGCAGCGGCTTACCGGCGACACCGTCGAATATCGGCCGTATCAAGAAGTCGCGGCACGATACCCCGCCATCTCAGCGGCCGAGTTTCAGCGCGCGGTGCAATTCATCGCACCAGACGGCCATCGCGCGAGCGCAGCCGAGGCCAGCTTTCTGACTCTCAGTCACGCGCGCGGGCGAGGATTTTGGCTCCCCCTCTATAAAAATCTGCCCGGCTTCGCCGCCGTCTCCGAACGGACTTACGCTTTCGTCGCCGCGCACCGCCCGGCCTTTTTCCGCGTCAGTCTTTTGCTCTGGGGCGGAAACCACGAGCCTCCGCGATACGATCTCGTATCGTTCCTGTTCCTGCGATTCTTGGGACTCATCTATCTGTCGGCCTTTGCCTCCTTCGCCGTGCAATCTCAGGGTCTCATCGGCAGCCACGGCATCCTGCCACTCACTCAATTGGTCGATGCACTCAGCCGCCAGATCGGACCGGAGCGGTTCTTCGCGGTACCGATGGTGTTCTGGTTCGACGACAGCGACCTCGCCATAGAGGTCGTGTGCTGGGCGGGAGTCGGGTTATCCATATTCTTGACTGCAAATTTGTTGCCGCGCGCGAGCCTGCTCCTGCTCTACGTCCTCTACCTCTCGCTCCTCTATGCAGGACAGGTCTTCATGAATTTCCAGTGGGACACGTTTCTGCTGGAAACCGGGTTCATCGCGCTTCTGATGAGCATCGCCCCGGCTCCGGGCATCTGGTTGCTGCGCTGGCTGTTGTTCCGCTTCACGTTCATGTCTGGGGTGGTCAAGTTGCTGAGCGGCGATCCCAGTTGGTGGAACCTTTCGGCTCTCTCGTACCACTTTCTGACTCAGCCTCTGCCCACCCCCGTTGCGTGGTACGCAGCTCAGTTGCCGCTGGGCCTCTTGAAGTTTGCCACCGGCGGCACGTTTTTCATCGAGCTGCTCTTGCCGTTCCTGATCTTTTGTCCGCGCAGGCTGCGATTTGTCGCGGCCTTCGGCATTTTGCTCCTGCAAATCTGCATTTTCCTTACCGGCAACTACAACTGGTTCAACCTGCAGACCATGCTGCTGTGCCTCGCGCTATTCGATGACGCAGCGGTACGAAAGACGTTTCTGCGCCGCGTGGCTGCGCCGTTCAAAGTGCCGGCGAGTGGCCGGACACCGCGGCGGCCGGTAATCGTTCTCGTCAATGCTGTGGCATTGCTGATGGTATTCTGCAGTCTCGTGCAAATGGACGAGCGTTTCGGCGGCAATCCCCCTGCCGCGGCGCAAATCGTCGACAGCTTTATTGAGCCGCTGCATATCGTCAGCTCTTACGGCCTTTTCGCGGTCATGACCACGAACCGCCATGAGATCGTTATTCAGGGTTCGGCCGATGGCAGTGAATGGCGAGACTACGAATTTCGATACAAACCCGGTGATGTCACACAGTGCGCGCGCTGGAACATTCCGCACCAGCCTCGCCTGGATTGGCAGATGTGGTTCGCGGCACTCGAAGACCCGCAGCGCCTGCCTTGGTTTTGGCATTTCCTCGAGCGGTTGCTGGAGAACGATCCGGCCGTGACGGCTCTCTTGAAAGGAAATCCTTTTCCAGAGAAGGCGCCGATTTTTGTGCGCGCTCAATTCTACGACTACACCTTTGCCAGCAGCGAGGAGCGAGCAAAAGGACAATGCTGGGACCGACGGCTCCTGGGTTTGTACTTTCCTGCCGTGCGCCTGAACGGCCAATGATCTCCCCGGCGACGGCCGTGCGATTCCGGCCCCGCCTCTAGTATTCGTGCTTCGCGCTCACGCGATTGCGCAGCGGCTTTCCGGCAATGAAGCGCTCCATATTGTCAAACACCAGGTCGAGGGTCTTCGGCGTATAGAGCGCTCGATCGTCGGAAGAACAATGCGGCGTAAGGATGACATTGGGTGCTTGCCAGAGCGGCGATGACGCGGG
Organism: Allostellaceae bacterium; assembly: GCA_035517495.1. Lineage (GTDB taxonomy): Bacteria > Pseudomonadota > Alphaproteobacteria > ATCC43930 > CGMCC-115725 > DASZHJ01. The sequence continues at coordinate 96,443 of DATIYT010000083.1, read as the reverse complement.
AAGCGGCTCGGGATCGAACACGTCGAGAATGGCGCTCACTTCGCCGGTGCGCAGCCGCTTGAGCAGCGCCTGATAGTCGACGAGGTGAGCCCTGCTGTAATTGATGAGTCCGGCGCCTTTCTTGAGCAGCCCGATCTCTCGGGCGCCGATAAGGTGCTTGGTGGCGCGTGTGTGAGGTGCCGTGACAAGCACGAAATCCGCGCGCGGGAGCAGCTCACGCAAGGACGAAGTCGAGTACATTTCGTCGACGTAGCGATGCGGCTTCCCCGTGCGGCGAACGCCGATAACCCGGAGACCGAGGCGCTTGGCCCATTTGGCGGCACCGCCGCCCACGTGACCGACGCCCACAATGAGCAGGGTCTTCCCCGCAATCGCCGTATTAAAGAGCTGCTTCCAACGTCCCTTGCGCTGATTGGTGACGCTTTGCGGCAAATTGTTGTTGAGCATCAGCAGGGCCATCAGCGTATATTCGTCGGCCTTGGGACCATGCACGCCGCTGCTGTTGGTCAGGACGGCGCCCGGCGGCAGCCAATCGAGCGGCATCAGGTGGCTCACCCCCGCGCCGTGCGCATGAATCCAACGGAGATTTGGTGCGCACTGTCCCAAATTGGTTCGATCGAATTGCCACCCGAACAGCGCGTCGGCCGTGGCTATCGCCTTGGCAAAGATGTCGCCGTCATAACCGATCGTGATCTTGACCCTGGCGCCGAGCCCGGGATGGCGCTGGATGGCCTCCTTGACGCGCCGCGGCGTTGCCTCAAAGACCTCTCCCAGCGCGCTGAGATTCTCGATGTGAAGATGAACGGGCGTGGCGCGGTCGGCCCTCGCTCCAGGGTTGTCGCCTCGCCTCGACCTACCGGGTCCGGCGATGTGCTGGCTCATCGGGTAAATCCCTCGTGCTTAAAACGCGCGCCAGTGTAAGACTAAACTCGGCGGTTCCCACCGTTTTCTGAGCGAGGATTCTGCAATGGGGGTCACCAAGAAAAATCGGCGAGGCGCGGTTCATTCCGGACCATCGGCGGCGCGCGAAAGGGCCGTAGGCTCGGCCGCGCTGAGCACGCAGAAGCACGACTTAATGGAGCGGGGAGTCAAGTATTGCCTCGCCTCGTACGTGGACGCGCATGGCGTATCAAAGGCCAAGGCGGTGCCGATCGAGCATTTTGAACGGATGATGCGCGGATCGGAGCTGTTCACTGGAGCGGCGCTCGATGGCTTGGGCCAGATGCCAAGCGACGATGAGCTCGCGCTTTATCCCGACCCGCGCGCCGTGACCATATTGCCTTGGAGGCCGGAGGTCGCCTGGGCACCCGGAAATCTGCATTATCACGAGGCAGCCTGGCCGATGTGCTCGCGCACCATATTGCAGCGGCAGATCGAACGTTTAAAGCGCCATGGGCTCGGCTTCAATCTCGGCATCGAGTGCGAGATTTTTCTGGTTCGCCGCGAGGGTAACAAGATCCGTCCGGCCAATGCCTTGGATGTACTGCCGAAGGCGGCTTATGACGTGGTGAGCCTGCTGGAGAACCTGCCGTGGCTCGACGAGGTGGTCGGCTACATGAATGCGCTCGGCTGGGAAGTGCATTCCTTCGATCACGAGGATGCCAATTCCCAGTTTGAATTCGATTTCGCCTACGCGGACGTTCTGACGATGGCCGACCGCTTCACCTTGTGGCGCATGATGATGAAGGAAGTATCGCGCCGGCACGGCTTTGAAGCGACCTTCATGGCGAAGCCCTATGCCGATCGAACCGGCAGCGGCGCGCATTTCAATATGTCGATGTACGAGCTGAAAAGCGGCAAGAATGTCTTTGGCGATGCTCGGGACCGACGAGGCTGCGGCCTGTCGAAGACGGCCTACCGGTTTTTGGCCGGCGTCCTGCGTCACGCGCCGGCGATCGTGGCGACGACATGCCCGACGGTGAACTCCTACAAGCGGCTCATCAAAAGCGGCTCGATGACGGGTTATACCTGGGCGCCGATTTTCATCTCTTATGGCGGAAACAACCGCACGCACATGATGCGCGTGCCGCTGCTGCGCCCGCAGATCGAGGGCGATGCGAAGGACCATCACGGCGTCTATCTGTCCGATGCACGGATCGAGTGTCGGGCGGTCGACCCTTCGATGAACCCTTATCTCGCCGCCGCGATGGTGCTGGGCGCCGGCATTGAAGGCATCGAGCACGACCTTGACCCGGGCGAGCCGAACAACGTGAACATGTACGAGCTCAGCGAAGCGGAACTCGCCAAACGCGGCGTAAAGAGCCTGCCGCGCACTTTGCTCGAGGCCATCGAGGCTTTCGCGCGGGATCCGCTCGCGGCCGCCGTCTGCGGCGCCGAGTTGTTCGAGTCTTACGTCGCCCTCAAACAGAAGGAGTGGTGGAGCTATCACAACACGGTCGGCGAATGGGAACTCGATTCCTATCTGACCAAATTCTGAGGGAACGCCGGGAGTTGGCATAATGCCGAGCGACAATATGTTCGATCCCGCAAATTACCAACGCGTCAGGCTTCCCGCCCTGGAGGCGACGACGCTGCCGGCGTGGTGCTACACGTCGCGGCAGTTCTATGATCGAGAAGTCGGGCGGATTTTCAGAACGGCGTGGAATTTCCTCGGCCGCGAGGACGAGATCCCGAATCCCGGCGACTACATGACCTTTGATCTCTGCGGCGAGCCCATCCTCGTGCTGCGCGACAAAGCGGGCGTGGTGCGCGCCTTCGCCAATACGTGCCGGCATCGCGGAACAAAACTCCTGGAGGGAGCCGGCAATTGTCGCGCCATTGCCTGCCCTTATCATGGCTGGGTTTATGGGCTCGGCGGCGAATTGATCGGTGCGGCCGGGATGGAGCAGACGATCGCGTTCGACAAGAAGCAGTACGGGCTCATAGCGCTCCGCCTCGAGCGCTGGGCCGGCTTTCTCTTTGTGAATATGGATGCTCAGGCGGCGCCGCTCGATCAATATCTCGGCGACCTTCCGGAACGGCTGGCCTCTCATAACCTCGCGGACATGGTTTGCGTGCGTCGACGCACCTACGACGTCGCCTGCAACTGGAAGATCTACATCGAGAATGCGATGGAGGAATACCACACTCCCACCGTCCACCGGCTCTCGATCGGCAAGCAAGTGACGACCTCCGAAACGGGCCGGGGAGAATGGCGGGGCATGCATATGCCGGCGTCCGAGACGATCGCGCTGTTGCCGGAAGATTTGGCCGACGCCTTCCCGCCGATCCCGACACTGGATGCGAAAGCGGCGCAAGGCAGCTATTTCATGATGATCTATCCCTGCACCTTCATGGCCGCGACGCAGGATTGCCTGTGGTGGCTTCAGGAATTTCCTCGGGGGCCCGACCGCACCGAGGTAGTGATCGGCTCCTGCTTTCCGCGCGCCACAATGGCGCGTCCCGATTTCGCGGAAAAGGTCGAGAAATACTATCGGCGCTGGGATAAGTCGCTACCCGAGGACAATGCCATCTCGGAGCGTCAACAAGCAGGCCTTCATTCGTCTTTGTCTGTCCCGGGACGCCTTTCATCCCAAGAGTTGGTCGTCCGCGAGATCGCGAACTGGGTCCTCGACCGCGTTATCTGAAGGTTCCGAGGCGGAGGCGGTGGTCGCGCGACCGAGCGAAGTCGCTAATAGCCCAGCGCACGCGGTAGCCACAGCGATAACGCCGGCGTGAACGCGATCACCAGCAGGCACGCCAACAACAATCCGAGATACCGAAACATCGGCTTGACCGTCACTTCTATGGGCACCCCTCCGATCAGGCAGGCACCGTACAATCCGAGGCCGAGGGGTGGTGCGAACAGGCCGATGCCCATGGCAATAACCAGCACGACGCCGAAGTGCAGCGGTGCGATTCCGAGCTGCGCCGCGACCGGAACCAGCAAGGGCCCGAAAATGATCAATGCCGCGGCACCTTCCAAAACCGAGCCCATGACGATCAGAATTGCGATCGAGAGCAGCAGAAACAGCCACGTGCCGCTGCTATGCGACAGGGTGATCATGGTCTCCGCGAGCGCATGCGGCACTTGCTGCAACGTCAGCGTAAAGGCGAGCGATTGCGCCGCGGCGACGATAAACAGCACCAAGCCTGACCGCGTTGCCGCGTGCACGAAACTGCGTACAGCAGCTCTCGCACTGAGCTCGCGAAACACCGCGCCTCCGATCGTCAGCGCATAAAGTGCCGCAAACGCGGAGATCTCCGTCGCGGTGGCAAACCCTGACTTGAAACCCCCGAAGATGATCACGATAAGGCCGATGGTGACGGCCGCACCGCTCCAAAGCTTCGCCGTGGATTTCCTTGTCCCCGCTTCGGGTGTCGCGCCGCTGCGGCTGCCGAAGATGATCGCGACCGCAATCAGCGCGAGAGCCATCAACCCCGCCGGCAGCAAGCCGGCCATGAAGAGTCCACCGATCGACAGATTGGCGACGAACCCCAGGATGATCAGGTTGATGCAGGGCGGGATCGTCTCCGCCATGACCGCCGAAGCGGCGAGCAAGGCGACGGTACCGCCGGGATTTTGCCCCGAGCGCCGCGACGCCGGGATCAGCACCGAGCCCACCGCCGCCACGTCCGCCATCTTCGAGCCGGATATGCCGGAGAAGATCACCATCGACAGCACCATGACGACGTTGAGGCCGCCGCGGACGTGGCCGACGAGCCGCTCCAGCAACGCAATGAGGCGCGCGGACATGCCGTTCGCCTCCATGACGTAGCCGACGAGGATGAAAAACGGAATCGCCAGCAGAACGAAGTTGTCGATGCCCCGCGCCATCTGCTGGGCAAAGATCACTCCGGGCAAGTTTCCCTGAACCCAGATGAATATAAGCGCCGCGATTGCCAACGCGAATGCGATCGGCACACCGCCGCCGAGCGCGACCACGAATCCGATGAGCATCAGCACGCCCGGCCGCGGCATGGTGCCAGGCGCGAGCACGCTCCACACGTGCCAAATCCCCGCGAGCGCGGCAACGATGGCAACCGCCGTCACGATCCCGCCGGTACCGCGGCGGCAAAATTGATCGAGGGCGAAGATCGCCATGCACGCCGCCCCCACGCCCATCGGATAGAAAGTGAGCTGGAGCGGCAGCCCCGAACCGGTTGTCTGTCCCGTCGTCAGTGCGCCGAGTCTGATGGCGTTGACGGCGACATAGGTAGATACAATCACCATCAGGAGCACGCCCACAGCCTCGATCAGTCGACGAGGAGCAGTCGGGATTTTCTGAACGAAGAATTGAACGCCGACGTTCTCGCCGCGCGCCACGGCACTCGCCGCACCGAAGAAGCTGGAGGCGACCATCAGCCCACGCGCGATGTCGTCAGACCATTCGACGGGAGCGTCGAAGAGCGAGCGCAAAACGACGGATAGGATGACCACGAGCAGATCGGCCGCAAGGAATATCGCCGCAGCCGCATCGGTTGCGCCCAGCAACAGACGCATCGCGAAGCGGACGGCGCCAACCGCGTTCGCCGCTGCGGCCTCGCTAGCCATTCATCGGACTCAGACGTGGGTCGAGTGAATCAAGTCGACAACGGGCTTGGCCTCGGGATGTGCCTTCACGAAGGCTTCCGTCTGCGGCGCCACTCGGGCGCGGAAGGCTGCCTTGTCGCACTCGCCGACCGTCACGCCTTTCTGACCCAAGACATCGAGCGCTTCCTTTTCCACGGCCAGGCCTTGAGCACGGGTATCCACGGCCGCCTTTTGAGCGGCACCGATGAACCCGTCCCGCAGCTTTGCATCCATACGCCCGAAGGTCGCATCGCTGAAATAGATGGCCAGCGGCGAGAAATTGTGCTGCGTCAGTGAGTAGAACTTCGCGGTCTCATAGAACTTGCTGGCCAAAATAGTCGGAGGATCGTGCTCCAATCCGTCGAGCACGCCGGCCTGCAGCGCCGTATAGATTTCACCGAAGGCGAGCGGCGTTGCGGCGGCGCCCATCAAACGCAGGCATTCCGTGATGACGGGATTGGGCAGTGTGCGAATCTTCAGGCCCGCCAAATCCTCCGGATTTTTCACGGCCTTCCGCGCGAGCACGCTCCGAGAGCCGAAGTTATAAGCCCAGGCGATGACGCGGATGTTGGCGCCCTTGAGCAACGCCTCCTCGATCGGTTTCGCGGCGCCCGCCTCGAAGGCCTTGGTCTGCTGCGGGAAGCTGTCGAAGAGATACCCGAGGTCGAAGGTGCCGACGAGCGGCACGAGATTGGCCGAGATCGAAGAGCCGGACACCATAAGGTCGATCACGCCGAGCTTGACGGAATTGATGACGTCGATTTCCTGGCCGAGCTGATTGTCGGGAAAAAATTGTACGTCGATCTGATCGCCGAGACCGCCCGCTTTCACGTACTTGACGAGATTGTCGTAATAGACGCGGCCATTCGCATATTTGGGATCATTGGGCAGCGAGGATGATAGCTTCATCTGCAGCGGAGCCGCTCGTGCAGCGCCGATGATCGCGGGCCCAAAGGCGAGACCCAGCGGCAGGGCGCCGGCGCGTCGCAACAGGGATCGCCGGCTCAGTCGAATGGCTGTCATGACATTTCCTCCTTGCTTGATCCGAGCGCGTTTATTGGATCGCCGTCCCACTCCGTGCCGATAAGCGCGGTTTGAACGCCTCAGGCCGGAATGTTGGCGACCGGGAAGCTACGACGATAGGATTGCCGCTGATAATCTCCGTACCGAAACGGCTCGAACGAAGGATCGGGCGTACCGACCAGCGGTTTGATGACGGCGTCGCGGCCGGGATTGACGAAGAGCGGGATGGAATAGCGGTCCTTGCCTCCCGTGTTGATCACGCGATGCGGCGTCGAAGAGAATAGGCCGTTCGTCCAGATTTGCATCATGTTGCCGAGATTGATCACATAGGTATCGGCGATCGGTGGTGCCCCCACCCATTCGCCGCTCTTGCTCTGGATTTCAAGGCCGCCGTTATTGTCTTGCCACAGAATCGTAAAGCCGCCGGAGTCCGTGTGCGGCACCACGCCAATTTCGTTCTCCCTCTCCGGCGCGTCTTGCGGCGGGTAGTGGTTGAGCTTCAGTCGCGACATCGGCTCCCGAAACATCGGCTCGAAGAAGTCGGCGTCAAATCCGAGCGCCAGCGCGAAGCCACGCATCAGCACGTAGCTCAGCTTTTCGACTTCCGTGAAATAGGCGAGCATCGCGCGCCTGAGACCCGGCAATCCCTCCGGCCAAAGGTTGGGGCCATCGAGAGGGCTCTTGGGGTCGATTGGGCGCTCGTGTCCGACCCAGAAGCCTTCCTGGTGACTGGTTCCCTCGCGGGCTTCACCTGCATAGCTGCGGTAGCCCAGCGGCAGATAACCGCGCATGCGCGGATTGACGACGATCTTCATCTTCTCGGTCATTGGACGGTTAAAAAAGAGCGCCGCCTGCTCCACCAAATCCGCGACGAGCGGCCGTGGCAATCCGTGATTTCGGATATAGACGAATCCGATGTCGCTGCAGGCTCTGCCGAGCGCATCTACCGTCGCGCGCGGATTGTTTCCGTCAACGAGCGGCCCAACATCGATGACCGGTATCTCGGCGAAATCGAGACGACGCGATTGGGGGATCGCCATGGCCGTGCCTCCTGTGCAACGCGCGGCAATCAGTATAGAGTGAATTTGCGTTTTGCGGACGCGAGTTTTTCGCGGAAACTACAGGGAATTCCGTGGGTAAAGCGGACGATCGATCCGTGCAGTATCACGCGAAATCAATCCTTGGGAGCACCACCATGACGGAATCCAAGCCGCGCAAACCAGTGTCGAGCCGCCGCACTCTGCTCAAGAGTGCCGCCGCGGGCCTGATGCTAGCGCCCTTGCCCCTGCGTCGCGCCTTCGCTGCGGACGCGGAAGTGGTCTACGCGACCTGGGGCGGCAGTTGGGCGGACGCGATGCGCAAGGCCTGGTTTGAGCCCTTCACCGCGCAGACGGGCATCAAGGTCCGCACGATCGATGGACCCGACTACGGCAAGATTCGCGCGATGGTGCGCGCCAACAACACCGAATGGGATGTCGCGGAGGTCAATCCGGATTTCCAGTGGATCGGACCCAAGGAGGGGTTGGTCGAGAAGCTCGATTTCTCGATCATTCCCACGGATCAATTGGTGAAGGGACCGAACCTGCTTACCGACTACTCGCTGCCCGAGGCGTTCTGGTCGCGGGTGATCGCGTACAATACGAATAAGTTCAATAGAGATAATCATCCCAAGGATTTTGCGGGGTTCTGGGACACCGCGCGCTTTCCGGGGAAGCGGGTTCTCTATTCGAAGGCGAACGGCGGCGCGTTCGAAGCGGCGCTGCTTGCCGACGGCGTCACCGTCGACAAGCTCTATCCGCTCGACATCGACCGAGCGCTCAAGAAGCTCGATAAGATCAAGGATGACGTGCTTTGGTATGAGACCAATGCGCAGGCCGTTCAGTATCTGCAGGATCAACGGGGAATGTTGGGCCTCGTCGCCGACGGCCGTGTGAAATTCATCAAGGACCAGGGAGCACCGGTCGAGATCGAGTACGCGCAAAGCCAGCTCACATGGACGTCCTACGTGGTCATCAAGGGAGCCCCCAACAAAACCAATGCGATGAAGCTGCTCGCATTCATGACCAGCGTCGACGGCCAGAAGGCGATCGGGATGGCCTATACATACGGTCTTGTGGCACCGAAGGCCTACGACTTGCTGCCGCCAGGCCGTGCCGAATTGCTGAGCAACGGACCCCAGCAGCAGGGCAAAACCGTACTGATGAACGAGAAGTGGTGGGGTGAGAACCTGGCGACGGCTCAAGAAAAGATGGATGCCTGGCGATTGAGCTGAGGCGGACCGAGGAGTGAATGCGCGGGGAGGCGGTCAACAATAGAGTCGGCGCAGCAGCGCGAGTGACCGCGGACCCCGACCTGCGCAAATCGTCGGTGCGTGGACTGTTGGGGCTCCCGGCACTTCTCTTTGTGGGAGTCTTCCTCCTCTATCCGCTGGCCTTGCTGATGGAAACCGGCTTCCACGGCAATGATGGCGGATGGAGCCTCGATCAATATGCGCGGATCGCCACGACGCCGGTTTACGGTCTTGTTCTCTGGAGGACCGTGTGGATCTCAAGTCTTGTGACCGCGATCGACTTTCTCATCGGCTATCCGTTCGCCGTCGCCTTGAGCCGCGCCAAGGGGTGGTGGCGCATGATCCTGCTCATCGCGATCCTGATGCCGTTCTGGACGAACCTGCTGGTGCGGGCCTACGGCTGGATCGTCGTGCTTTATCCCGATGGGCTGCTCAATAATCTGTTGGTCGCCCTTGGCGTGATTTCAGAGCCTCTGGAGCTCGTGCAGAACACCACGGGCGTGTTGATCGGCATGACGCAAATCATGCTGCCCTACATGGTTCTGCCGATCGCGGCGCAAATCGGAAAAATGGACCAGCGTCTGCTTCGGGCCTCACGGAGCCTCGGAGCATCGGCGCCGCGCACCTTCGTGCACGTATACTTTCCGCTGACCTTGCCGGGCGTGTTCGCGGGCTCGCTCATGACATTGGTCCTGAGCCTCGGCTTCTTCGTCATTCCGGCCTTGCTCGGCGGCCGTCGCGACGTGCTCATCGCCCAGCTCATCGACTTCAATCTGACGAAAGTGCTGAACTGGGAATTCGCCGCGGCGCTCGGCACGGTTCTTCTCGTTCTCACCGTCGGCCTGTTCCTGGCGGCGCGAAGCTGGTTCCGGCTGGATTCACTCTGGAACGAGGCTCGCTAGTGCGCCTATCGCTGGCCGATGCGATCCTTGCGGGATTTGCCGGCCTCGTTTGCGTTTTTCTGGTTCTGCCGAGCCTTATCGTCGTTCCCATGTCGTTCAACGGTGACAATCTGCTGCGGTTTCCGCCGCACAGCCTTTCAGTCACCTGGTACGCCGACTATTTCGCGCTTCCGGAGTGGCGCTCCGCCACGTGGAACAGTTTCACGATCGCCATCGCCGTGACGGTATTGGCAACGACACTCGGAACGCTCGCCGCTCTCGGCCTGGTCCGCGGCCGCATCCCGCTGCGCAATCTTTATATATTCCTCATGTTCGCGCCGATGATCGTGCCGCCGATCGTATCAGCGGTTTCCATGTACGGCGTGTTCGCCAAGCTCAAGCTCGTGGGTACGTTTCCCGGAATGGTGCTGGCCCATACGGTACTAGCGCTGCCGTTTGTCGTCATCAACGTCGCCGCCGTATTGCAGCGGATGGACTGGAGCATCGAGCGTGCGGCACGCAGCCTTGGCGCATCGGCGTTGAGTGCCTTCCTCCATGTCACTTTGCCGATGATTCGGCCGGGGTTGGTGGTCGCGGCGATCTTCGCCTTCATCACTTCCTTCGACGAGGTCGTCGTCGCGCTCTATATCAGCGGATCGCAATCCGTAACCCTTCCGGTTCAGATGTGGAGCGGCTTGAGGTTCGAGATTAATCCGATCGTCGCCTCGGCATCGACATTGCTTCTCGGTCTCTCCGTTTTGAGTCTGATCGCCATTAGCCTGCTCATGCGGCTCGGAACGGGCTCGCGCCGTCCGGCGCCATGACGGATCTAAGCGGGAGATTCCAGGCGAAGGGCGCCGAAATTCGCCTGGTCGGCCTCAGTAGAGCGTTTGGCGAGATCCACGCTGTCCGCAACATAAGCTTGGTGGCGGAGCGCGGCGAGTTCCTGACCCTGCTCGGCGCGAGCGGATCGGGCAAAAGCACGACATTGATGATGATCGCGGGCTTCGTCACGCCATCCGAAGGTGACATTCTCGTCGACGGTGTTTCGATTCTCGGCAAGCCGCCGGACAAGCGCAACCTCGGGGTCGTCTTCCAAAGCTATGCCCTGTTTCCGCACATGAGCGTCGCGCAGAACATCGCATTCCCGCTGCGGATGCGCCGCCGCGGCTCCACCGAGATCAAGCAGCGGACGGAGGAAGCGCTCGCGATGGTGCATCTTTCCGACCATGCCGATCGGCGAATCGATCAATTGAGCGGCGGCCAGCAACAGCGCGTGGCGCTCGCGCGGTCGCTCGTGTTCAGGCCGCCCGTTCTGCTGATGGATGAGCCACTCGGAGCGTTGGATCGCAAGCTTCGCGAACAGATGCAGCTCGAGATTAAGCGGATTCAACGAAGCCTCGGCATAACCGTGATCTACGTGACTCACGATCAGGAGGAGGCGCTCATCCTTTCCGACCGCATCGCCATCATGCACGATGGCGAATTGCACCAGATAGGAACGCCCGACGCGGTCTATGAGCGACCGCATACGCCTTACGTGGCCAGCTTTCTCGGTGAATCGAATTTTCTCGAGGGAATCCACGAAGAGAGACACGACACTCTAAGCTGGCTGCGCCTCAGCTCGGGCGAGCGCATTGCGACAACGCCGGCGGACCTGCCGATCGGCGCGCGCGTTCAGGCGATGATCAGGCCGGAGTCGATCAGCCTCTCGCCGCCCCATTCCGACGAGACGGCGAACGCGCTGGCCGGAGAGGTCGAGATTTGCGAATACCTCGGTCAATCGATTCGCTATTTCGTTCGCAACCCGGCCTCGACCTTGATCGTGCGCGAACCCAGGCGAGAGCCAGGACGACGCGCCACCATCGGCGAAAACGTGACACTCTATTGGTCGCCGAAGTCGACATTGGTGTTCCCGGCATGACAGAGGGGGCGTGGGGAATCGCTGCCGTGGCTTCACACTCGACGCGGTCCAGCTTTTGGTCGAAAATAATTAGCTGAGAGGATTCCACAGTGAGCTACGCACCCGCCACCTCAACCGATGCGTCCAACATCCCGCTGATCGATGTGGGCGCGCTCAGAAGTGGCGATCGCACTGCCATTGCCGCAGTGGCCCGGGACCTGCTCGAGGCCGCCGAACGCGTGGGATTCTTCTACATCCGAAACCACGCGGTCCCGCAACTGCTCGTGGACCAGGTTTTCACGCTCTCACGGCGATTCTTCGCTCTTCCCGACGAAGCAAAGCAAAGCGTGCGGATCAATAGCCTGCATCGGGGATTTCTCGCGATCGGCGCGGCGCGCATGTATGAGAGCGCGCGCGTCGATTTGAAGGAGAGCTTCATTTGGGGACCCGAGCTGGACCCTGGGGACCCCGACGTGGCCGCGGGAAAGCCGCTCATGGGACCCAATCAATGGCCCGCCGTGCTTCCCGAAATGGCGGCGATCCTCCTCAAATACTCGGACGCCGTCATGGATTGTGGGCGCGCACTGTTGCGGGGCTTCGCCGTGAGCCTCGGCCTCGAAGCCGACTTCTTCAGGGAGCGATTTGCGAAGCCGCTCATGCGCTGCTCGCTTATTTATTATCCGCCACAGCCGCCGGAGAGCGGAGCCGAGCAGTTCGGCGTTGCGCCGCATACGGATTACGGCGGTTTGACGCTTCTGAGCCAGGATGATACCGGCGGACTGCAGATTCGGGGGCGCTCCGGGGAATGGGTGACGGCGCCGCCGATCGCCGGAAGCTTGGTGGTCAATATCGGCGATCTCATGGCGCGTTGGAGCAACGACCGCTTCGTCTCGACGCCGCACCGGGTCGTCAATTCCTCGGGACGAGCGCGCTACTCGATCGGAGTTTTCTTCGATCCTGCCTTCGACACCGTAATCGATCCTCGTGAGCTGCGGCCGAGCGAGCCACCACTTTATGCCCCCGTCACCTGTGGCGACTACATCGTATCCCGGCTCAACAAGGCGTTCAGTTACCGCCGAGCGGATTGAGCCGGCGCTCGAGGTGATCAAAAAAGACGGAGCACGGATAGCAGATTGCGAGATACATCCCGGCCGCTATCAGCCACACTTCGAACACGCCGCCTGTGGTGACCGCTGCTTCTCCGGCCGAGAAGGTGAGCTCCTGAATCGAGATCAGCGAGACGATCGACGAAGTTTTGATCAGGCTGACGAACTGACCCGCAAGCGGCGGAAGAATCCGCCGAAATGCCTGCGGCAGGATCACCAGGCGCAGCAACCGCAGCGGCGATAGGCCGAGACTCCTTCCGGCCTCCCATTGCCCGCGCTCGATTGACTGGATCCCCGCGCGCACGATTTCCGTGACATACGCCCCCTCGAACAAGGCGAGGCACATCAATCCCGTTGCGAAATTCACGAGCAGCTTGGGCTCGCCGCAGAGTGCGGTGATGATCGCGGATACCGTGGGCGAAGCGGTTGCGGCAAGGCGATCCAACCCCAGCAGCGGGACGATCTGGCCGCTGATGAAAAAGTAAAAAATGAAAATGAAAACGAGCGGTGGCGTGTTGCGCACCAAACCGACATAAATGAACGCGCCAAGTCGCGGCAGCAGCAACCGGCTGGTCCGAAAAATTCCCATGACGAGGCCCAGCAGCGCGGCCCAGAAGATTCCCCATACGGCCAGCCGCAGCGTCATGAAAAAGCCCTGGAGCAGCAGGTTGGGGACCCAAACACCGCGCCGTTCGTCCCATCGCACGATGTACTCCGCGACCCGCGACCACCGCCAATGATAGTTGAGGACGTCGTTGATCCGGTATCCGATATAGACACCGGTCCCAACGACAAGTGCGATGATCAGAGCATCGAGCCAAGTGAATCGCAGCGCGGGTCTCGCCGTCGGCGGAACGCCGCGATGTTTTCCCGCAAACGCTTCAGTCAGTGGAAGAGCGCCGCGCAATCCCGAGAGCCCCTCGATGCCGATGCGCCATGACGCCTCCGTCCCATCTCTTGCCGGGAACTCGCGGCCGCTCGCGGTTGCTCAGTTGCTGGAGACCTGATCCTTCCACGCATTGCCTTTGAACCAATAGTCGTGGCGCTCATCGAGCCAGCCGTTGCTCGTGTTGAAGAGGATCCAATTGTCGAAGAAATTGATCGCGTCCGGATCGCCCTTGCGCACGGCGAAAGCCTCGTCCGACTTGGTGAGGTTCTCGTCGGTGGGCATGAACAGCGTGTCCGGATGATCCAACGTCCACATCCTCGGCTTTGGCGCGCTGGTGACGACCGCGTGTGCGTTGCCGTTGAGCACTTCCTGCAGGCATTGGGCCTCGTCATCGAACTCGCGGAACGTCGCCTTCGGGAAGATCTTCTTCGCCGCGACACACGTGCTCGTCCCGCGCCGACAGGTGATCGTCACCTTGGGATCGTTGAAATCCTCAAGCGATTTGAAGCCGCCGGCGAGCTTCTTGTTCGCGGTCATCTGCTGACCCGAATGGGCGTAGGGGACGGTAAAGTTCACGGTCAGATTGCGCTGCGGCGTGATCGACATGCCGCTGATGATGACGTCGAACTTGCCGGCGAGGAGCGCCGGAATGATTCCGTCCCACGCGGTCGGCACGAATTCGGCCTTCACCCCCATGTCCTTTGCCACTTGGTTGGCAACGTCGATTTCGAAACCGATGAGGTCTCCCTTCTTGTCCCGCATCGACCAGGGCACGAAGGTCGAAATTCCGACGCGAAGCACGCCATTGCGCTTGATCTCTTCGATCACGCTGCTGCTCGACAATTGCTGCCGGGCGTCCTGCGCACGCGCCGCAACCGACACCATGACCGCAAGCCCCAATGCCAACAGCACAACTCGGCGAAAGGTCGACATGGCCACCTCCTCTTATTCAGGTGAATCTGTAGCTCGCAACGCGTCGCTCCAGATGACCAGCGACCGCGGACAGGCTGATCGTCAGGACGAGATAGATCGCCGCAACGGTGAACCAAATCTCGAAGCTCATGAAGGTGTCGGATATGATCGTCCGGCCTTCGTTGGTCAAATCGAAGACCGCGATAACGCTCACGATCGAGGAATCCTTGATCAGCGAGACTGCCTGACCGGTGAGCGGCGGCAGCATAAGCTGAAACGCCTGCGGCAGGATCACGGACCGAAGCGTGACGTAGCGGCCGAGCCCGAGGCTCCCGCTCGCCTCCCATTGCCCCTTCGGAATCGATTGGATGCCGGCACGAAAGATTTCGGCCGCAAACGACCCCTCGAAGAATCCAAGGCAGAGTATTCCGGTCCAAAATCGGCCGATGCCCAGGATCGGCGCGAGCACGAAATAGAAGAGGTAGAGCTGAACGAGGAGCGGCGTATTGCGGATGATTTGGACATAGCCCCCGGCGAGAACGCGGCCGGCAAACGATCGAGATGTCCGCAGCAGGGCCGTCACGAGGCCGATGGCGAGGGTGAGGATGAGACCCCAGGCGCTGATCTCCAGCGTCACCAGCAGGCCACGAACCAGTGGCCCCCAGATGATCTGACCGTCAGCGACGCGCGCGATGTATGGCGGAACGCGGTACCATTGCCAGTTATAGCCGAATGCTCCCGCGCCATTGAGCACCACCCACACGATCGCTGCCAGCGCGAGCGCAAGTTGAGCCATATCGAAAATCACACGCCGGCCGCTCACGCGACTTGCACGGGTCGCCATCACCGTTATCCGAATATGGCGCGCATGCGCCGCTCGATCTCGGCCTGACGTTCCCCGTGCGGCAGCGCTCGGGTCGCCGCCACGACCTCTCCCGCGCGCCGGCCGAAGTCCTGCTGAACGGCGAGATCATCGGCGTTCGAGACCGGGCGCCGCATGATAACGTCGCCGGCCATCGTCGGAATCTGTCCCGCGGCGTTGCGCGTCGGCATCGACAATTCCTTGCCGGACTGGATCCTCTCAATGCCGTGGCGCAGCATCCGGCGCATGACAGCGACCCCGGTGTCGGTCCTGCCCAGCGTCTCGCCGGCGTGGATTGTGATCGGACCTTGCCCGATCTGAGCCTCATAGTCGCCCGGAACGCGCTGACCCTCTTCGTGGCTCCGCTCGCTGCCGGTCTGGCCCAGAAAATCGATCTTGTTCAACCCGACCTTGCCGCGGTCCCCCTTGCCGCCGAGGTCGAGCGTCTCGTTGAAGTGTCGCCAGCCGATGATCTTGCAGCTCCGGTTGTCGGTCGGAACCGTCCACTTGCTGATGCCGACGCGCGGGAAGAATTTTTCCCGGTCGGGGTCTTGGTAGATGTCCGGCGGCTGGGCGAAATTCGGCATGATGACCTCGGCGGTGCGGCACCAGAGGTAATCCGCCCAGCGCCGTGTATTGGTCAGATAGACGCCCGCCTCATGCTCCATCCGGTGCCATTCGACGATCGGCAAGGCGCCCCATGCCGGATTGAAGTGCGCCCGCGTCACCCGTGTGTGAAGAAAGACGCTGTGAAACGGGTCCATCGGGTTTTCCGCAACTTGCAGCCAGTTGCAGGGATAGTCGATCGAATAGGGAACGAGGTCGTTGCCCGGCAGCTCGAACGTATCGAATATCGGAAACTCCGGTTTGTGCTCGGGTGGTCCGAGATAGGCGAAGATCAGCCCTTTGTACTCCAGCGTCGGATATGCGCCGTGCCAAGTGGTGTTCCGAATGGGGCTCGCCTCGGGTTCGCCCGGTGTTTCCAAGATGCGGCCATCGATGTCGAACAGCCAGCCATGATAGCAGCAGCGGATCCCCCGTTCGGCACGGATGCCGTACTCCAGCGACGCGCGGCGGTGGCTGCAATGCTTGTGCAGGAGTCCGATCCGGTTGCTGAGATCGCGGAACAGGACAAGCTCCTCGCCGAGCAGCTTCACCGCCAGGGGCAAGTCGCTGATTTGCGCGCTCATGGCCACGGGATGCCAGAAGCGGCGCATGTACTCTCCGCAGGGGGTCTTTGGACCAACGTGCGTGAGCTCCGGATCCTCCTGGACGTCGAGGATGCGGTAATACCCGCCGAAGGGCTGACGAGATCGATCGATCGCGCTTGTCACCGCTGCACCTTGCGAACGCAGATCAGGAAGCTTGAAGCAAGATCGCCGATTTGGCGAGCGTGTTAATCGATGCCGGCGAGGATCGTCCCGATCTTCTGCCGTCGGTGTTCAGAGTATCTGATTTCGCAGCTCATCTCCGCGCCAGAGACGTGCAAGATTTTCCTCCAATATATCCAGCACGTTGTCCTCATACCGCCGCGTCTCCCCGGCGGTGTGGGGCGTGACGAACACGTTCTCCGTGGTCCAGAGCGGCGAGTTCGGCGGCAGCGGCTCCTCGACGGTAACGTCGAGCGCGGCCCCGGCGATGGCGCGATTTCGGAGCGCCTGCACCAAGGCTCCCTCGTCGACGCAGCGGCCGCGCGCGCAATTCACCAGGAACGCCGACGGCTTCATGCGCCCTAGCGCATCGGCGTTGATCAGGTTCTCCGTCTCTTTGGTCAAGGGACAGGTTAGCGCGACGAAATCCGCTTGCGGCAGCAGTGCCTTGAGTTCGGCCATGCCATGGGCGGCATCCGCGTGTCCCTTCCCCTTGCCGGGATCGCGCCTTATGCCGATGACGCGCATATCGAACGCCTTGCCCAGCATTGCCAACCGATCGCCAATGGCTCCGATGCCGACTACGATCAACGTCTTGCCGCCGAGCTCGTCCTCGCGCTGCGTGAGATCGCCGATCATCTGACGCCAGACCTTCTTCGCCTGGTTGTCGCGCGCTTCGGGAAGGCGGCGCGCCAGCGCCAATATCAGGGCCATGGCGTGATCCGAGACTGCCCGCGCATTGACGCCTCGCGCACTGGCCAATCGGATACCGCGGGCCGAAAGAAGCTCACGGGAGAATTGGTCGGTTCCGGCGCCGATCGACTGGATGAAACGCAGCTTCTTGGCGTGCTCGACAAGATCATTCCGCCACAGTCCCGATATCACGAGCGCATCGGCCTCTCCGATGCGGCGGTCGAGGTCCTCGCGATTCCAAACCTGGAACCCGGCGATCCCGGTATTGCGCCGGGAGAATTGCGCGTGCATCTGGTACGCCACGTGCGCGAAACAAATCGTCAGCTTCTCTTTTGTCGGAAACGCAGTCATGTCTTCGTCTCCTCACAGCTAATACAGGCGCGCCAGCACCCCGGGGTTCTCATGATAATTGGTGGCATTTCGCAGCACCATCTTTCAGGCGCGGAAACGCCGCAGGAATTGCTCAAGTCGCGGGTTTGTGACGTTGCCGAGCACGGCCTCGGTCACCCCCTGTTCCACCACCACGCCGCCATCCATGAAGGTCACGGAATTCGCGACCTCCCGCGCGAACGCCATCTCATGCGTGACCACGATCATGGTCATGCCCTCCTCGGTAAGCTGTCGAATGACCGCGAGCACCTCGCCCACCAGCTCGGGGTCGAGCGCCGACGTAACCTCGTCGAAAAGAACCACCTCGGGCGACATCGCAAGCGCACGCGCTATGGCGACGCGCTGCGCCTGTCCGCCCGAGAGGTGCTTGGGATAGGAATCGCGCTTCTCGGCGAGCCCGACCTTCTTCAGCAGCGCCTCGGCGATGCTGCGTGCCTCGGCGGCGGGAAGGCGCTTCACGGTGCGCGGTCCCTCCATGACGTTCTCGAGCGCGGTCATGTGTGGAAACAGGTGGAATTGCTGGAATACCATGCCCACTCTGGCGCGGTACTGCGCCTGCTCCCGCGTCGACATCGGCAGGCGTCCGCCATCGAACTTCATGGCGATCGTTCCCACGCGCATTCTTCCGCTCGTGGGTTCCTCCAACAGATTGATGCAGCGGAGCAGCGTCGATTTCCCGCACCCGCTGGGGCCGATGATGAAGTGCGCCTCGCCGCGCGGCACGCTCAGCGAAACGCCCTTCACGGCCTGAAGTTTTCCGTAGTTCTTGCAGATGCAATCGAGCTCGACCATCGGCGCCTCGCGCTCAGACGTCATCTCGACGCTCCAGCCGCTTGGCGAGTTTCTGCAGGGGATAAAGGATGATCAAATAGATGACACCGAGGCTCGTATAGACCTCGAGCGGCCGGAAGGTCTCGGAGACGAAGATTTGCGCGGTGTACATGAGGTCGGGGACGGCCACGATCGACAACAGCGACGTATTCTTGAGCTGCAGCACCGACTGATTGACGAAGGGCGGGATCATCCGACGCGTCGCCTGCGGCAGCACCACGCGGCGCATCACCTGCCAGGGCATCATTCCGATCGCCTTCGCCGCCTGCCACTGCCCCTTGTCGATCGACATGATGCCGCCCCGGAATATCTCGGCGGAAAAAGCTCCCATGTAGAAGGTCAGGCCCATGCCGGCCGCGAGCCAAGCGGGAATGGTGAGGTTTATCGCCACCGGTAGCGCGTAATAAAACCAGATGATTTGAATGAGCAGCGGCGTGCAGCGGAACACCTGGACGAAGCCGCTCACGGGCGTGCGGATGAACCAATGGCGGCTAAGCAGCAGCATCCCCGCGATGACCCCGACGACGAGGCCGAAGAAGATGGTCGCCGCGGCATAGCCCAGCGTTACTGTCAGAGCCGTCAGCCAGAGGTCGGGGTGGAGAAACGCTTTTCCGAAATCCCACTCGTAGCCGGGCATTCGGTCACGATCTCAGGGAAGAGGGTCGATTCCGCGACGCGCCGCGATGGCATCTCGCACGCCGATGATTGCCCGGTCGAGGAAGCAGGAGACCATGGCGGCGGCTATTCCCCTGGTGTGCCAGCATCGCAAGCAGCGATATCGAGGATCGAACCCAGGTGCTTTTCTGTCAAGAACAAATTATCCTATGGAGAAACTGGGTACGCGCATTTCGGACGCATGCGATGCCAGGATATCCCGGGGGAATGATGCGTAGGATCTCTGCAGGCCTGCGACGTGCCAAGGTCAAGGCCACACCGGTCAATCGCCGAGACAACCGGCTCGAAACTGCGCTCGGTCAGGTCGTGCGCGAGTTCCGCAAACGCGCGGGCTTGGGCGTTGCGGAGCTCGCCCGCCGCGCCCGCCTGTCGCCGGGCATGGTCTCCAAGATAGAGAACGGCGCGATTTCGCCGTCGCTTGCCAGCATCCGCTCGCTGTCGCGCGCGCTTCAAGTGCCCGTCACCTCGTTGTTCCGAGAATTCGACGAGGTGACGGACGCGACTTTCGTACGCGCGGGCGAGGGAATGCTGGTCAACAGGTCCGGGCTCAGCATTGGCCATGAATACCGGGTTCTCGGACAGACCACGGCCAAGGGCATCGCCGTCGAACCTTGCCTGATGACTTATACGAAGACCTCGCAGGTGCTGCCCTTCCTGCATCGAGCGGGAACGCAGTTCATCTACGTGCTCGAGGGGCAGCTCAATTATCGCCACGGGAACAAGACCTATCTCATGTCCAAGGGCGATTCGCTGCTCTTTCAAGCGGACGTGCCGCACGGCCCGGAGCAGCTCCTTCGGACGCCCGTCCGTTATATCACGGTGCTTTGCTTCCTCGGCGGCATGGGAGGTTGAGCCGGCGCACGCCGCGCCGGCCAGTCCATAGGTGATTCGATCGAATCTCAGAACTGAACTTCGGGCGGGATGTCGTCGGGCTTGATGCCGATGCTTTCCATCGCGCTCGTCAGCCAATAATTGATGTTGCCATTGGCCTTGTTGTACTCGGACCACTTCTGCAAGAATTTCTGGAAGCGGCCATCATCGAGACGCACTCCCGCATAGGACGGGAGCGCATATTGCGGCGTCATCAAGTGCACCGGACCGGTCGCGGAGTTCTTTGCATGGGCGCCCAGAATACCCATGATGCCGTCGATGTAGCGGTCGACCCTCCCCGACAGCAGTGCCAGGACACAATCATCGGCTTGCGGCAAGGCGACCTGGGTCGATTTCGGCGCGAAGCGCTTGATCTGCTGTTCCGAGCTGTTGCCGACAGAATAGCAGACGCGGATCGAGGGGTCGTTGAGATCGACCCATCGATCGCCTTTGGCCTGGAAGCCGTTGCGATCGAGCGCGCCGAACCCCAGCGTGTAAAGCGGGCCCGCGAAATCGATGGCGAGCGCGCGCTCGGGCGTCGCATTGAAGCCGAAGAACGCGTGGCATTTTGCGCTCTGGAGATCGAGAACGACCGTCTTGAAGCTGGTTTCAACGAAGGCGATGTCCACGTGCAGCGCGCTCGCCACGTCCTTCGCCATCTCCACGGCGAAACCGTGCCATTCGCCGCCGGGGTCCTTCCACGAATAGGGCTGGTAGGCCGGAACCACGCACGCCACGAACTTCTTGTTGTTCTGAATATCGGTCCAGGCAGACACATCTACTGCATGGGCACCGCTGGAAAGAACGGCCGACAAGGCCATTCCGGCGAGAAAATGTCTGATGCGCACCGTCTCCTCCCTTGTTGTCGCGAAGCAATCTCCGCGCTTCGGAAATCTTTATTGACAAAATCCTCCCACGCGCCCGAAATTCCTGTCAAGAACGGATTATCTCCACAGGAATACTCGATCGACCGCGCAATACCAGGGGAGAGACAGGAAGTGCCTTCCGATTTTCAATTCACTTTTGAAGGCAGGCGGATCGCCGCGCGCGACGGGCAGAGTGTTGCCGCGGCGCTGCTCGCGGCGGGCGAACGCTGCCTGCGCATCGATGAGGCCGGCAACCCAAAGGGTGCCGTTTGCGGCATCGGCGTCTGCTGGGAATGCCGCTGCAGCATCGACGGGGTCCCGGATATCCGAGCGTGCATGACACCGGCAAAGCCTGAAATGGTTGTGCGGCGCCAGCGAGGCCTCGACCCGTGCAACGATCGTTAGCCGTCATCGGCGCTGGCCCCGCGGGAATGGCGGCCGCCATCGAAGCGGTGCGGCGCGGCTGCCGCGTCACCATCATCGACGAAGCGGTGCGTCCGGGGGGACAGATCTTTCGCCAAGCGCACCCTGCGCTCAGGGGCGAGGAGTTTGCAGAACCGGCCGAGCTTGCGCGAAAGCATCGCCTCCTCGCGGAGTTTCAGGGGGTGTCGAGCAAGATCGACTATCGCGGCGAGGCGAGTGTCTACGCCGTCTTTCCCAACGGTGAAATTCATCTGGCGCAGGGCGATGCAACCGAGGTTCTGCGTCCCGACGCGATCATCCTTGCGACCGGCGTCAGGGAGCAGGTTATCCCCTTCCCCGGCTGGACCACTCCCGGAGTGATGTTTGCCGGTGGCGCGCAATCGATTCTGAAGGCCCATCGCGTGGTGCCCGGCACGAATGTCGTGATCGCGGGGTGCGGGCCGCTGCCGCTCATCGTTGCGGCGCAAATACTTCGCGCGGGCGGTCGGGTGGCGGCACTTGCGAGCCTGCGTTCCCTGAGCGCGATGCTGCATCACGTCAGAGGCCTCTGGCACGGCCGAGAAATCGTGCGCGAGGGTTTGCGCTACGCGTGGACCGTGCGACGCGCCAAAGTGCCGCTTCTTACAGGATACATGCCCGTGCGCGCGATCGGCACGGAACGGCTCGAGGCCGTGGTTCTCGCCCGCGTCGATCAAGAGGGCCGATTGCTTTCGGGTAGCGAACGGAGGATCGATTGCGACCTGCTCGCGATCAATTACGGGTTCGTCGCCAATAGCGAACTGGCGGCCATGGCGGGATCGGAGATGCGGAGAGATCCCGTCGCGGGCGGTTGGATTCCCGTGACAGACACCTACGGCCGAACGTCTGTTCCTGGCGTCTTCGTCGCCGGCGATGGCGCGGGTTTGCGCGGCGCGCTCGTCGCCGAGTGCGACGGCACCATCGTCGGCGCGGCAGCGGCGATGCCGTCCAGCGCTGTCGACGGGCCGACGCTCAGAGCGGAACTCGCGGACGCAATGGCGCGGCGCGCGCGGCATCTCGAATTTCAGAAGGCCGTGCGAGCCACGCTCCAGCTTCCCATAGCCCTCTGGCGCACCGTCACGGATGAGACGATTGTCTGCCGGTGCGAGAACGTGCGGTTTGGGGAAATCCGCGGCGCGCTCGAAGGCGGTCATCACTCGCTCAACGCGATCAAGCGGAACGTCCGCTCGGGAATGGGCTGGTGCGGTGGGCGAAGCTGTCTGCACTCGGTCGCAGCACTCACGGAGTTGGCTACCGGCGCGGCGCCCACGGAAATGATGACGCCACGCCCGATGGTTCGTCCGGTGTCATTCGCCGCAATCGCGCGCCAGAGGAAGGTCGAGGCGAGATGAAAAACGGCAAGTTCGACGTCCTCATTATCGGCGCCGGCGCCTACGGCCTTTCCTGCGCGTGGTGGATGGCGAAACGGCGAAGCGGCGCGCGCATCCTCGTCGTGGACGAAGGCGAATTCGCAAGCGGCGCTTCCGGGCGCAACGGCGCGGGCTTCCGCATGCAATGGGGCCTCGATCTCAACATTAGGCTCTGCCAGGAAAGCACTCAGTTCTTCGAGAACGCCGCGGAGCATCTCGATTACCCCCGCGGGATCGAGCTGAAGCAGGACGGATACCTCGTCCTCGCGCACAGCGAAAAGGCGATGACGACGTTAAGAGGGAGTCTCGAAATCCAACATCGCTACGGCGTGCCGAGCGAACTGTTCAGCGCCGAAGACTGCATCAGGATGGTGCCGGCTCTTGGACGCAACCGTCTCGTGGGCGGGACGTTCTGCGGCAAGGACGGCACCATCTCGCCTTTCCTCCTGTTGGATTCCCTGCTCAAGGCGTGCCGGCGCGAAAACGTCGATGTCCGCTACGGAACGCGGGTCGAGAAGCTCGAACGCTTCGGCGGCGGCTTCAACGTCCGGTTCAGGGACGGCGTGATCGAGGCCGATAAGATATTGCTGTGCACGGACTGGGCGGTGCCGGAGTTGCTGGCCTCTCTCGGAATCAGCCTCCCCGTGAAGAGCCTTCCCAAGGAGGCGATCGTCACCGTGCCGTGCGCACCCAGGGTCAAGCCGATCCTGATTTCGCTCGAGCATCACATATCCGTCAATCAGGTCAGCCGAGGTTCAATTATCTTCGTGGTCTCCCGTGCCCGCGAAGGCCAGGAGATTGCATCAACCCCCGATTTCCTGGCCTTCGCGGCACCCAAGGTGATCGATCTCCTGCCCGGTGTCGCGGATGTGCCGGTATTGAGAACCTGGGGCGGCGTCTCGAGTCTCACGCCCGACATGCAGCCGATCCTCGGTGAAACGGAAATCGAAGGCCTCTACGTCGCGGTTTCTTCGTTCCGCGGCTTGATGACATCGCCCGCGGTCGGCCGGATCATGTCCGCGCTCATTCTCGAGAACGACACCAACGATCCCGTTCTGACGCAATTGACGCCGCGCCGGTTTCAGACCGGTAATCTCATCATGGAACCGCTGCTGAACCAGGAATGAGATGTACCGGCGCTTCGTCGACGCGCCGGAGCAGGACCCAATTCAATCTGATCGAAACCTGCTCTAAAGTGCCAAATTGCGTTCGATGAGCTCCGAAATGGTTCGGCCGCAAACCATCTTAACGGCAATGAGAGAGGGCGGATGCGCGAATACATGGAGAAGCTGAAGGCGAGAGGCGAGCTGCTGGAGGTGCAACGCCCCGTCAATCCCAAGCATGAGCTCGCGGCCGTGACCGATGCCGCCCATCGGCGCTGGGGCAAGCCGATCCTGTTTCACAATGTGATCGGCACGAAATTGCCCGTGCTCACCAACATTTACGGATCTCGCGCGAGGTTGGCCGAGATTCTTGGCATCGGTCCCGATGACTTTTGCAGGCAATGGAACCACCTCGCGACAATCGCGAGCAAGCGCGACATCCCGACCTCGGTGCCGGCAACGGCCCCGATCGAGTACGTCGAGATGAAGCTCAGCGACCTGCCCCTCATCACCTATTCGGAACGCGACGCGGCGCCCTATTTCACCTCCGCGATGTTCCTGGCCAAAGAGCCTGAAACCGGCGTGCAGAACTTGTCCTTTCATCGCTCGATGTTTGTGAGCGACAACGAGCTGCGTTGCCGGCTCGCGCCCCGTCATCACCTGACGATGTATCACGAAAAAGCTGAGAAGACCGGTGCCTATCTCGAAGCGGCGATGCTCATCGGGCCTCCTCCCACCACCTTCCTGACGGCTGCCGCGCCCCTGCCCTACGACGAGGATGAGATGGAGGTCGCCGCCAAGCTCCTGGGGGCGCCGATTCCGATGCGCCGCTGCAAACATGTCGACCTGATGGTGCCGGCAACGACGGAGATCGTCATCGAAGGACGCTTCCTGCCGAACGAACGACGGGACGAAGGTCCGTTCGGCGAGTTCATGGGTTACTACACGCCGGTCGGCAAGAACGCGGTGTTCGAGGTTCTGGGCGTCACCTGCCGGCGCGATGCCATTTTTCACTCGATCCTCTGCGGATCGTCCGAGGAAGTGCTGACCTTGGAACTTTCGGTCGCCGCCAACATCTTTCAGCGCGTCAATGCCGTCCTGCCGGGGATCGTGGATGTAACCTGCCAGCCGTTCGTGCTCCACACGGTCGTGAAGATTCGCCAGCAGTACGAAGGGCACGGTCGCCAGGTCCTGATGGCCGTGTTCGGCGCCGAGCCGACATGGGCCAAGACCTGCACGGTCGTCGACGAAGACGTCGACATCTATGACATGAACGACGTGATGTGGGCCGTACTTACGCGCTCGCGGCCCGACCGCGACGTGCTCATTATCCCCGACACGCCTTCCTTCTACCGCGACCCCCACAAGGAACATTGGGGCCGGCTCGGCATCGACGCCACCGTCCCCTTCGCGCGCCGCCACGAATACGAGCGTAAGAAGATCCCGGGGGCAAACACCGTCGATCTCAAGGAGTATTTCGGTCAGAGTTGAATTCGCCTCAATCAAAGACGGGAGGAAACGATGTCGTTCACTCGCTTTTGGATCGCCGCTCTCGCCGCGTTCATTGGCGCTGGCAGCTTGCCTCTCGCGGCCAGCGCGCAAGGCACCGCGCCGCCCCAGAAAATCACCTTTCTTACCAACTATGTGTTCAACGGCCGGCACGCTCCGTTCTTCGTGGGCGTCGACAAGGGTATGTACAAAGAGGCCGGCTTCGACGTCCAGATTACGCCGGCCACGGGGAGCGGTTTCGTTGTTGCCGCAATCGACAGCGGCAAGGCCGACTATGGGATGGCGGATGTGAGCTCGGCCGCGCAAGGGATCGCCAAGGGCGCCAAGGTCAAGGCCTTCATGGTTTATACCGACGTCACGACCAACGGCCTTGCGTCGCTTCAGCCCTATCCGACGCCGGAATCGGTGGTGGGAAAGAAGATCGCCGCCAGCGAAACCGACAGCGTGCGGGTGATCCTGCCGATCATCTTCGACGCGAAGAAGCTTGATGTATCTTCGATCAAATGGCAGGCCGCCGACCCCAGTGTCTATTTCTCGCTTCTTCTCAGCGGACAGGTAGACCTGTTTACCGCCACGTCTGACGGCGACGTGCCGGCCCTGACCAAGGTTGCGTCGGCGCAGGGAAAGACCGTGTACTTCTCCTCCTTCGCCGACTGGGGCTACGACATCTTCGGTTACGTGCTCATTGGATCGGCCGACGCCCTCAAAAAGAACCCCGCCGACGCGCGGCGTTTCGCGGAGGCGACGAAGAAGGCAGTGCGCTACGCGATCGATCATCCCGACGAAACCGCGCAGATCATGGTCAAGTACAATCCGACGATGAACCTTGATACCGTGACGACGCAGTGGAAAGAGACGATAAAGTCGATGAACACGCCGTACGTCGCGAAAAACGGTTATGGCGCGGCGACCGACGATCGCCTTCAGCGCACGATTGATCTCGTCAAGAAAGCGCTGAAACTCGATGCCGCGCTGACCCCCGCCGATATCTTTGTAAGAGTCGATTGAGAGAAAGGGCGCCGCAACGGAGCGTAGCCCGTTGCAGCGCGCGCCGGCGGAACAGAACGAAAGCAGATGGCGCACGCGGTTCTCGTCCGAGGCCTGTCGAAATCTTTCGGCTCGACCCTGGCCGTCGATGACGTTTCCTTTGGCGTCGAGGACAGGAGCTTTGTATCGCTCGTCGGGCCGAGCGGGTGCGGCAAGTCCACCCTGTTGCGAATGACGGCCGGCCTCATCAGGCCGAGTCAGGGTTCCATACGCGTCCGAGATCAGCCGGTGACCGGACCCATCCGCGATGTCGGCATGGTGTTTCAGTCCCCGGTGCTGCTGCCGTGGCGGTCAACACTTCAGAACATCCTTTTCGTCGCGGAGATGGGCGGCGAGAATCCTTCGGCGCATAGGAGCCGCGCTCGCGAACTCATGACCCAGGCGGGTTTGCAGGGCTTCGAAGCCAGCTACCCGCATGAACTGTCGGGCGGAATGCAGCAACGCGCGGCGCTCTGCCGAGCCATGCTGCTGAAACCATCCCTCATATTGATGGACGAGCCGTTCGGGGCGCTGGACGTGATCACGCGCGAGAAAATGGGGTTCGCGCTGCAGAAGCTCTGGAGCGAGAGCCGCAATACCGTGGTGTTTGTGACGCACAGCATCACGGAAGCCGTGCTGCTCTCAGATACGGTCCTGGTCATGACGCCAAGACCGGGACGCATCCGCGACGTCGTCACGATCGATCTGCCGCGGCCGCGGGAATCGCGGATTCTGCGCGACGCCCGGTTCGTCGAATTGTCGGCTCGGATCCGCGACGGCATCGAAATGACGCCATGAAGACGCACGTTGCCGAGACGATGATTGCGAGTCTGAAGCCGACGGGCGGCCTCGTTGCCCTTATCGCGATCTGGCAATATGGCGCCGGGCCTGCCGGGATACCCCAGTACGTTCTCCCGCTTCCCTCTTCCATCGCCGCGCGCTTCATCGAGACGTTTTCCGTGCAGGTCGATTGCTTGATGATGACGGCTTTCACGACGCTTGTCGGCTTGTCGCTCGCACTTGTCGTCGGCGTATTGCTCGCTCTCCTGGTCGTGTACGTCCCCTTCCTGCGCACCATGATCATGCCGTTGCTGGCAGCCTTCAACGGCATTCCCAAGATCGCCATCGCGCCGCTCTTCGTCATTTGGTTCGGATTGGGATTCGAGTCGAAGATTCTGCTCGCCTTCCTGCTGGCTCTGTTCCCCATCTTCGTGAACTCAATGACGGGGCTGGGCGAGATTGAGCCAGACTTGCTGGATCTTTCGACGCTCGCGGGAGGTACGCCCTGGCGCATCTTCCTGAAGGTGAGATTGATGAATGCCGTGCCGTATATAACCGATGCGCTCAAGGTGGCATTCCCGTTGGCACTGGTCGGCTCGATCGTCGGCGAATTCATTGGCGGCAATGACGGGATCGGTCATCTCATTCTCTCGGGGCAATTCAATCTCGATACGCCTCTCGTCTTCGCGGCGCTGGTATCCATTACCGCCTTCACGACCATCGGCATCGGTTCGATCGCGCTTTTCGAGAGGTCAGTTCTCAAGTGGCGCCCATCACAGCGCAAGCGCTGATCTTGGGGGTAGAGGAAAATTAAGGCTTCTGCTTGGACTATGACGGCGGGCCGCTATTGGCTGTGGCAAAAGCATGATGAGCCGCCGAACCGCCATTCTTCTTTCCGTTGTCGTCGCAAGCGTGCTCGTATCCGGCGGCGCGCATTTGGTCGGCCTCGGCAGTGTTCAGATCGGGCCGGCGAACCTGCTATACGATAGCGACGGTAGTTCCTTTGTAGCGGGCACAAGGAAGACCTGTATCAGGACGGTGACTGCCATCGCTTCACGAACTCAGGGATTGCCGCCGCAAAAGCTCGAGGCGGCGTGCAACTGCGTTGCGGATGGGATGACCGAGATACTGGCTCAAGACGACGCAAAGAAATTCATGGCGGAACACCCCGGCGAGTACCCACCGATCCTGCGTGAGAAACTTCAGCCTCTGACCATCCAGTGCAGCAATTCGGTGTTCGGCAGTCCTGGATAGTGGATCACCCACTCAGGGCCGACGGAGTTGGCGGGATGCACGCGCAAGGAATGGCGCGCGGGCGGGTTTGGGGCCACCCGCGCGCCTGACCCTCACCAAAGGCCTTACAGAGAATTCCGATGAAGGCTGAACAGCAAATTAGCACCGCGCGCGTCCGTTTGCAGTACGCCCTACGGACTATAGCCTCGTTTTCGACATCACCGGCCGAGCGCATGCTGGTGGTCTAGGCGGTCGAAGCGATGTATCAACGAGCGACATCGGCGGCACGGATCCGGGCATGCGATACGAGGCTCATCGCGCACAATTCCTCGCTTAGGTGAGGACGAGGATTTGGCGACACCTCGGACTCGCGGATGCTTACCTTTAGCGACACGATTATCGCCGATCAATGGGAGGGTTCCAATGACGACGACTTTCGATGCGATTATCATCGGCACGGGTCAAGCTGGACCGTCGCTGGCCCGCCGTCTCGCAACCTCTGGAATGCAGGTTGCAGTCATCGAGAGAGGCCGGTTCGGCGGCACGTGCATCAATACGGGCTGCACACCTACCAAGACGCTCGTTGCAAGCGCCTACGTCGCCCACATGGCGCGTCGCAGCTTAGACTTTGGCGTGGTTGTGGACGGCGCCGTCAAAATCGACATGAAGCGAGTCAAGGCACGCAAAGATTATGTGGCGGGCCTTTCCAACAGCGGTGTCGAGCGCAGGCTCAAGACGCTCGCGAACTGCCGGGTCTATCAGGACCAAGCACGGTTCGTGTCACCGCGCGAAGTGCAGGTCGGAACGGAGAAGCTGAAGGCGGATAAAATCTTCATCAATGTGGGCGGGCGGGCGGCCGTGCCCGATATTCCCGGACTTCGGGAGATCGACTACTTCACCAACAGCACCCTGCTGGAAGCGGATTTTCTACCTCCGCACCTTCTGGTGCTGGGTGGCAGCTATGTCGGTCTCGAATTCGCTCAGATCTATCGCCGCTTCGGAAGCGAGGTCACGGTGATCGAGATCGGCCCTCGCTTGGTCCCGCGCGAGGATGAGGACGTTTCGGCGGCGATAAGCGGGTTCCTCGCGCGTGAAGGAATCACAATTCGTACCGACGCCAAGTGTCTGAGTGTCTCCAAGCGCGGCAGCGACATCGTGATCGGGCTTTCGTGCGCCGATGGCCCCTCGGAAGTGAGAGGGTCTCATTTGCTGGTGGCGACGGGTCGAAGGCCGAACACCGATGACCTCGATCTTGAGGCGGCCGGGATCAAAGTGGATCAACGCGGCTATATCATCGTGGACGACGAGCTGCGGACGAACGTTGCAAACATTTGGGCGCTTGGCGACTGCAACGGTCGGGGCGCATTTACCCACACGTCCTACAATGACTTCGAGATCGTGGCGGGGAATTTGCTCGATGGAGCCAAGCGTCGGGTGACCGATCGCATCACCGCCTACGCGCTTTATACGGACCCGCCGCTAGGTCGCGCCGGAATGACCGAAGCGGAGGTTCGGCGCAGTCAACGGCGGGCGCTCGTCGGCAAGATCGCCATGGAGGACGTGTCGCGCGCCTTCGAGAAGAGCGAGACCGAAGGATTCATGAAGATCGTGGTCGATGCGGAGACGTCAGAGATCCTCGGCGCCTCCTTCCTCGGCACGAGTGGCGACGAGGCCATTCACTGTGTCCTCGACGTCATGTACTCGAAGGCCCCCTACACGGTTCTGCAGCGGGCCGTGCATATTCATCCGACTGTCGCGGAATTTATTCCGACCATCCTGGGCGATCTCGCACCCCTAGTGTAGTTCTGCACACGGCGATCCACCGGAGGCAGCCGTTGGTTGCGAAAAGTAACGAGCAACGAGAACCCGCGCGATTGACTTCCGCCACACATCGAACTCCTAACGGCACCGTGAAGTGACGGTGACGCATACGTTGGATACGCTCATTAGCACACGATAGATTTCACGGGAGTATGGACATGCCGGCGCTTGCAAAAGCGGTCATGCTCGCGCTCGCTACGCTGATGGGAGGCCTCGTGGCCTGCAGTGCGACGCCCTCCCCGCCAACCGCTTCACCCGCTCAACAGCAGTTCGATGTGGGTTGTCGGGGACCAGACAAGGCAACGTATTGCTGTTAGAGCCGATTACCGCCGAACAATCATCGCACGGTCACAACCGTGCTTCGATGCGGGCCAGGTAGCGCTCTGCGGCCGGTGAGCCGAGGCGGGTGCCGTTATACCGCGCAAGCGCTTCGTCGAGGGTGTAGGTATCCAACAACGAGCGCAGGAAAGCGGCGCCGGCGTTGATGTTGTTGATGGGGTTCATGATATCGCGCCCGACTTCGGGATGTTGGTGGCGAACCCAGGCATAGGTTTTGGGCTTAAGCTGCATCAGGCCGCGGCTGCCGCACCAGCTGATGGCGCGTGGACGGCCGTCGCTTTCGACCTGCATCACGGCGTTGAGCAGCGACGCCGGAATCTCGTAGCGCTGCGCCGCGTCGTCGATAAGGTTTTCGTAAGTACCGGCGTGGGACAGTGTGATTGCGCCCACGAGCATGGCGAACGCGATCGGCAGCGCGCAAACGAATCTCCTGAGCGGCTGCGCAAAGTCGCTGACATAGTCGCAGGACTGGCCATCGTAGCGCATGGCACAGTTCAGGAGGCAAGTGCTGTGCCAATCAGCTAATTGCGCGCGATCACGCCATGTTTTCTAGAGATAGCGAATCACTATAAAAATTTCCGACGCTCTCTGGATTTTCTTACGAGAACGTTAGGGTTAACGTGGCAGGCGTTATCGTCGGCCCCTCACATTCGACAAGTCACCGCAACAGCCCTTGCTGAAGGACACACCGATGCGCGTGCTGGTGATTTTTGCTCATCCGCTCGAGGACAGCTATGCGGCAGCGTTGCGGAATGTCGTCGCTGAGGCCCTGAGCGCCGGCGGACACAGGATCGATCTCTGCGACCTCTACAAGGAAGCTTTCGATCCTGTGATGTCCGCGCGCGACCGCAGCGCTTATCGGGACACTGCCAATAACCTCGAAGCCGTGCACGAACACGTGCAACGGCTGAGACAAGCCGAGGGCGTAATCTTTGTATTTCCCTCCTGGTGGTACGGCATGCCTGCCATCCTCAAGGGATATCTCGATCGCGTGTGGCTTCCCGGCGTCGCCTTCGAATTCGGTCCGCAAGCGATCCGGCCGCTGCTCACTGGCATTCGTCTGTTCGGCGTCGTCACGACCACCGGCGCGCCCAAGTGGTTCACGCGCCTCTACATGGGCAATCCGTCCCGCAAGGTTTTGATGCGTGGCCTCGCGCGACTGACGGCGGCGCGCAAAACCGAACGGTTCTGGCTGGCACTCTACGGGATAGACAAGACGACTGCGGCGACGCGAGCTCTTTTCCTCGAACGGGTGAGAGCACGCATCGCACGGATTGCAGCGTGACGGGGAGATACCCGGACCTTCGTCCGGCGCCGAACCTTAAACGCGCATATATTCGAGCAGGTGCTCTTGAAAGAACGTCAAGCTGGACTCCCATTTGCTGAAGGGACCCAATTCGCAGAAGCCGCTTTCCATGCTCTCCTGCACCGCCTCGCACGCATAAATGTCCTCAAGCATCACATTGTCGGATTGAAGCGGGTGAACCTTCTTGCCGGGAACGCGCAGATCCGAATACGGCCCCTCCGCGCTGATGATGTGATCCGGGAGGCTATCGACGCGAGCCGCCGTTTCGCTCCGACGAGGGAGCGCCTCCGGCATTCCGCGAACGCGGCTGTGCACGATCGAGAGAGCGGGCGAGATCGGAAGGACATGAAACGTACTCCAGGTCGTCGCGGTCTCGATCAGCGCGACGTTCGGGAACATCCAATAATAGGCCAAACCGAAGGTGGGCGGGATTCCCTCGATCACCGGCAGCGGCTGATTGTTGTGCGATATGCCTGACCGAAGCGGGCGATAGAACGTCACGTGCCGGCCTTCAGGCTCCCACTTCTGCTTCATGAAATCGCCGTCGGCGAGCGACACTCTGTGAAGCAGCGGAAGGTGGTAGCCATCGATGAAATTCTCGACGACGATCTTCCAGTTCGCCCGCACGCGATAACGGACGTTGGAAACCTCGACCAGCTTTTCAGGATCGTGGGCGTGCAATTGGCCGGGTTCGTGCATCCATCGCCTCTGCTTTTCCGGTACATCGGCCAACCACGCCTCGAAAGGCTCGGCATCGGGATCGGGATTGACGAAAATCAGGTTCTTCCACACCGCGACTTTCGCGGGATGGAGCCCGTAGCAGGATTTGTCGATGTCCGGTAGCTGCTCGCGGCCCAGCGTAACGGCGACGAGACGACCCGAAAGGTCGTAGGTCCAACGGTGATAAAAGCACGCGATTTCGCGATCCAATTTGCCGCGGCCCTCCTCGAGAAGACGCGCCCCCCGGTGACGACAGCGGTTGTGAAACGCGCGCAGCTCTCCGTGCTCATCGCGCAGCACGATCAAGGACGGCCCGCCCGTCGATAGGCATTGATAGTCCCCGGGTGCGCTAAGATTCTCAACCATCGTGGCGAACATCCATGAACGCCCGAAAAGTGCGGTCCGCTCCCTCCGGAACCATTCATCCGATGTATAGGCGTCGATCGGCAGCACCTGACGCGGCGTAACCTTGTTGTTCATGATGACGGCGTGCTCCTCGTGCGTCACTCCGAATGGACGCCGTCGCTTGCCTCGCCACCGGCACGGCGCCAAAACAATTCGCTTCTATGCGAGCATAGCTTTTGTTGGTATACAAATACAGCGCCGAGCGCGCAGCTCCTATAACCAGTCTCGCTGGGAGGGGATGCAAAAATGAGTGACCGGGAGAAATCAATTTGCCACGATCACGCGAGGTCCACGGGGAGCGCGGACTTGGCGCTAAGGCGCCGCACGTTCTTGGCATCGAGCGCGGCGATTGGCGTTGTGGGCGCTTTGGGAATGCTGAGGGGAGCGACCGCGCCGGCGTTGGCCGCAAAAAAATTCGAGGGCCGAAAAGTCGTGTTCGCGAGCTGGGGCGGGGCCTACCAAAATGCGCAGCGCGATTGCTATTGCGCTCCTTTCGCCGAAAAAACCGGAGCGACGGTCATCCAGGATGGCCCCGTCGATACCGCGAAATTTCGTGCCATGGCGGAATCGAGCGATCCCGTGTGGGACGTCATCGACGTGACCGACGGAATGCTCTTCAACGTCGCCAAGGACGGGCTGCTGGAAAAGATCGACAAGAGCGCCGTGCATACCGATCGAATTAGCCCCGCCTACGTCAATGACTTTGGGATCGGCGATATCGTCTGGTCCTATAATATCGGATACAGCACGGCGACTTTCGACGCCAACAACCATCCGCGAAGCTGGGCGGAGGTCTTCGATCTGAAGCGTTTTCCCGGCAAGAGAATGCTCAATGCCACGGTGGCTCCCAATATGGAGATTGCCCTGATGGCCGATGGCGTTGCGCCCGATAAGCTCTATCCTCTCGATGTCGATCGCGCCTTCAAGAAGCTTGATGCGATAAAGAGCGGCGTCATCTTCTGGCAGACGAACTCGCAATCCCAGCAGCTATTGACGGATGGCGAGGTCGTCTGCGGAACGATCCTGAATGGACGGGCGTTCGACGCCGTCAAGAAGGGCGCCAAGATGGCAATCGAATGGAACCAGAATATCCAGTCGATCGACTATCTCGCCATTCCCAAGGGCAGCAAGAACGCCGAGCTGGCGATGGGCCTGATCGACGAGATGACCGTCGCCGAAAATCAGGCGAAGCTCGCAAATCTGATTGCCTATTCTCCGACTAACCCCAAGGCGTTTCCGGCGATCGACGCGGATATTTCCCCCTGGCTCGCAACCAATCCCGAGAACGTCGATAAGGGATTCCTGATCAGCGCCGAGTACTGGCGCGACAACCTGCAAAAGCTGCAAGAGCGTTGGAATACGTGGAAGCTGTCGTGACCGATGACTAGCGGGGGTCGCGTCGCCTTCCCGATATGACACCCGGAAGCTGGACTCTCGCCGAGGGAATGGATCGGCGTGCGTGGTTTGTCGTTCCAGCGCTTGCTCTCGTCGCCATTATCTTTCTTTATCCGACCGGATGGCTGCTGTTGAGAAGCATCACGGAGCCATCGTGGGGACTCCAGAATTACGCCGCGGTCGTCAAGCAGCCGATCTATCTGCGCGTGCTTTGGAACACCTTCGTCATCAGCGCGTCGGTTACCGCGATCTGCCTGGCGATCGGCTATCCAGTCGCCTACACAATGGTTCATTCGAGCGAGCGCGTACGGCGCCTTCTCGTTTTCGTCATCCTTGTTCCGTTTTGGACGAGCCTTCTGGTGAGAACCTTTGCGTGGATGGTCCTCCTACAGCAAAAGGGCCTGGTGAACGACTTCCTCATGACCGTCGGTGTCATAACCGCGCCTCTGGCACTGATCTACAATCG
Source organism: Allostellaceae bacterium (assembly GCA_035517495.1). Classification (GTDB taxonomy): domain Bacteria; phylum Pseudomonadota; class Alphaproteobacteria; order ATCC43930; family CGMCC-115725; genus DASZHJ01. Next base: position 61,456 of record DATIYT010000083.1, on the reverse strand, counting down.
CGTGGGAGTCTTGATCGGAATGGTCCAAGTTCAGCTTCCGTTCGTGATCCTTCCTCTCTACTCGGTACTGCTGCGGATCGACCCGAGCTACTCGCTCGCCGCCGCCACTCTTGGCGCTCCGCCGATGAGGAACTTCCTGCGCGTCTATTTTCCACTGAGTTTGCCCGGCGTATTCACGGGATGCGCTTTGGTTTTCATCATCTCGCTGGGATATTTCATTACCCCGGCGCTGCTCGGTGGACCTCGCGACGTGATGATCGCGCAGCTCATCCTCAGCGAGATCGAGGATTTCGGAAACTGGGGACTCGCAGGCTCGCTGTCCGCGGTACTACTGCTGTCCGCGGCCTTGACCGTCTGGATCGGCTATCGTTTCTCCGCCGCGCGGGTGCGTTGGGCACAATGACCGACGGTGAAGGTCCCCGAGAGAGGCCGTGGTGGTCGGTGCTCCGAATATCGATATGCGCCTTGATGGCGCTGCTCATGCTCGCGCCCCTAGCGATCGTGCTGATCATCTCTTTTAGCTCCGCGCCATTTCTGACCTTTCCGCCTCCGGGTTTTTCCTTGCAGTGGTATCGCACCTTTTTCGGTGACGCCGACTGGATGGAGACACTGTGGACAAGCATTCGGATCATGCTGCCGACTTCGCTGATCGCCACCGCGCTCGGAACGGCCGCGGCGATCGGAATCGGGAGAGGCCGCATTCCCGGTGCTGCCCTGATCGTGGGTTTGCTCATGGCGCCGCTGGTGGTGCCGGTGATCATAACCGCTGCCGCCATCTTCGGAGCGTTTCGAGCGTGGGGATTGTACGGAACGCTGCCGGGACTGATCCTTGCGCACACCGTGCTCACGATACCCTTCGTGCTCTCAACGGTGCTGGCCGCTCTGCGCTTGGTCGATAAGACCTTGGAGGATGCGGCGCTGACGCTTGGCGCCACGCATTGGAAGGCGTTCTGGCGGATCACGTTTCCGATGATACTGCCGGCAGTGATCTCCGGACTGTTGTTCGCGCTGGTGATTTCATTCGACGAGCTGGTGGTGTCCCTATTCATCAGCACTCCCTACATTCGGCCCATAACGGTGCAAATGTGGTCAGACGTTCGCGGCGCCGTCGACCCGACAATCACGGCCATCGCGACCTCGCTGTTCGCATTCACGCTATGCGTCATGCTTCTCGAACGGCTGATTGCGCGCCGGTTCAAATCGCCGCAACGACAGCAGTTCACTCTCGGGTTTTAGCACCCGATGAGCGAGCCGATCCTGACACTACGAGGAATTAGGAAGCTCTACGGCGACTTCTTGGCCGTCGACGACGTGTCGATAGACCTCGGCAAAGGCGAGTTTCTCACGCTTCTCGGCCCGTCGGGCTCGGGCAAGACGACGACGCTGCTGATGATCGCCGGCCTCGTCACGCCGTCGGGCGGGCAGATGCTGCTGGATGGCAAGCCGCTCAATCCGCTGCCGCCTTACCGGCGCAATGTCGGCGTGGTCTTTCAGAACTATGCGCTGTTTCCCCATATGACTGTCGCGCGAAACATAGCGTTCCCGCTCGAGATGCGGAACATGCCGCGGCGCGACGTCCATGAGAAGGCGGCAAGAGCTTTGAGCCTCGTCGGCCTCTCGGGATACGAGGACCGATATCCGCGCCAACTCTCGGGGGGTCAGCAGCAGCGAATTGCATTTGCACGGGCGATGGTGTTCGAACCGCGGCTGTTACTGATGGACGAGCCCCTCGGGGCCCTGGACAAGAAACTTCGCGAGCAAATGCAGCTCGAGATCATGCGTCTGCATCGTGGTCTCGGTATTTCCATTATCTACGTCACTCACGACCAGGAGGAAGCGCTCGCGATGAGCGATCGCATCGCAGTCTTCAACCGCGGACGCATCGAACAGATCGGTTTGCCTGGCGAGCTCTACAAGAGCCCGAAAAACCGCTTCGTCGCAGGCTTCCTCGGCGATTCCAATTTCTTTCCGGGCACGGTCTCGGGTGTTTCAGGAGGCTTTTGCCTGATCGAGGGTCAGGCCGCCCGCATGCGAGCACGGAACGGTGAAATAGCTGAACAAGGCGCGCAAGTGGTCGTCGCGGTGCGCCCGGAGTGCATGCGTCTCGGCGAGGCCTCGACGCCAGCGGAGTCTGAAAACCAAGTATTCGGAGCCGTTCATGATGTCATTTACCTCGGGCAATCCCAGAAGTACGTGGTGCGGCTCGAGAACGCCTTCGATGTTTTGGTGTATCAGCCGTCGATGGCTCGCCAAGAACCGTCTCCGAAAGCGGGTGATAGAGTGAGCTTGAGCTGGAGCGCCGAAGATGCAACGACGCTTCGCGATGAGGGTGGTCGTTGAGCGCTCGGCAGCGCAAAATCTCAGTGAGCGTGGTATTCCGGAATTCGCTCCGCCGGTGGCGTATTACGCGAGCGACCCGCTCGGACGACGCCATCGATGACCATCATGCCGATGCCCGGCAAGTCGCCCTTGCGGATCGAGTCCAATAGGTCCCTGCCGCTTGAATGCTGCGCCCGGTCCATGAATACGAAATCCGCGGCGCGGCCCGGCTCCATCAGCCCGCAATCGAGATTCCGGATTCGCGCGGTATTGCCGGTCGCAAAGCACAGCGCCACCTCCGCCGGCGTATCCCCCAGTGCGGCGAGGAGCGCAATCATCCGCAGGATTCCGAGCGGCTGCACACCGGAACCGGCCGGAGAATCCGTCCCGAGAATCACTCGATGAAGCTGCTTTAGCTCCTTTGCGGTGCGAAGCGCGCGAAGCGCCGCGAGCTCGTTGCCGTTGTGTACGATCTCGATGGCGCGGCTGCAGCGCTCGCAAAGGCAATCGATCTGATCGAGCGAAAGTGCGGTGTGGCCGCCGTTGATGTGGCCGATCACGTCGGCATCCGCCTCTAGGATGACATCCTTGTCGATGTAGCCGGAACCGGGGACCGACGGGCCGCCCGTGTGAATCGTCGATTGGATGCCGTGCTTGCGCGCCCATGCGACCATGCGACCGGCTTCCTCGCCGGCCTTCACCGAGCCGAGTCCGACTTCACCCAAGAGCGTGACGCCTGCTTCCGCCAACTCCGCGAAGTCTGATTCCACCATGCCCTTCTCCAGGACCGGTGCGCCCGCGAGCACCTTCACGCCGGACGGCCGGAAGGCGGAGAACGCGCGCTGCGCCGTAATCGCCAAGGCCTTGACGCCGACGATATCCTTCGGGCGTCCGGGCAGATGAACCTCCCCCGCGGAAATCATCGTGGTGACGCCGCCATTGAGGAACGAATCGATCCAGCCGAGCTGGCTCTGTCGCGGCGTCCAGTCGCCGAAGACCGGGTGCACGTGGCTGTCGATCAGACCGGGCGCGAGGGTGCATCCCTTCGCGTCGATCACCATCGTCGCCTTCTCCGCATCGAGATCGCCGGCACGACCCACCGCCGTGATTCGGCCATCGACGGCAATCACCTGATTCGCATCCAAGATCGGATTCTTGATATCACCGCTCAGCATCAAGCCGACGTTTTTTATGACGAGTTTGCCGGGAGGTGAGGATGCAGCGGTCGGATCAGCCATGTCACTCTCCTTCTCACGTGATTTCGGCTCGGCCAGCGTCTAGCGAAGTCCGTCTTTTCCTTCGATCTCGTTCTTAGTGAGGCCGCCGATACGCGGCAGCGGTCGTCCGCTGTCGGTCACGACGACGGCAACGACGATTTCGTCCGCGCGCGGCGCATCGACAACGCGAACCTCCATGGCATCGAAATGCGAACGGACATAGGCCGCGTCCTTGTGACCCAGCGGTACGTCGATCGGCGCGCCCATTGCCGCCCGCTTCTTGGCGGAAGGAACCAGTGCCGCGCCCTTCTCCACCGCCACACGCAGCGGTTTGCCAAGGCGCGGATGGAGGATCGCTGCGGCGTGTTCCAGTTCGCCGGCCTCTCCGACGATCGCAGCCTTGCCGTAGCTTTCGGCCTGACCGGGCGCAATTCCAAGCGCCGCGACCGCGCGCCTTCCAAGAAGGTCTCCCAGATTCTCTCCGATCGCCATGAGAGCCTCCAGATCCTCCGCATAGCGGCCCGCACAGGGATTCTCGATGACCGCGATCGCGGCAGCCTTGCGGGTGGGTGGATTGATCGGACGACCCATCTCACGGTGCGTCTCCTCGACAACCGTGACGAGCTTTCGAAGCTTCGGCTCCATGTTGCTCTCCTATGAGTGACCAGGCCTCGACCGCCGCTACGCCGCGAGCAACCATCGCTCGATTGCATTCGAAATCGCAAAGCGGCCCTGGAGCGCCAGAACCGCGCCGTAGATATGACCCCTCGCGCGCAGAGCATCGGCGACCTCCCACCCCCCGCGCAAGGCGCGGTCGACCGCGGATGCATCGAGTTTCGGCACATCGATCGTCACTAGCCGCCCGCGCAGATCGCTGTCGGGATCGAGACTCCATGCGGGAACACGTCGTATGCCCGGATGATCGGGCAGGTCGACGGCGTTCGCTATGATCGTCGCCGCGGCGTCCGCAGCAGCCGCGCTTTCAGCAAGGACTGTCACCGCATCCGCAATGCCGAGCGAGAAGCTGCGACCGCCCGATCCCTTGGTCGGTGCGCCGGAGGTGGCAATGCCGCGCACCGGCATATCGGCTGAGAGTTTGATCCTGCCGGCAATGCTGGCCGCGCGCAGGTCTGCGACCATCCCGCAAGTGAACTGCTCGCCGGAACTCAGGTGGAACGCGATATCGCCGCCATCATTGACATAAGCCTTCGAGAGAAATCGATCCCTGCACATTGCCGCCAACACGTGATCGGCGACCGCGCCGGCGACCGCTGCCATCGGAGTAATGAACGCGGCGCGGTGAGGCCAGCATGCCGCCGCCATTCGTTGCGCGACGCTTCCATTCAATGCGGGCGGCACGTCCACGAGCGGCTGCCGCAGCAGTGGAAGTTCGGCTGCCAGTTCCGTCAGCAAACCATCGAATGCGGCGATCGCCTGAGCATGGGCGGCCGCAATCTCGTTCGCTTCACCCCAGGCCTCGATCATGAGATCGATCGGCCCCTCATGGAGGTGAAGCCGGCGCCCATCTCGAGACAAAGCAACATCCACGCTCATTTCTCGGCTCCGCCCTTGATGGGTGTCATTGGCCACGGGTTCGAGCCGGACCAGGCAATCGCTTTCACGCGGTGCTCGCCGATCACGGATTCGAGCGACCGAAGGTGGCCCACATGACCGCCCATGGCATCATAGCTGGCGCGTCGCATGGTGAACTCCATCGGCGCGACGATCGCGGGCGTCGGAACGTAACCGAAGGAATTGTCGGGCATGGCCGCGACGTCCACCATGAAGGTGATGCCGCCACCGGGCCATATATAGACCGGCGCTCCGCCGGAGGTTACACGCGTCAGAGCATCACGCACCGAACGCGTGAGTCCGATCGGATTTTCAGTGACCCCGGCGCGGAGGCTCCCGCCCGCGCCGGCCATGAACAGCACGGTCGAGAGCGCCGGTTCGCAGTTCTCCCCGATCCGCGCCACGACCTTGGCCACCGCCGGGGGGATTTCGGCGGGCCGAGGAACGAGCGCGTCATCGAGTATGAAATAGCCGCTGTGCTCTCCCGTGGTGGACACCATCAGCAGCTTCAGACCGGGCCAAGCGGTTTTCGGCGCAATCTTCTCGATTATCGTAAGCGGGTCCGCGATATCCGTCCCGCCCCAGCCGGTCCCGGGATTGGCCACTTGGAAGTAGCGTCCGGGTGTCGAGCGTCGACCGCGAACGCGGATGCCGGAAGGCCGCATGTCGAGAAACCGCCCGGCTTGATGCTCCGTGAGCACGCCCGTGATGTGATCGTCGACGACGATCACCTCGTCCACATGCCCCTGCCACTGCTGCGCGAAGATTCCGATGGTGGCGGAACCGCAGCCGACCCGCATGCGGTTTTCGGTCACGCCGTCGATGACCGGCGGCTTTCCCGCTTGCACCACCAGCTTGGCGCCGCCATCGACCGTCATCTCGACCGGCAGCTTGTTGCACAGCGCCAATAGAGTCTCGCACGTGGCGACGCCTTCGCGCTTGCTTCCACCGGTCAGGTGGCGCACGCCGCCCAACGACAGCATCTGCGAACCGTACTCGGCCGTCGTCACATGGCCAACCTGTTCCCCCTCGACGCGCACGGCCGATTGCTCGGGTCCAATGTAGCGGTCGGTGTCGATCTTCGTTTTGACGCCGCAATAGCTGAAGATCCCTTCGGTTACGACCGTGACCATGTCGACGCCCTCGACCGTCGAGGAGACGATGAACGGCGCGGGCTTGTAATCGGGATAGGTTGTACCGGCGCCGATCCCCGTTACAAAAGTATCGGCACCTGGAACCAGGCTGCCGTCCCAGGCGCTTTCGAGGAATGGCACCAGCTTGCCGTCGGCATCAAGCGCGCGCTGCGTGACCACGAAAGCATCGAGCCGCGTGAGCCTGCCGTCCATATTGCCGTAGCGGTCGCAAGCCCCGGTGTTTCCCGGCCGAATGCGGCACAGCACCGGGCAGGCATCGCAGACGATAATGCCGCTGTTGCTCGGCGCCGCCTTGGCCTCGGCGAGCGCGGCCTCGCTCGGCGTATCCGTCGAGGCGCGGGGATCGTTCTCGGACTGCGCCGTCACGGCGATTTTCTCCGAGATCCGCCCAGGGCGCACAAGGCGGCGCGCACCCGATCCGGCGTCGCGGGTACTCGTGTGATCCGCACGCCGGTCGCGTGACGAATGGCATTGAGGATCGCAGGCGCGGTCGGCACCAATGACGGCTCGCCGATCCCCTTGGCACCGTAGGGACCGAGCGGTTCGGGATCCTCAATGATGATGGTCTCGATCGGTGGAACATCGCCGATTGTCGGAATCAGATAGTCGTGGAGGTTCTCGGTCCGGCCGGGAACGAACTCCTCCATCAGCGCGAGGCCGAGACCCTGGGCGATGCCGCCGTGAATCTGTCCCTCGACCTGAATTGGATTGATGGCCCGGCCCACATCCGCCGCCGCCACCATCCGCAGCACCTTGACCGTGCCGAGATCGACATCGACCTCCACCACGGCAATCTGCGCCGAAAAGCTGTAGGTCGCGTAGGGAATGCCTTGTCCTTCCGCATCGAGGGGCGTTGTCGGCGGATCGAAGTACCCATCTGCCGTCAACAAATCACCCGCTTCGTTGAGAACCGCAAAGTCCCTCAAATCGATCTCATGACAAACGCCGCGGTCGGCGATTTGGAGGATGTGGTCGCCAGAGGTGATTTTCGCGTGATCGCCGACATTGGCGAGACGAAGGATTTGCCGTCGAAGATTTTCCGCCGCGAGTCGCGCCGCAGCACCCGAAACGAAGGTCTGGCGCGAAGCGGACGTCTTTCCCGCATCCGCCGTGAGATCGGTGTCGCCGCTCACCAGCCTGATCGCCGTCAAGGGAACGCCCAATGTCTCGGCCACGATTTGCGTCATGACGGTGTTGGAACCCTGGCCGATATCGACCGCGCCGCTGTAGAGCGTGAAGCGCCCGTCGCGCGCCAAGGCGACGCGCATGGTCGAGGGATTCGGTAGCGACGTATTGCCGATCCCGTACCAACCGCATGCGATTCCGACGCCGCGGCGGCAGTGGCTCGCGCCCGCGTTGTGTTCATCCGCCAATGTACGTTCGCGTTGCCATTGGGATCGCAACGCGTCGAAGCACTGGCGCAGACCGACGCTCGCCGAAAGTAGCTGTCCGGTCGCGGTGGTGCATCCCTTCTCCAAGGCGTTACGATAGCGGAGCTCCAGCGGATCGATGCCAAGCCGCTCTGCCACGTCCTCCACCAATGTCTCCACCGCGATCGCGGCCTGAGGCACGCCGAAACCGCGGAAAGCGCCCGCGGGCGTGTCATTGGTGTGGATCGCGCGGGCGACGCAGCGCGCGGCGCTTATGCGGTAGGGACCCATGGCATGAACGGGTACGCGGTTCGCGACTGTCGGTCCCCAGGAAGCGTAAGCGCCGGTGTTGAAATCGCCGCTGAAGCGTACGGCAAGAAATCGGCCGTCCCTCGCCGCGCCCAGCGATGCCGCGATGCGGGCAGGATGACGCTTGGTGGTGGAAGCCATGGACTCCGGCCGCGTGTAGACGCAGCGCACCGGCCGATTTGTGAGCCACGCGGCGGTTGCGATCATCGGCTGAACCGAGAGGTCGAGCTTGCCGCCGAAGCCGCCGCCCACCGCGCTTGGAATGATGCGCACCCGCGTGGGTTCGATCCCCATGATGAGCGCGATTTCGTCGCGGTCCATGTAAGGAGATTGGGTCGTCGCGAAAATCTCGATGCGGTCTCCGACGCGCCGCGCATAGCCTGCTTCGGGTTCGATATAGGCATGCTCGACGAAGGAAGTTTCGAAAACGCCATCGACGACCAGATCCGCCGTTGCGAGCGATGAATCGACATCCCCTGTCACCAATCGCCCCTCGACAAGAATGTTGCCCGGTTTTTCCGCGTGGAGGTGCGGCGCCGCAGGGTCGAGCGCGGCATCGACGCCCGTTAGTGCCGGCAGCTTCTCCCAAAGGATCGGCAGCTCGTCGTCGGTGATCGCAGTAATCGTTTCGGCGTCGCCCACGAGCGCACAGACCGCTTCGCCTCGGTGGCGCACATAGCCTTCCGCGAACACCGGCTGGTCCTTTCCGGTCGGATAGATTCCGTAGCGGTTCTGACCGAGGATGTGCTGCGACGTCAGAACCTGGACCAGCCCCGGATATTTGGCGCGCAACACGGCCCAATCGCCAAATTGGAACCGTGCATGATGATGCGGGGAGCGAACCGCCCGCAAAACCAGGGAATCGGCGGGATACTCGTCGGCGCCGTAGCGTTCGGCGCCCGTGAGTTTGCCGATCCCGTCCACTTTTGGGAGCCGCGCTCCGACGACCCGGCTGTCGGGTGGCGTTTCCAGACGCTTTGCTCGGCTGACGTCGAGGACAGCTTCGACGATCTTGCGATAGCCGGTGCACCGGCAAAGTACGCCACCGAGCGCATCCAACACTTGCTCTTCATCGGGCTCGCTGTTGCGTATCAGCAGCTCGCTTGCGGCCATGAGCATGCCCGGTGTGCAGATCCCGCATTGAGCCGCACCGTGCGCCTGGAAAGCTTCTTGCAGCGCGCTCAGCCTTTCGGCCTTGGCCAGTCCCTCAACCGTGGTCACAGTGCGGCCGGCAACCTGGCCCACCGCGAGAAGGCAGGCGCACACTTGTGCGCCATCCAGCAGGATTGTGCAGGCACCGCAATCGCCGGCATTGCACCCGATTTTTGTGCCCGTGAGGCCGAGCGCGTCGCGCAATACATCCGCGAGACGCGACCGCGGATCAGCCATAACGGCTGTTGCCTTTCCGTTGAGACCGAACCGAATCTCAGATCCGCTCATCGGCACAAATCCACAATCGCGCGCCGGATCAGCGTCAGCACGGCGTCCGCGCGATAGGATGCCGTGCCGCGGATGTCGTCAATGGGACTGAGCGGTGCCAAGTGCTCGGCGGAAACACGGTCGGCGAGCTCAACGCGCGGCGGCTCGCCGAGCAGTGCCGTTTCGAGACCGGAAAGGCGCTTTGCCGCCGCCGAGCACGCGCCGACCGCAACCGCGGCGGTCGCGATATGGCCATTGCTGGAGAACGAGAGGACGACGGCCACCATTGCGATCGAGATCACGAGGTAGCGCCGAGCCCCCAGCTTTAGAAATGTCGAACGCGCGGGATCGGCAAAATCCCTGACCAAGACCGCGGTCATGAGCTCGTCCGGTGCGCGCGCGGTTCGTCGATTTCCGATCACGAAATCGGCGACCGGCATTCGTCGAACGCCTCTGTGCGAAGCCAGCTCGACCTCCGCATCGAGCGCGAGCAGGACCGGCATGCCATCCGCCGCCGGAGAGGCGTTACAAATGTTTCCGCAGACCGTTCCCATGTTTTGAATCTGCGCCCCGCCAATTTCGCGCGCCGCAAGCTTCAGCGCGTCGAACATCGACGGCAAATGCGCATTCGCCAGAATATCGCTCCACGTGACGAGGGCCGGAATGCGCCAATATCCGTTCTCATGACGGACTGTGCGAAGCGCGGAAATCGCGGTTATGTCGAGCACGTGATCATTGAGCGGACGGCCGACGCGACTCGGGTAGTAGTCGGTGCCTCCCGCAAGAATGACCCGAGGGCCGGCTCCGAGCGCCGACAACGCCTCCTCCAGCCTAGCTGGGCGAAGGTAGTGTGCGGTCATCATCCCAACCACTACTGCGCGATCTTGCCGAGCAGGCGCGACAGCTCCTTGGCTTGCGCGGAAGAAAGCGGCTCGGCCGTGCGCTCGGTTGCGGCCCGGGCGCGCGGGATCGCTCGCTCGACGAGAGCGTGACCGGCCGTCGTCAAGGTCAGTACGGAGGCTCGAGGGTCTCGCGGGTCGGAACCTCGCGCGACAAGGCGGCGCTGCAACAGCCGCTGCACGACCCCGAGGATCGTCGCGGGATCCATGGCGGTGAGCCGACCCAGCAGATTTTGCGAGACGCCGCCCTCGTCGCGAATCTTCACCAGAGCGGAAAATTGCGTCGGAGTGAGATTCATGCCGTTCACGGCATCCGCGAAGATCGCCACGTGGCGCTGATGGGCGCGGCGCAACAGGAAGCCGACTTGCTCCTCCAATCGGTATTCGTCCTCGGGCGCAATTCTCCGCGCTTGAGCCGCGCGCGACGCTATGATGGCCATCGACACCAATCTCCTTTGTAAGTACACAAATGATCAATATGTATACAAACAATAGAGTAACCGGAGGCCGGTCGTCAACTCCGAGCTGCTGGCAGTCCGAGAGCCGAAGGACGGCCTTATGCCTTAGCCTCCGACCGATCCGTGAACGGGAAAATCTTCTCAACCGGTACATGCCGATACGGCAACGTCGTCAAATCGGCGGGACCCCAGTCCGGCGTATCCACGATGATGATCTCCTCCGAGACCGGCTCATAGGCGGCGCGGAAATGCGTTTTGGAGCGCAGGACGACGATGTCGAAATCCTCGAAGCGCATGTCAAACTGCGTGAATGGGTCGAGGTCGATCGCCGTGTTGTTGATGCTTGTCACAATGATTGCGACGCCATCGGCATCGATAACGGCGCTCGGGCCCAGGTTTACCAAGTTGCCCTTTCTTACCGCGCCCGTACCTCGGTAGGACTTCTCTCCGGCAGATAGCACCTTGCCTCGCAGCGCCACCGGTCCACCGGACCTCTGCGAAGAGCGGCCCCCTACGGTCGCGCTAATCTCCGCTCCTAACCCCGCTTTGATCGCGAGGGCCGCGGCTTGCGCATCGCACAAGTAGGGCACAGCCACTTTTTTCATGCCTCGACGCAAAATTTCGCGAAGCACATGCGTTGAATCGTTCATCCTGTCGGCGTGCTCCAAGATCACGACGGGCTTTGAGGCGCCGTGAGCCACGAGCGCCGAGGCCCGATCTAGGCCTTCCGACACGCTCAGAACCATGCCGGTATGCATGAGTGCCTTTCGCTCCGACCAGATGCGCGCGGACAATTCCTCTGCCGACTTCCGCGCCACGGCCTCGTCGCCGTTGGAAACAGCAACCACCGAAAACCCGCAGTTGGGAACATCCGCATAGGAGAAGCCCGCGAACACCGACACGTCGATCAGGTGTTCCTTCCGCGACGGCATGACGACGGACTCCTCGACGATGTCTGAGAGCGGCGCCAGTTCCGTCGCGCTAAATATGCTGGGGACCATCACCCCCGGCTTGGCAATGGCCATAACCGGCCGGATTTCTCCTTTGAGGGTCCGCAGCAGCGAGCGCGCGGCGCGTTCGCCCGTTTCTCCCATGTCGACGTGCGGTGAACGATGATAACCGAAGATTGCCGTCGCAACGCCGGCCCAGGACTCATCGATGTTGGCGTGATAGTCGAGAGCGACGATCAGCGGCTTTGTGCTGCCCAGCGCGGCACGCACACGCTCCACCATTTCGCGGTCCGGGTCGAGGCGTGTGGGCGTGACCATGGCCCCGTGAGGATGCAGCAGAACCCCGTCCAGTTCGTCGTCCGCCTCCGCAACAGCATGACAAATGCGATCGATATAGTGCACGAATGCCGCATCGGAGGCTGGCCCTCTTGCGCCGTCAGAAGCCATGAGAATGGGAACTATCTCGGCACCCGCCTCACCCAGCACCTTGATGAACCCGCCCATGACGGTGTTGGTTCCTCGGTATCGCTCTATCAGGTCGACACCGGCGGTCTCGCCGCGACGAAAATCCTCGATCTCCGAGAGAACCGGAAGGAAGCTAACGGACTCGAGCGAGAAACCTGCTATCGCCACTCGCATGCCAGCCCCCCCGTGTTGGCAAGTGCGCTCGGCTCCGCGTCCCATGCCGAGCGCATGGGGTCGAGCAAGCCCTACTTGCCGAGCAAAACACCGCCGAAGGGCTGACCTCCGAGGAAATGCAGCTTGAAGCCTTCGACGTTCTTGCGGACGGGGACGTAGGCCTTCACATCCGCCAGCCGTACCAACGGGATATCATCGTAGACCGCCTTGTCGGCGGTAATATAGAACGGCTCGCGCTGCTCCTCGTCGGTAATAAGGTTCGCCTTCTGCACGGCGTCGGTATAGGCGCGATTGCACCAGTGCGCGGCATTTCGAGGATTGTCGCAGGTGAAGCCCAGCAGAATCTGCGAGGGATCGGGATAATCCCAGGTGGCGCCGAGCATGCCGACGCTTGGTTCACCCGCGCGGGAGCGCTTCAGATACTCGCCCCATTCATAGGTCGTGATTGTCGCGGTTACCCCGATCTTGGCCCAATCGGCTTGGATCAGCTCCGCAGTGCGGCGTCCGTTCGGCATGTAGGCGCGGGCCACCGGCACCGCCCATAGGTCGATGGTGAAGCCGCCGGGATAACCGGCCTCGGCCAGCAATCTCCTCGCGTCTTCAGGATCGTATTTGTAGGGCTTGAGTGCGGGATCGTGGCCCCAGAGAGAGGGCGGCACCATCGATGCGGCCGGCGTTCCGCTGCCTTGGAAGACCGACGTGACGATGGCATCCATGTTGATGGCCTCGGCCAACGCCAAGCGCACCCGCCGATCGTCGAGCGGCTTGCGATCGACCCGGAAGAGGATGTAGTTGGTGGCGGCAATCGCCGCTTCCTCGACCTTGAACTCGGGATCTGCCCGCATCGCCGGCAAGTCGGCCGGATTCGGGTATCGCGCGATCTGGCATTCGTTGGCGCGCAACTTCGCGTAGCGCACCGAGGCGTCGGGCGTGATGACAAATACGAGATTGTCGACCTTGGCAACACGGTCCGGCTGTGCCGTCGCGCCCCAAAAATCCTTGAAGGCGCGGAAACGGATCACCGCGTCCTTCTGATATTGCACGAAGCTGAAGGGCCCGGTGCCGATCGGCTCCTGATCAAGCGCGCTCAGCTTGCCGGACTTCTGCAATGCCGCCGCGTATTCGGCCGACACAATGGAGAACGGCTGCATCGAAAGTGACGGCAGCAGCGGCGCCAGCGGTGCCTTCAGCCTGAAAGCCACCGTGTACTCGTCGATCTTGTCGATTGATTGCAGGTTGGGCTCGACGAGATTGGCAAACTCGATAAAGTTTCCGTTCGCGCTCTGGTAAAAGGGATTCGACTTGTCGAACATGCGCTCGAAGCTGAACACCACGTCGTCGGCGTTGAAGTTGCGCGTGGGTTGGAAATTTGCATTCGACTGGAACTTTACGCCTCTGCGCAGCTTGAACGTGTAGGTGAGGCCGTCGGAGGAGACGGTCCAAGACTCCGCCAATCCCGGTACGAGCTCGGAGCCGCCGATCTTCATCTCCACCAGCCGGTCCGCGATCTGCTCGGTCACATCGAAGCTGGTGTTGGCGGTGCTCAATTGAGCATTCAGTGCATCCGGGCTCGCCTCGGTGCAGACCACCAGCGTGTCGGCGCGTGCGACAGACCCGCAGAAGAAGCCGATGATCAGGCTAAACGCCAGTCCAAGGATTCGCATGATTGGCTCGTCTGTTGCCGAGGATGGTAAGAGGATGGTCTCTCAGCAAAATGTCCCTCGCGGCGCCGCGGCCCATGAGGCCAACGCCAATGTAGCCGACCCGAATTGCCCGCGGAAGAGGCCGGATGCCGGTCGCTCCTGGAAGGCGTACTTGTCATGCCCATCAGTGCTCACCGCGGTTGCGACTGCCGAGACCTACGCGCGTTGCGCCTGCAATCGCGCTCGCAGGCGCGTCATTTCCTCGTACACCGCTTCCAGGTCACGCACGTGAAATCCCCTGCCGAGCTCACGGCTTGCCTCGTCCAGTCGATCATGCAGGACGCCTGTATAGTGCGCGTCGCCGTCTGAGTTCACCACGAGACCATTTTCCTCTTCGAAGCGCACGTTCCATGCGATGGCGTCGGCACGGGCAAGGGCTTTGGGAAGGTCGAGATCGAGGCTGCTAGCGCGGAATGCGACGGGGTAGCCACCGGGCAAGCCCAAAGCGCCGGGCACGTGGCCGATCCAATCCGAACCCGCGACCATCGCAAGCATGAGAGGAACGCCGCTCGCACCCGATATTTCGATGGCGGGCTCGGCCGTGATCTTCACGCCCGCGAATGCGCGCTGTACATCCGAGATTTCTTCACCCTCGATCCACACTCGCGGCCAAGGACCTCTGCGCACGTCCGGCGGCTTTCTAAATGGCGTCACGGTCTGGTAGTGAGCGAGCACCTTTAGCGCCCCGGGCGCGAGCGTTTGCAGCTCACCCGCAAAAGCGTTGGAGAGGATTGCAATGTTGCCGATACCGCAGGTGATGGACAGCCCCGCCGCGGCAAGCAATGAGTTGACGACGTCGGGGAAGCAGCAGTTGATGAAGTAACAGTGGTGTCCCGCAGCGTTGAGGGCGCGGGCCACTCGCGCGGAAAGCTGTGCCTGGAATATCGCCGTGGCACTCAAGCCGCCCTCGGCGACCAACTTGCTCCAGGCGTCGCCACTAGTGCTGATGACGGATGATGGCTGCGAAGATGCTGCCTGGACGATTACCGTCGGGCGATGCCCGGCGATTAGCTCCACGAGCGGATCGTCCGAGCGCAAATCGATGTGGCTGCTCACGAATCGAGCAGGACGTCCGAATACCGCGGCGCGTGCATTGGCAGCGGTCTTGAGCCAGGAGAGTCGCTCTGCATTGCGGCCAGCAATCCCGATCACGACCGAGCGTGACGCCGTCGCCGCCAAATCAAAGACGATGCGGGCGGCGAAGCTGCCGGTTCCGAAGACGATTATGTCGAGCTTTCGGTCCACCAGATGCGCACCACTCTTGTCTGCCACGGTCGCAAGAAGCGAAGGGTGATCAGCGATCCCTGCTATCGGAAAACTGCCGGCAGATCCAATCCCTCAGACGGTGTTGGCCCTAGCCGCCGGTTACCTCGAACTGGACGTCGACGTTGCCGCGGGTGGCGTGGGAATAGGGGCAGATCTTATCGTGAGCCTCTTTGACCAGTGTCGCCAGCAGCGCCTGCGGCAGGCTGCGATCCTCGATCTGCATCTTGACTGCGATGCCGAAACCGCCGCCCTCGCGTGGGCCGATCGAGGTAGCGCAAGTGACCCTCGCCCTGCTGGCGTCGTGCTTCTGCTGTTTGGCGATGTAGTCGAGCGCTCCCCCAAAACAGGCGGCATAGCCCGCGGCGAAAAGGTGCTCAGGAGTTGCCGTGCCAGGCTTTCCCGGGCCGCCCATCGCTTTCGGCACCGACAGATCGACCGAGACGGAGCCGTCACTCGCCTGGGTCTGACCATTGCGGCCGCCGACGGCGGTAGCGGTAGCGGTGAACAGAGGTTTGATCTTGTCCATTGGGCAGCATCCCTCGGGTGATTGCGCGTCAGCGCCGGACCTTAGCATGGATTACCGAGGCGGGCGCGGCACCAGGGGCATTTCGCGAGCCGTGTCGCCGTTCAGGAGGTCATAAGTCGCGTAGCCCCGCAGCGCGAAATAGTTGTTGTAGGCCTGCCCTATCGTGAAGCAAAGGGCACTTTCCGACGGAGCGACAGGGTCGCTATACTTCGCGGCGAAATGATCGATACTCGCGCCCACTGGAACACCACCTACGCAACCAAGGCGGACACCGAGGTGAGCTGGTATCAGCCAAGCCCCGAACGTTCGCTTGCGCTGATTGGATCGGCTGTATCGTCGCGCTCGACGGGGATTATCGATGTGGGAGGGGGCACGTCGCGACTGGTCGATCATCTTCTCGCGGATGGCTATTCCGATCTCACGGTCCTCGACGTCTCCGAGGTTGCTCTTAGCCGCTCAAAGGCGCGGCTTGGTGAAGCCGCCCTCAAAGTGACTTGGATTACCGCCGATATCACACAGTGGCGGCCCCGGCGGACCTGGGGCGTGTGGCATGATCGTGCTGTGTTCCACTTCCTCACCGATATTGCTGCACAAGACGCTTATATCGCGGCTCTGAAGCAGGGGACGACGGCCGGCTCGGTGGTGATCATCGCGACCTTCGCGCTAGGTGGCCCCGAACGCTGCAGTGGGCTTCCAGTCCAGCGGTATAGTCCTCGGACTTTGGCACAGCGACTTGGCTCCGACTTCACGCTCTATGCCGAGGCGGCGGAGACACACGCGACCCCGTTCGGTACAAGCCAAGAGTTTGGCTACGCAGCCTTGCGGCGAAGATAAGTGCTGCTGTCCGACAGGAATGATTTCGGTCCCGATCTCCCCGATCGCGGACGCGACAAGGCTCGTACCGGAGTGCTTGGCCCCCCGGCCATTAGGCGGATGCTACCGCAATGCGAAAAAACTTGGAAAGGCGACGCTCGTGATGGCGATGGCGCACGAGGAGGCGGTGCAGCCCAAGCCGGTCGTTATAGGTTGATTGAGTGCCGCCAACGTTATCGAGCTCAGTCCGTTGATGATGCTGCTGGAAACAGAAATGGTGCTAGAGGAGGCGCTAACCACCTGCGGAAGGGAAGGATTCGACGCCACCCCGAACACATTGGACGCCGGTGTGAGGGTTGGAAGCACAAGGGTGGCAACGGCGCATGTCGAGCCAGTACCACAGCTAGGACCAATCCCAGTCTGGTTGATCACCACGGTCGCCGTTGTCGAACTCGGTTCGTTGGCGATGTTGTTGGAAAAATTGAAATTGACGGCGACTTTTTCCATCGAGGGAACTGCCGGGATCGTCGAGAACACCTCGAATCCATTGGACGCAGCGGACGGCGGCGAGAGCTGCGGAATCACAACGCTAGCAGCGGCGCACGCTGAGGTAGTACCACAGCCGAGGCTAACCGCAATAGGTTGGTTGATCGCGGTCATCACAATCGGATTGAACGTGTCAATTAAGATATTGGGAAAATTTGGAAAATCGAAACCGGCGGCGACCCTGTCCATCTGCTGGTCGGTAAGCGGCTCCGCCGCCATAGCTGCGCTCCCCATAAGCGCCACCGCGCCCAGCGCAAATAGAAGTTTTCGCATGCAAACCTCCTCGGTACAGCAGCCCGGGACCAATCCCCGCCGACATGCACTGCCGACCTTTGTGGTATCCACGCAATGCCAAGGGTTGATCGGTGGTAATCACCCATGGGTCAAGGAACGCCGGTACTAAATCTGAATGGGATTACTGCGCGCGGGAAGCGCTCATTCGTTCTATTTAACCGCCGCTCAAGGACTACGCCGAAATGAGGAGTAACCCTTACTACCGTTGGCGCTGGCTTGGAAGTGCGGCCTGCCCCCAAAACAGGCAAACGCGCTGATCCATCGCGCAGATCAGCCCCGGCGCGGACGTGAGGGGCGGTCCTTGGATTGAGCAGTCAGCGGGGAGAGAAAATCGCGGATGGCTGCCGCGATCTCTGCAGCATGCGTCTCCAGAGCGAAATGCCCGGTGTCGAAAAATCGGATGACGGCGTCGGGGATGTCGCGCTTGAACGCTTCGGCGCCCGGCGGCAGGAAGAACGGGTCGTTCTTGCCCCAAACCGCCAGCAACGCCGGCTTGTGGGTCCGGAAATACGTCTGGAAGGTCGGATAGAGCGCGACGTTGCTCTTATAGTCGCCGAACAGGTCGAGCTGCAGCTCATCCGCACCCGGCCGGGCCAAATAGAAATTGTCGAGCGAGTAGCCGTCGGGAGAGACCGCGCTCGGGTCGGGGACGCCGTGCGTGTATTGCCAAACGGTCGTCTCGGGCGCGAGGAAGGTGCGAAGCGCTTGCCGGTTTGTCGGCGAGGCATCTTCCCAATAAGCCCTGATCGGGTTCCAGCCCTCGCTCAAGCCTTCTTTATAAGCGTTGCCGTTCTGCGAGATGATCGCCGTGATCCGCTCCGGATGCTTCGCCGCCAGTCGGAAGCCGGTCGGCGCGCCGTAATCGAAGACATAGACGGCATAGCGATCGAAACCGACGATCTCGGTGAAGCGGTCGATCGTTTTCGCGATCCCGTCAAAGGTGCAGCCTCGGCCCGGCATGTCGGACTTGCCGAAGCCCGGCAGGTCGGGAGCGACGATATGGAAGCGATCGTAAAGGAGCGGGATGAGATCGCGGAACATATGTCCCGCACTCGGGAAGCCGTGCAGCAGGAGCAGCTTCGGAGCGTCTGCCGCACCGGCCTCACGATAGAAGATGTGGAAGCCGTCCACGTCGGCCGTGCGATACTTGATGGCGGTCATGGCGATACTCCTCTGAATGGCTTTCGACGCAGCACCTCGGCAGGCGATGGCGCTCAAGCCGCGACAACCTCGGCGATCGCCTCGCGAATGATGGTCACGACGACAGAAGGCGCGGTCACGCTCGGCGTGTGGTCGACGGGGTGCGAGTGCACCCGAGCCTTCATCCGCTCGGCCATGAAGCGCTGGTTTTCGCGGACGATCATGCGATCAGCCTCGGCCAACAGGAACCAGGCCGGCCGATCTCGCCAAAGCGGCCGACCGACCTTTGTGCTGATGCAGGGAACTGCTATGGGCCGCTGGACGGCGAAGAGCACGGACTGTTCATCGGCGGAGGCGTTGGGCGCGAATGCGGTCGCAAACGCCTCTTCAGGCAGCCAAATAAATCCATGGGCATCGGGGACCAGTCTCGGCGCCTTCGGATGCGGTTCCATGCGATAGAAGACGTCGGCGATGGTCTCGCCTTCATCCGGAGCGAGCGCGGCGACGTAGACGAGCGCCCTAACCTTCTCTGAGCGCGTCCCCGCGATCACGCCGCCGGCATAGGCGTGTCCGACGAGCACGACACGTCCGGCAACCCGGTCGATAAGCCGATCGAGGGCGGCCACGTCATCGGTCAACGAGGTAAGGGGCAGCGGTGCGGCCACCGACTTCACGCCCACGGCCCTCAACCCAAGGATCACCCTTGCCCAGCTTGAACCATCGGCCCAAGCCCCGTGCGCCAACACGATGGTGAGATCGTCCCTGCTTGCCATCTCCACTCCTTCCCCCTGATTGCGGTCGGATCAATTCAGAGATGCGTCTGGTTTCGTGATGTGCCGGACGATCAGTTGATCGGCCACCTCGTTGAGATCGTCGCCGATGATTTGCGGTTGGGGACCGACCGCCAGCACATCGTTGCCGGTCCTGCGAATGAGAGCGGCTTCCCATCCGGCCGCGACCGCACCCAGCGTGTCCCAGGTATGGCAAGCGACGAGGCAAAGCTGCGATGGCCGCACCTTCAGCTCCTTCTCGACATGGGCGTAGGCTTCGGGCGCGGGCTTATGCCGCTTCACGGCGTCGGCACTGAAGCGGCGCTCGAACAGGCCGACGATATCGCCGTGCTCAAGCTGGCGACTCTGGATCTCGAGCAGATTGTCGGTGAGAGTGAAGAGACGGAAGCCCGCGCCGCGAAGTTTGCGCAGGGCGGCGGGCACTTCCGGATGCGGCGGCATCGTCGAGAACTTCTCGCTAAGTTCCTTCCTGTCCGCGTCCCTGATTTTGATGCCGCGCGTATCCGCCAGCATCTTCATAACGGCGCTGCCGATATCCGTGAATGGTACATAGTGTCCCGCCACGGTGAGAGCCGCCGAATAGAGGATGAGATTCGAGAACCAAAGCCGCATGGCCGACTTGTCGACGAAGATGCGCTCGAAGGTCGGCGCCATGGTCTCGAGGTCGAGCAGCGTCTCGTTGACATCGAAGACGATCAGGGGGAGGCCGGGCATCAAAAAACCTCCGGTTCGTTGCGCGTGCTGAAGGCTCGTCTGCTTGGGTGCTAGGCTCCTCGATCGTCTCTCATGCCCGGGTCGATGACCGTGACACCCAATGCGCGTGGACGCGCCATAAGCTGATGATGCTCGTCCACGAAGCGCGTGCCATCGGTCATTCCGGCGGTCCAATGCTCGATCATTGTGGGTCGCGAAAATTCGAAGTCCTTTGAGCCGCCTTCATAGGGCCGCTTGCGATAAATTAGCTGAATAACCACGACAGAATTCTCGCACGCCGACGCGCGGAGATATTCGATATCCTCGACCGGACCGAAGTCTTGTGGCACGGCGTCGAGGACCGATTTCAGTGCCACTTTGAGCTTGTGCGCTTTCATGCTGGCATCGGTGTTGAACCGCGTGCGGCTGGAATAGCGGATGTCCTTCTCACGCTCGTTGAGTTCCAGCATCGTCCGGGGTAGAGGGCCGCGCGAGCTAAACAGATCGACCTGGTAGATCACCAGATCCCCGTTTGACTCCGCTTCGTTCAGAACGAACTGCAATGGTGTATTGGAGACCACGCCCCCGTCCCAATACCAGGAGCCTTCGATCTCGATAGGGGGAAGGCCAGGCGGAAGAGCGCCCGAGGCCATGATGTGCTCTGGGCCGATCTTTTGTCTTGTAGAGTCGAAAATCACGCTGTTTCCGGTGGTGATCTCGGTAGCACCAACCGTCAGTCGAGTCCGGCCGTCGTTGAGATAGTCGAAATCAATCAACCGTTCGAGCGTTCTGCGCAGTTGGCGTGTGTCATAGATGCTAAGGATCGACGGAATATTCCCGGAACCAAACCACGACAAGACCCGCGGCTCAAAGAAGCCCGGAACGCCACAGGCCAAAGCCAGAGTGGCGCTCATCTGGTTGAAGAAACCCCGGTAGGCCTCCAGCGGCGCCCATCGGGTGCCGAAGCTTGAGCTCACTTCCTCCCAGAACGCTCTGAGGCGCGCGATTCTTCGTTCCGGTGGGTTTCCCGCGATTAATGCGGCGTTGATGGCGCCAATTGAAATACCGACAACCCAATCCGGTTCGAGCTCACCCTCATGCAAGGCCTCATAGATGCCCGCTTGGTACGAGCCGAGGGCTCCACCCCCTTGAAGCACCAAAACCTGCCTTGACCTGGCAGGCGACACTTCCGTTCGCGCGACCTTACCTTTGGCCATACCGATGACTCCATCGACTATGCTCCCCCGAAAATAAATGATGGCGAGAGGCGACTTTGAAGGTATCGAATCGATAACTATCGGCAATCCAGATCACGCGCCAGTCCCGTTCGCCTTAGCGGCTTCCGCGGCGAAAACTTGCCGCGGTGGCGGGCGAGGCGTAGTGTTCAACCGCCACGGATGCCGCGCAGGTTGGGCGCATAGCGCCGTGGATGCCTGACGATCGTCCTGCGCGGCATTTGGAGGTCCCTGTTTTGGAGATCCACCAGGTTCGCTATTTCCTCGCATTGGCGGATACTCTGAACTTCACGAAGGCGGCCGAGCAGTGCAACGTCAGCCAACCCGCACTGACGCGAGCGATTCAACTGCTCGAACGCGAGCTCGGTGGGTTGCTATTTCACCGCGAACGGGCCAATACGCACCTGACCGAGCTCGGGCGCATGGTACAGCCTTTCATGCGGCAGTCCTTCGAAGCGGCTCAGCGAACCAAACTTCTCGCTGAAGAATTCGCCAAGGCAAAGAAGAAGACGCTGAAGGTCGGCATCATGTGCACAATCGCTCCCGATCAGATGATAGATCTCATTACCGCGATGCAATCACGCCACCCCGATGTCGAGTTGCAGCTGTGTGACGCCAATGCCTGGGACCTCGAGAAGCAGCTGCTCGACGGTCGGCTGGAGATCGCCATCTACTGTTTACCCGGCAAGGAGCCTCACGAGCGCACGCACGTCATGCCATTGTTCCGCGAGCAGATCGTCATCGCCATCAACCTTAGGCACCGTCTGGCCAACCAAGCTGCAATCCGGGTCCGAGAGCTCGACGGCGAGTGTTACATTCATCGGGGGAATTGCGAGTTCGCCGGCTATGCGGACCCGGTCTTCACGGCTCAAAACGTCAAATGCAAGGCGGCGTACTGGAGCGATCGGGACGATTGGACGCTCGCCATGGTGGCTGCCGGCGTCGGTTGGGCGTTCATGCCAGAGAATTCCGTGACGCACCCGGAAGTGGTGGGCATCCCGCTGACGGAGCCCGAGTTCTGGCGCGTCGTCAATCTGGTCTCGGTGCGCGGGCGCGAACACGCGGCTCCCGTCGGCGCATTCCTTCGCGAAGCAATGCGGCACAAGTGGTTTGGCAAGAAGGCGATCTCAATCGAGCCCACGACGGCAGCGTTATCCGAGACGAGCGCGGACTAGTGCATCACCCACATATCTAGCTCGCGAACATAGTGAACCCGAACGCGACAATCGCGGCCGCGGTCTCACGGGCTTAACCGGCTGAGCACCGGTGACCAATGAGGCGCTGGCCGATGCGTCGGCGCCTGCCTATCGATTGGCAAGGACGACGTATAGAACCTATAAAGTGAAAGTCCGCACGGTGGCTCATCGTGCTCCGTGTCACTTGATCACCTCGGGGGGCCTCTTGATCGTCACGGCATTTCCGCGCGCGGTTCGCACTATCGAGCACACGCTGATACCGCTGAAAGACGGGACAACACTGGCCGCCCGCATTTGGTTGCCGCAAGACGCCGAGCAGAGCCCAGTGCCAGCGATCCTGGAGTATCTGCCCTACCGCAAGCGCGACGGTACTTATGAACGCGACTCGATGACGTATCCCTATCTCGCCGGTCATGGGTATGCAGGCGTGCGCGTCGATATAAGAGGCAGTGGCGACTCGAGCGGCCTGCTTTTCGACGAATATACGAAGCAAGAGCAGGATGATGCCCTGGAAGTCATCGCCTGGCTGGCGGCGCAGCCCTGGTGCAGTGGCGCCGTGGGCATGATGGGCATTTCATGGGGTGGATTCAACGGACTTCAGGTTGCAGCACGCCGCCCGCCGGCGTTGAAGGCGATCGTGACTCTCTGTTCGACCGATGATCGCTATGCCGATGACGTGCACTACATGGGGGGCGCGCTTCTTACAGCGGGAGTCGGATGGGCTTCGTTCTTTTTCCGCATTATGTGTCACCCACCCGACCCGCTGCTGGTCGGAGATGGATGGCGCGAAATGTGGCTGAAGCGTATGGAGAACGTTCCGCTGTTCCTCGATCTCTGGATGCAGCACCAGAGACGCGACGGCTATTGGCGGCACGGGTCGGTGTGCGAGGACTACGATGCGATCCAATGCCCCGTGTACGCCGTCGGGGGCTGGACCGATGGCTACAAAAACGCGATTCCCCGTCTTCTCGAGCGACTGAGTGTTCCCCGCAAGGGCCTTATCGGGCCTTGGGCACACGCATATCCGCATTTTGCGCTGCCGGGGCCGCAGATTGGTTTTCTCCAGGAGAGCCTGCGCTGGTGGGATCACTGGCTCAAAGGCATCGATACCGGTTTGATGGATGAGCCGATGCTTCGCGCCTGGATGACCGAGAGTATGACGCCCGCGCCCTACCACGAGACATTGCCTGGTCGGTGGATTTCAGAAACGTCTTGGCCACCTGCGGGAACCGCGCCGCGTCGCTTGTTTCTGACAGACCGCGGATTGCTCGTCGAGGACACGCCTCTTACGCCTCTTGCATTGTGCTCGTCACAGACCGTGGGAAAGCAAGCGGGAGAGTGGTGTCCCTTCGGTACCGCATCCGATCAAGCAGGCGATCAACAAGAAGACGACCTACGTTCCCTGGTCTTCGAGACACCCCCGCTTGATGCCTCGATCGAGATCCTGGGCGCGGCGATTGTCACCATCGACCTCGTGTCGGATCGACCGATCGCAAATCTGATAGCTCGGCTGTGCGATGTGCGTCCCTCGGGAGAGTCGCTTCGTGTCAGTTACGGTGTGCTCAATCTCACTCATCGCGACGGCCACGAATGGCCCTCGCCGCTCCAGGTGGGCCAGCTCTACCGAGTTCGCATTCAGCTCAACGACGCGGCCTCGGTGTTTCCGGCCGGTCATAAGATAAGGCTCGCCCTGTCAACCACCTATTGGCCGATGATCTGGCCGAGCCCCGAAAAAGCCACGTTGACGATCGTGGCGGGCACGCTCGATCTCCCGCTGCGCCCGGCTCAAGCGCTTGACCAGGTACGACCGTTGCCTGAGCCTGTGGTGGCACCTCCGGAGAAACCCACGCGCGTCCGACCCGGCGTCGCGCGAATCGACCGCCTCAACCTTGAACTTGGAACCGAAGGCAAGTTCCGGTTCCACATCGACGAGGATGATCCACTGAGTGCTATGGTCGAGACCGAACGGACCCAGACAATCTCGCGCGATGCCTGGCGAATCCGGATCGAGACCCGGATTCGGCTGTCATGTACGCGCGATGCCTTCCTGCTGCAGGCAGACCTGCGCGCGTGGGAGGGAGCTAGCGAAGTGTGTTACCGCGAATGGACCCGCTCCATCCCTCGCGATTTCTTGTGAAACCTGTGCCGGTGCAGCGAAATGCCGAGGCTACTTCGCTTGCTTCGCCAGCGCCTCCAGGCGATCAGCCAGACGATTGAGCCCCCATTCTCGCGTCAGAAAGGCGGCTTTGTCCCAGGTCGGCTTTTGATTCCTGAGCGGCGGAAGTGGCGCCGATTTGTCCATCGTCGCGATCGAGCGGTAGAGGCGCAGCTCGTCCGCTTGCGTCGCAAAGCGGCCGTCCCTAAGCGCCGCTTCGAGGCTCCCATATTTGCGCAACAGCGCGGCCGCGCCCTTGGGTCCCACGCCCCTCGCTCCCGGTATTTTGTCCGAGGGATCGCCGCGAAGAGCGATGAAGTCGGGGACCTGGCGGGGATCGACACCATAGCGCTCGCGCACTCCCGCGGGTCCGATGCGGGCCATCACGCCGCCGCCCAGGGGCTGGAGGATCGTGGTCTTCCGCGAGGCGAGCTGAAAACTGTCGCGATCGCCGGTCGCGACGATGATAGTACCGCCCCGGCGTTCTTCTCGAGCGACGGCTGCGGCGAGAAAATCGTCGGCCTCGTAGCCCGGAACCTTGGCGCAGGCGAAGCCGCACGCGGCGACGAACCGAGGCAGGATCTCGAGCTGCTCGCAGAGCTCGTCATCGAAATCGCGCCCGGCCTGATATTCCTCGAAAGCCTCGTGTCGATAGGTCGGAGCGTCGAGAGTGTCCCACCCCACAAGGACGGCGCGAGGCCGTTCATCTTGGTAAAGGCGTAACAGAATGTTCGCGAATCCGACAATCGCTCCAGCGCCCTTGTTGCCTCGGCGTCGGATCGTTTTCGGAAGTGCGTGATAGGCGCGATGCGCAAAGGAATCGCCATCGACAGCAAGCAGTGGTCGGGTCACGCGCGCCCCTCGAAGTCAAAAGTCAAGCTGGTGGCACCGCGATCATATCGTATGTTAGTTCTTTGCGGCCTGCGGTGCATTGTGAAGCGTGAACGCCCACCGAATGAGTGATCATGACACCATGATATTAGCAATTACCTTCAAGCCAACGGATGCGGAGCGGCGCATTGTTGCGGAGGTCGTCGGCGACCTTGCGGAAGCCTGTTATCTCACGGATTTTGATGAGTCCGGACGGCGGGACATTTTGAGCCGCGCGGACGTTGTCTTGGCGAGAAACACGGGCAAGGAGCTCCGCCCGGAGGAATTGAAGCTTGTCGGCAAGGCGCGGCTAATTCAGTTCCTTAGCGCGGGCCTCGACCATATTCCGGTCTCGCAGTTGCCGGGAAATGTGCCGATCGCGAAGAACGCAGGGGCCTACGCCGATCCCATGGCCGAGCACGCGCTCGCCATGGCTTTGGCGGCTGCGAAGCGGCTACTGATCGAGCATCGGAATCTCTTGCGCGGCGAGTTCAACCAATTCACGCCGAATAAAATGCTGCATGGGCGAATCTGCGGCATTTTCGGGTTCGGCGGTATCGGTGCCGCGACCGCGCGCCTGATGCGGTGCGTGGGCATGCGCATCCACGCGGTCAACCGGCGGGGTGCGACCGATGAGAGGGTGGATTGGATCGGCACTCCGGATCGGCTCGACGAACTGGTGGCCGTCAGCGACGTTCTGATCATCAGCGCCCCATTGACGAGCGCTACGCAGCGAGCGATCGGGCAGCGCCAACTTTCTCTCATGAAGGATGATGCGATTCTCATCAACTTGGCGCGCGGTGAGATCGTCGATGAGGATGCGTTGTACGAGCACCTGAAAGCCAAGCCACGATTCACGGCATGTCTCGATGCATGGTGGATCGAGCCCGTCCGGCACGGCGAATTCCGCATGAACAGGCCATTCCTGGAGCTGCCGAACGTAATCGGCTCGCCCCATAATTCCGCATCGGTCGCGGATGCTTCTGCCGTTGCCCTGCGGTACGGACTCGCGAATTGCCGTCGCGCTTTAATGGGCGAAGCGCCGCTCAACCCGCTCAAGCCGGACGAAAGGATGCGCTGAGGCCGGCATCCCGCCACTGGGGCCCTCGAGAATCAAATCAGGCTCATGCGGACTCCGCCCTTGTGGCCATTCCGCTGAATTCGGACTATAGGGGTGCAACTCGAGAGGTTGATCGTCCAGCCGCCATTCATGAAGATCAGGCCTACATTATCGATCTTGTCCGTTTAGGGGATGCCGTCCAATGGAGTTGCGCTTATGACCGCTCCCCCTGCTGGAGTTGAATCGGGCGTGGTTCCACAGCCTGTATTGGCGCCGCTCACACGCGCTGCGATCTTCCTTGTCGTGACCATAAACCCGGACCCGAACAACCGAACCGCCGTGCGGTCGTTCTGCGCAGACCTCGCGGCATTCACTCGCGCGGTTGATTTTCGTGACCTCGAGGCCCGCCTCTCATGCGTGATGGGGGTCGGTTCAGACGCGTGGGACCGACTGTTCGGGGACCCGCGCCCGGCCGAACTCCATCCGTTCCGGGAGATTGAAGCCGGATCGCGCCATGCGGTTTCAACTCCGGGGGACCTGCTGTTCCACATCCGTGCGAAGCGGATGGACCTCTGTTTCGAGTTGGCGACGCAGATCATGGCGCGTCTCGGCAACGCGGTCTCGGCGGTCGACGAAGTGCACGGCTTTCGGTACTTCGATGCCCGCGACCTCCTGGGGTTTGTCGATGGCACCGAGAATCCGCGTGGCGAGGCGGCGACCGAGGCCGTGCTGATCGGCGAGGAGGATGCTGCGTTCGCCGGCGGCAGCTACGTGATCGTGCAGAAATATCTGCACGACATGGACGGCTGGAACGCGCTCTCAACGGAGGCGCAGGAGCGCATCATCGGACGCACCAAGCTGTCTGATGTCGAACTGGACGACTCGATAAAGCCGAGCTCTGCGCACAACGCGCTCACCACCATAACCGAGAACGGCAAGGAGTTTGAGATCCTGCGCGACAACATGCCCTTTGGCCGAGCCGGCAGCGGAGAATTCGGCACCTATTTCATCGGCTATTGCCGCACCCCGCGGGTGACGGAGCAGATGATCGAGAACATGTTCGTCGGACGCCCGCCCGGCAACTATGACCGGTTGCTCGACTTCAGCCGCGCGGTGACCGGAACCCTGTTCTTCGTGCCCTCTGCGACGTTCCTGGAATCCGTGAACGACGACAATCCCACGGCGGCGATCCCCACCCCGTCAACGGTCGAACCCTCACTGTCCACGGCCTCGGCGCCCGATGGTTCGCTCGGAATTGGCTCCCTCAAAGGAGAAAACCGGCATGAATAACCTTCACCGCGAGCTTGCACCGATTTCCGATGCGGCGTGGGCGGATATCGAAGAGGAGACCACACGCACGCTGAGGCGTTATCTTGCGGGACGGCGCGTGGTCGACGTCCAGGGGTCCGGCGGCATCGGCCTATCCGCGGTCGGCACCGGCCACCTCAAGGTGATCGCCGAGCCCGGCGACGGCATCCTCGCCCGCCAGCGTGAGGTCAAGGCGCTGGTCGAGATTCGAGTCCCGTTCGAGCTCGATCGCCAGCAGATCGATGACGTGGACCGCGGTTCGAGCGACTCCGACTGGCAGCCGGCGAAGGACGCTGCGAGGAAGATCGCCTTCGTCGAGGATCGTGCCATTTTCGAGGGCTATGCCGCGGCGGACATCGGTGGCATTCGGCGGGGCACCAGCAATCCGATCACGCGACTGCCAGCCGACGTGCGCCAATACCCGGACGCCATTGCGCAGGCCTTGAGACAGTTGCGTCTCGTCGGCGTCAATGGGCCTTACTCGGTCTTGCTTGGTGCAGACGCCTATACGGCGCTCTCCGAGACCAGCGACAACGGGTACCCGGTGCTGGAGCACGTCAGAAAGCTCGTCAAGGATGAGATCATTTGGGCCCCGGCCATCGCCGGCGCTTTCGTACTTACCACGCGCGGCGGCGATTTTGCCCTGCACATCGGCCAGGACGTTTCGATCGGCTACCTAAGCCACACCGCCAACGCCGTGCGCCTCTACCTCCAGGAATCGTTCACCTTTCTTTTGCTGACCACCGAAGCCGCCGTTGCGCTGGCGCCTCCCGGCAAGAAGTAGGATGCCTTGCTGGTGAGGGACGAGATTTGCATCCGCCGCACGCGGTCGCTGAGCTCATGAAGCAAATAAATCAAACGGCAGCCGTGGTGGGTGCGGGAGATTACATAGGGGCCGCGATCGTCAAGAGGTTCGCCGCCGAGGGTTTCACCGTTTTCGCGGGACGGCGGAATGGCGAGAAACTGGCGCCGCTCGTCGACGAGGTCGAAGCGGCGGGCGGCAAGGTCATGGGCCGCTCGCTCGACGCGCGCAAGGAAGAGGAGATTTGCTCATTTCTCCAGGACGCGGACCGGTTTGCGCCCCTTGAGGTTTGTATCTTCAACGTTGGCGCGAACGTGAATTTTCCGCTCACGGAGACCAGCGAGCGGGTCTTCCGCAAGGTTTGGGAGATGGCTTGCTACGCTGGTTTTCTGACCGGTCGTGAGGCTGCACGGCTGATGCTGCAACGCGGACGCGGCAGCATCTTCTTTACCGGCGCCACGGCGAGCCTGCGCGGCGGAGCCGGCTATGCGGCCTTCGCCAGCGCCAAGTTCGGTCTTCGGGCAGTGGCGCAGAGTGCCGCGCGCGAGCTCGGTCCCAGGAACATCCACGTCGCCCATTTGATTATCGACGCTGGGGTCGACACCCCCTGGGTTCGCGAGCGGATTAGGGAACGCGAAGGCGCCGAGGCTCTTAAAGATCTCGACCCCGGTCGGCTAATGCGACCGGTTTCCGTCGCGGATGCTTATTGGCAGATCTATCAAGAGCCCGGGATGCCTGGTCGTTCGAGCGCGAGATTCGTCCCTTCGGCGAAAGATGGTGAGGCATGGAGAGTATCGAATTTCATTTCGATTTCGGCAGCCCGAACGCGTATTTGGCACATTTGGTAATCCCCGAGATCGAGCGTCGAACGGGAGCAAAGTTCGAATATGTACCGATCCTGCTCGGTGGTGTGTTTCGACTCACGGGCAACCGATCGCCCATGGAAAGCTTCGCCGGAATCAAGAACAAACTCGAATATGAACGCCTGGAAATGGCGAGATTCATCAAGCGGCATGGCATAACCAGCTTCCGGCCCAACCCGCATTTCCCCGTCAACACGTTGGCCCTCATGCGGGGAGCGATCGCCGCGCAAATGATCGGCGTGTTCGAGCGTTACGTCGACGAAATTTATCGGCATATGTGGTCGGAGCCTAAGAAGCTGGACGACCCCGCGGTCTTCAGAGCGGCGCTGACGGAATCAGGTTTCGACGCGGATCGGTTTGGCGAATTGGTGCAGAGCGCAGACGTCAAGGCGCGATTGATCGATAACACGGAGCGCTCGGTCCAGCGCGGCACGTTCGGCTCGCCGACTTTCTTCGTCGGCAACGAGATATTCTTCGGTAAGGACCGGCTTAGGGATGTCGAG
This sequence comes from Allostellaceae bacterium, assembly GCA_035517495.1. GTDB lineage: Bacteria > Pseudomonadota > Alphaproteobacteria > ATCC43930 > CGMCC-115725 > DASZHJ01. The sequence continues at coordinate 31,386 of DATIYT010000083.1, read as the reverse complement.
GAATTGATCGTGGCGACACGGTAGGGGGCCGGCCACCACGCGGGTGGCGATCCCGTTGTCACGTGTTCGATGAACGACCGAAAAAGCTAAAAATTATAAATATTTCCAATGGAGTAACGATTGACAAGAACCGCGTGCGGGCTCACGCTCTCAGCCATGTGGAAACACGCGCTTGCCATATACAAACGTCTTCCGCCGCGATTCTTCGGCACGCTCGAAACATACCGGTACCGGCCTCTAAACACGCGTTGGCTCGCTGCTTCGATTGAGCCTGGGGCTCGTCTGGTTCGCATCGGCGATGCGAACCTAGTGTGGACGACACCGTCAAGTTATCGTGCGCGCCTCGTGGCGGGAGACAGCAGCCACTTCGCGCGGAATTTCTGAGGACCAAAAGTGCTCAGGGACTTTGGTGGATGGTTCAGCACCAAGGTCCCTGAGCCATCGATCACCCGTCAGGGACCGTCGAGGCTCTGTCTGGCGTGATCGCGCCGAGCATCGGACCCAATGGTTAATTTAGCGTGACATCGCCGCTTTCCATCACCGGTGAAAACACCCGGTCGACCTGGACATCGACAACGGCAGCCTGATGCAGCGGTCAGGCCGCTCTAAAGGCCCTCACAGTTTTGCGTCGGTGGCTCTTTCTCCGTGTCTTCTGCCGCACCTTTCCACGCTTTTCGTGCTTCAGCACTGTTTCTTCCTGTTGAACCGCCAGCGCATCGAAGTGTGCGGCGACCTCCAACAGCTCGAAAATGGCTGCTTGGCCTTCTGGTCCCACCGCGAGTTGTCGGTATTGCGCTGCCTTCTCCCGAAGTGTCCCTGCGTCATCGTTCATGCCAGCCCCACACCACCACTCGTACCAGTCAGCGTAAGGTAGGCAGGTTTGCATCGGAACACCGTGTGGCTTTATTGAGTGCTTCCCCTGGAAGACGGCCCTCTTCCACCGCAAGGTCTCACGCCCCCGCGTCGCCGCAACTGGCGGCAGCTTCTAGCATCGGGCACGTCAGACCAACGTCGCCGGCCCAAGGCGGACATCGACTGGGGTTTGCAGCGAAGAGCAACTGATCACATCGCGAGCCGCTCAATCCCGCCGAGCTTAATGAGATCGGCCAATGCTTCCCATACTACAAGGTCCCAGTAGTCGGCTGTATCCACATCGATCTTGCCCGTATCGTCGAGCCTTTCGCGGATACTTTCTCGCACTCCGTAGAGGAGCCGTATCAGAGCGCCCGAGAGCGACTCTGAAGGGCCGAGCAAGATCGCCTCGGCCTGATCATATTGAGAATGGATCGGCCCATCCTCGAGGCCGGCCTCTACCTCGTTAATGTACGCTGCCGAGAGCCGCTCAAAGGTGCACCAAGCATTGACGAGATAGCGCTCGCCCCCGATGCTCATGAGGAGCTCAGGACCTGCCGTTTCCAGTAGCATCTCAATGACGCGGTTTCGACGGACGCGGGTGCGAAGCAAGTCATCCGCACGGAGACGGTCTGTCATGGCGCGATCCCCATCGCAACACGGTCACCCGAAGTTTACGGGCGACGCCGACGCCACTAACACAAGGTCGGTGAAGGGTGACGCCTCACGCTGCGCAGTGAAACGTCACCCGATCATCCAAATAGCTGGCCAGTCCGTTTAATGCGCCGGGAAGCCTGGCCCAAATACCGCGTACAACTGGAACGACTGTACGCCGCTGGGATAGGTCGTGCCCTGTATGTTGATGAAACATGCGGACATTGAACCGCCACAGCCACTGGGTGGAAGGGCGGGGTCATTGATCTGGATCGAGAGCGCGCCGACGTTGTTGATGTCGGTCTCGGCGAAGTCGAAACCGGCGGCGATTTTATCCATCTGCTGATCGGTGAGCGGTTGCGGTTGTCCTGCCAGCGACATGCCGGCGAGGAATGGCAGCACCGCAAGGCCAAGAGCGAACTTCTTCATGTATTCCTCCTATCAGGGCAGTGTCGCGGCGGAATCCGAGTGGGCTGCGACCGCCGCCTGGAACAGTGCGGAGCTGGCCGCGGCCTCTGAAAACGCGCCGGCGAAAGCAATGCCGGGGGTCGTCGTCGTGGTTCCGTCGGGATTGGTGACCTTGGTAGTAGTCACGGCATTGGTTGCGGTTTGCGTCGCCGTGAAGGTCAGGAGGTCGCCGAGCGCGAGGGCTGCGGCGTTCGCTGTCGCGGCGGCGCCGGCGGTGACACCGTCCATCTGGTTGTCAGTGAGCGGCTGCCCCGCCTGAGCGGTGCCGGCGAGCGCGAGGAGCGACGCGCCCACGAGCAGAGAGCAGAACTTCATCGTCATGGCTCGATATCCTCCAAGGTTAAGTTGGGGGTAGCGCTGGATTCGACAATCCGATCGGGAACGTGGGCAGGCTGCTCGTCGCGCTCGATGCCGACTGCGCACCCGAGATCGATTTGTACAGGGTCATTGTTACCTCGCCGCCGGGCACCGTCGCGGTCCGCGGGTTGCCTGATGAGTCTGTAACCACGCTGACCTGTGCCACGGTCGCCGTCACCGAGGCGACGATCTTTCCGAGTGCCTGCGCATCGGCGGTGGAGAACGCCGCGAAGCCGGCGGTCACTCCGTCCATCTGATTGTCGGTGAGCGGCTGGGCTGCCATGGCAGTGCCGGCCATAAGCGGCACCACGCCCAACGCAAGAAGAACTTTCCGCATGCCATCCTCCTTACTGTCGGTTCACCAGCTCGGGACCATCCCGGGCTGGTCGCAGTAGCCTGTTTGCAGACGCACCGCCGCGTGCACTGACGCAGGTGCCGCGTCGGTGTTTTCCCGAGAGCTACAACTCGGGAATAAATCGCTGTAGAGAGCCGTGAGCTCACACCGGCGTGTCAGGCCGAATGCGTTTCAGAGCACCGCCGCAGGCAAATGCCACCGCCGGCGGCAACGCTGCCGCCGCGGCTGACAAACGCCCTTATCCTGTACTGCTGAACCTTGTGCTGCTGACATTTTTCCCGCCCAAACTCGGGGTGTCCGCTCACAACGCTTGCCCAAAAACGGTACGCTACGATCCGGACCCGTCACAAAGGCGCATTAGTCGTAGTCAGCGGTAATCAAGATGTATGGCAGCCGAATTGGGGGGTCAGGGCGTACTTTCTTGTGCTTTCCGGAGGTTGCGTCGATTGCGGGGCTCCGCCGAAGTCCAGACGCAATCGACCACAAGAGGTACCTCTTCTCTAATCTGTTCGGAGCAGCACTACTCAAAAAGCATCCGCGCTGGTCTCGGAAAATTCCATCAGCGATGGGATTGGGTCGATTGAGCGCAAGCAAGATCGTCGGTGAATGAGCGGCAAAATACAGAATAATATCAGGATGATGTGATGGCGCGAGGTCGGGCGTTGTTTCAGCCGATAGCCAAACGGCGACCCACCACCTTTGCGCCGCAAAGGAAACCATTGCATCGTACGGCGGGTCCCGTCGGCATCAACGAGACGCTTGCCGGAGGTACCAATTTCTTGCCGGCCATCCCGCGCCAGTAGGTACGAGTGGGGGAGCCGCGCACGGTGGTCGGGACCGGGCGGGCGGGGTCGCCGACGATGCCCGGAAATGGCACAATCGCGACACGCGGCGGCGGCGCACCAAATATCTGCGTTCGGCGTTAAGACAGACCCAGAGCGAAGATCCCTCCGACCAGCGTCGATGACCCCCAAACCGGACTTAAGCGCCCGATTTGGCTATGACGCGCAGCATGGCCCCGAAACGCTTGCGCTCGGTTTTCCGAGGTGCTGTTCTCTGAGTGTCGGAGCAGCGACGCCGGCAGCATTGATGCACCGGAGGGTGATCGCATGAAAATCCAAGCTGTCGAGGCGATTTATCTGCGCTTACCGAAGATCGCAGCGCGCACGGACAGTTCCCAAGATGCCCTGATCGTCAAGGTGACAACCGACAGCGGCATCATCGGCTGGGGCGAGGTCGATGGCTGTCCGACAGTCGCGAAAGCGATCATAGAGGCGCCTTATTCACACACGCTGGTGACCGGCCTACGCGAGTTGCTCATCGGCGAAGATCCGCTCGACGTGACGCGGCTCTGGAAGAAAATGTACGATCACACGCTCTATTATGGCCGCGAGGGCGCGGTGATTCAGGCGATGGCCGGCATCGACATCGCGCTCTGGGACATCAAAGGAAAGGCGCTGGGTCAGCCGATCCACCAACTCCTCGGAGGTGCCTTTCGCGACCGCGTCCGCGTTTACGCCAGCAACATGTTTCAATTCACGCCGGAGGCGACCGCGGCGCGCGCGAAGAAGGCCGTGGATGAAGGGTATACGGCAGTCAAATTCGGGTGGGAACCTTTTGGCCGCGACCCCCAAACCGATCTGCGCTTTCTTGAGGCAATCCGCCGTGCAACCGGCGACGCAATTGACGTCATGCTGGACGTAGGATTGATCTGGGACGCAAAAACAACGATCCGGCGGGCACGGCTGTTCGAGACGTTCCGCCTCGCCTGGATCGAGGAGCCGCTGCATCCCGACGATCTCGACGGCTACGCACGCGTCGCCCGCGCGGTTGAGACGCCGATCGCCGCGGGCGAAGAGGAGTGTACCGTCGCGGGCTTTACCCGTCTCATGGACATCGGCAAGGTTGACGTCGTGCAGGTCGACTTGACGCGCTGTGGCTTTACCCAGGCGATGCGCATCGCGAGTTTGGCGCAGCAACGGGGCCTTCCCTGCGTCAACCACAACTTTACTACCGACATCAACGCAGCCGCCTCGCTGCATTTTCTCGCGGCGATTCCCAACGCCTTCATCATGGAATATTGCGTCGAACCCAGCGAGATCTCGCGGAACCTCGCCCGTAACCCGATCAAGATCGAAGGCGGCATCGCGAGGGTTCCGAGCGAGCCTGGCCTCGGCGTCGAGCCTAATCCCGAGATCATCGACAAGTATCTTGCGCGCAGTTAACGCGAGCCGACCGCGATAACGGCGGATTTCCTGCGTCGACGATCATCGGTGCATCCGCGCTCGGAGGCACGCCCCGACCCGCTGTTCCCCCCAAAACGCCCATGCTATCGTGGCCGTCTCTCGATGAGTGCCGACGCATCTTCGCCGCTTGCAGCGGATCGCAAGGGGCGTGACTAGACGGGAAGACGTCCGCGCCAAACCGCGCGGCTCGCAACCAAAAATGCAGGAGGAATGAGCCATGAAAGTCGCATCATGCTTTGCTCTCGTTTTCGGGCTCGCGGGTTCACTCGTCGTTTTCGCGGCGCGCGCGGAAGACCCGCAATTCTTCAACGAATCGCAGCCTATGTTCGACAATTGCGGCGATCCCTCGCTGAAGAAGGCACAGACCGAGGGCATCACGCTCGGCTTCTCGAACAATCCGCCGGAGGCCTGGCTCGACGAGACGACCAAACAGCCGAACGGCATCGACTGGGATATCAACAAGGCCGCACTCGACTGGATGGGTGTCAAGACGATCAAAGTCGAATGGATGCCTTGGGAATCGCAGATACCGGCGCTGCTCTCGAAACGCACCGATGTGATCGCCGGCAATATCCACCACACGGCCGAGCGCGACAAAGTCATCAGCTTCTCGGGTCCCGCCTACTGGTACGGGCCCGTGATCGTCGTCGCCAAGGGCAATCCTCTCGGCGTCAAATCCTATGATGACCTGAAGGGCAAGACCGTGGGCGCGATTTCAGGCTCCGCGGCGGAATTCTACCTTCGCAAGATCGGTGTCACACCGACGCCCTTCAAGGCCGAGATCGAGGAGCTGCAAAGCCTCAATCAGGGGCGGCTTCAGGCGGTCCTCGAGGACGACCTCGTGTATCTCGAGTTCGTCAAGTCGAACCCCACCAACAATCTCGAACCGCTCTGGGCGATTGCGGCGCCAGCCGACATCATCAATGGTGGCGGTTATGGCATGGCGCGTTATGCGATGCGCAAGGAGGACTGCACGTTGCGCTCGGCCTATACGCAGGCGCTCGCGGAGATGCGCGCCAACGGCCAGGTGAGCTATATCTTGAAAAAATACGGTCTCTCGGACCGCAACCTCGTCCTGTACAAACTCAACCCATAACGGAGCACGCGGCACGCGGGGCGCGTCTTGCGCCCCGCATGCCGTACAATCATGGAAATCTTCAACCCCGAAATTGCGGTCGCGAACATCGGACCGCTGCTGGCGGGGCTGCTGATGACGATTGAGCTCACGCTCGTCGTCATTTCGCTAAGCCTCGTTTTCGCGCTCGTTGTGGCGCTTGCGGGAATGTCGCGCGTCACGCCCCTGCGCTGGCTCGTGATCAGCTACATCGAGGTGATTCGAGGAACACCTCTGCTGCTCCAGCTCGTCTACGTGTACTACGTCCTGCCCGAAATCGGCATTCGCCTCAATTCGTTCATCGCCGGCGTGATCGCGCTTACTCTCAACTATTCCGCCTACATCTCGGAGGTTTACCGGGGCGGCATACAAGCGATCGGGAGCGGGCAGCATGATGCCGCCGCTGCGCTCGGAATGGGACGCTGGACTGCAATGCGGCTCATCATCCTGCCGCAGGCAATCCGCATCGTCGTGCCGACACTCGGGAACTATTTCATCTCGCTGTTCAAGGATACCGCGCTCTGCTCGGTCGTGAGCATTCAAGAGGTGGTGTTCACCGCGCAAATCCTCGCATCGCGGAATTTCCAGTACTTCACGCTCTATACCGTGGTCGGCATCATGTATTTCGTCGTGAGTTTCCCGGCGGCGCGTCTCGTCGGGTATCTCGAACGTTTGACGAAGCGAGATTTCCGGGCTCGGGTCGCTCAGTTTCCAGGTTCACCGGACAAAGCAACAGGAGCGTCGTGACGAACAAACTTTCGTGCTTGCATCTTGCTCCTCCCGCTCGCGAGCCGGGGCCAAGACTAACGAATGATCAACGCCGGAGGACGTCGTCGCGGAACCGCTTCATCGCATCGAGCATCTCCTTCGCCGTGGCGCCGCCGAATCCGAAATCGATGTGCGACACGCCGAGTTCGCCGAGGTCGTGGAGGTCGCCGGCGATCTCCCCCGCTCCGCCCGAAAACAACCGCCGCTCGCCGTCGCCTGCCTTCGCGGGCAGAGCCTTGCCATATCCGGCCACACGATAGGTGAGCCCGATGCTCTTGGGATCGCGGCCGTTGTCGCTCGCGACTTTGCGCAGCCGGGCGATACCCGCGCGGTAGCGGGCAAGGCTATCGAGCGGATGCGCGGGGTTTGTGCCGATTGGATACCACGCGTCGCCGAGCCGCGCGGTGCGGCGCAAGGCGGGCCCGCTTTCGCCGCCCACCCAGATCGCCGGGCCAGGCTTCTGCACCGGCTTCGGCTCGAAGATGATATTGCTGAACTTGACGTACTCGCCGGCGAAGCGCGGATCGTCGTCGGTCCAGAGCGTGCGGAACGCCTGCAGGTATTCGTCCGTCACCGCACCGCGAGCGGCGAAGGGCGGGGTTCCGATGGCCTCGAACTCCTCCTTGAGCCAGCCCGCACCGATGCCGACGATCAGACGGCCACCGGAGAGCACATCGATCGTGGACAATATCTTTGCGGTCAACACGGCCGGCCGGTGCGGCACCACCATCACGGAGGTGACCAGCTTGAGGCGCGAGGTCTTGGCCGCGATGAAGGCCAGCTCGGTCAGCTGCTCGTGACGCGCGCGTCTCGGGCCTTGCGGAAACTCGCCAGTCTCGGAATAGGGATACTTTTCGCTGATCGACACGGGAATGACGACGTGATCGCTGAAGGTGGCAAAGTCGAACCCCATCGCCTCACCCTCGACGCAGATCTTGAAGAGGGCCTCAGGCTCTGCGAGCGGCCCTGCTGATGGTGCATTGAAGCCAATCTCCATGGTTCCTCCGTGCTCTCAGGGGAAAGGTGGGGCCAACGGCGGACTCTACATTCTCCGCGCGTTGGAACGGACCGCCCGCAGCGCAGGCAGCAGCTCGTCCGAAATTAAGCGCATGCTCGCGAGTGAGGCGGACAACGGCATTGCCGCCCAGTGCGTTCGGATGATGATATGATTCACGCCAAACTCGTCCCAGTAAGGCTTGAGCTCGGCGTAGCAATCTTCGGGCGAACCCAGGACGAACCGACCCTTGATGAGCTCATCAAGCGGACGGTTGAAGTTGGTATCATCGGGCATGACTTTGTCCTGTCCCCACTTGGCATAGTCGCGGTATTTCCCCAGCAAGGAGGGGCCGGCCAATTCCAACGCCGTAGCCCGATCCTTCGCGCAGTAAACCTCCTTGATGACCGGCATCTCCCGCGGCGCTGCCTTTCCGATGCTGGTCAGCTCCGCTCGGTAGATAGCCATCTGCCGCCGGATCGTGTCGAGAGTCGCATGCGGATTGACGAACCAGGCATCCGCCAATCGAGCGGCTCGCTTTACGGCCGGGTCGTTGTTCGCCGCCATCCAAATCGGCGGCCGCGGCTTCTGCACTGGCCGGATGTTCATACGTACATTCTCGAGCCGGCAGCCCGGCCCATCGTAGGACACGCTGTCTTCGGTCCAAAGGCGCTGGATGAGGGTCAGATACTCCTCGAATCGCTTCACCCGTTCACCTTTCGGCACGCCGAACGCATCGAATTCGACATCCCGGTAGCCCAAGCCGACACCAAAGATAAAGTTGCCACGGGCAATGATATCCAGCGTCGCCATCGTTTCCGCCGTGTAGACGGGGTTATGCAGATTGAGCAGCAAAATGCCGCAGCCGATCGTCATCTCTCCGGCTTCTGCGGCCAGCCGCGCCAGGAACGGCACCTGCTGCAGCTGCTTGTTGTTGCCCTCATTGAGGTAGTGCTGCCCCGTCATGAGCGAATCCCATCCCCGGTCGCGGGCGAAGCGCACCATCGCGAACTGGTCGTCGAGAGCGCTCACCATGTCGGTCTCGAGAGTCTGCTGGTTGGTGATGAAGAGGCCGACTTTCATGCGACTCTCCTAGTTGGCGGGGCAGGGAACCATGCGATGATAATCACTCCGCCGCGCGTGGTCATCACTATCAGCGCGGCAGGCGTTTGACACCCTCCGCAACGAACTCCTCTTGAACCCGATTGATCTACCTTCATCTCTGGATATCATCAAAGTACGGTCAGACTTGAGCAGGAAAATGGTTCGTGCAACGGGCGCCTCGGCACGAGAGCGCTATCACGGGTTTCACTTGCCTGGGGCGCATCTGCCGCATGGACTTGTCACTTTCCCGCGCCGGTTGTTGCCGTGGACCGAGCCTTGGTTTCTGGCCTATGCCTGCCTCGGCGTCGTGCAAGGGGGCATGCTGCCCATGCTGCTGCCGCTTTCCGCCGGTGGATCGACACATGCGGGCACGATCGTCGGTGTGATGAATCTCGCCGGTCTCACCTCGCCGATCTGGGGTCATCTCGCTGATCGACGTCGGATCCATCGTCCGGTGCTGCTCGTGGGAATGCTGGCCGCGCTGGTGGCACTTCTGCTGATGCCAGTACAGCTTGGCCTGCCGCTTAAGTCAGCGCTGGCAGCGATCCTCGGCGTCGGCTTCGCAGCCGCGAACACAGTCGCGAACATGTTCATTGTCGAGGTGAGGCCGCGAGAAGAATGGGATGCCCGCATCGGCGCGTTGCAAGCGATCAGTGGGATAGGTCAAGTCGTCGGCCTGCTCCTTGCCGGATTTATTGGGGGACGATATGCGCTCGCCTTCGGGGTCGCGGCGGCGCTGGTCGCATCGGCGGTGCCGATCGCATGGCTGACACTGCGCGGCGTTCACGTCCCGGTTCCTCGCGACGCGGCGGTGGCACATCCGCCACTGGGCGGCGAGGGGTGGGTCGGCGCGCCGCAGCGGCATTTCCATCTTCCCACCTTGCAGGGGCTTGCAAGGCTGCTGCGTGAACTCGAAATGCCGTTCGCGCGGCTGCTGATGGTCTGGTTCGTGGCGTTCGTCGCGATCAGTGCGGTGTTGACGATGTTTCCGCTGGGGCTCATTCGGATGTTCGGCGTATCGACTGCGATACCTGCCACCACCTACGCTTTCGCGGCAGCCGGCAGCTTAGCGATCTACCCGTTGGCCGCGAGCATCGCCCAGCGGCGCGGCGCGCGGTTGGTTCTGCAAGCGGGCTTTGCGGTGCGCGCCGTCGCCATCGCCATCCTGACCGGCGCGTTCCTGTCGCCGATCTTTGGCCTGACGGTGGCGCTGAGCGGGTTTGTCATTCTGGTGCTCGCTTGGCCGCTGCTCGGAGTGAGTGGCACGGCGCTCGTCGCGGAGCTGGCACGCGGCGAGAAGGGAGAAGCACTCGGCTTGTTCAACGCCTCCTCCTCGCTCGCAGGCGCAGTAGGTGCGTTTCTCGGTGGATGGGTGATGGAGATGGCCGGTTACGGCACCGTCTGCGTGGCGGCAGCCCTCCTCGTCGGGCTCGCGACGCTCTGCTCGCGTGGCAGGAACGCAGCACCGGATGGCGCCTGAGGGCGGGACATTCGCGGCACGCGGGCGTGTTTGGGCCGCCCGCGTGCCTGACGTTCACCCAAGGCCCTGAGGAAGGATTCCGATGAACGCTGGAGCTGAACGTATCATCTCGACCGTCCACGAGCAGTACACCTCAAGGACTATGAACGCGCCGGCGGATTGGCGGCAGGCGACGTCGCGCTTTCGGTTCCGCTGGTCATCGATCAGCGAAACCTCGATGCGTGTATCGATATTCTTGGGGAAGCGGTCGCGGTCGCTCTGCCGTGAAAGGTGCGGTTCGACTCAGGCTTGGAGTGAAGCGCACTCTTGCTAAGCCTCAAGGCACTCTGGACTTTCTTCACTAACTAAGTAATCCTTTTTAACTTAACAATTGAATAGAATAGCGTGTGTCGCAACAACTGTACACACCTAGGAATATTCGATCATAGACTGGTTCGGGCTGCCGAACATTTTGGCGGTAGTGGAGGCACTAGTTGAGTCGGGAGCGGTCGTCGCGGGTCATGCGACGGGCCTTGTTGGCCACGACGGCGATCGCTTGCGTGATCCCGATCGCGACAAAGCCGGCATGGGCGCAACTTAAAGGCTTGCAGGTCCAGTCGGGCACGGCAGTGCTTTCGACGCCGGCCCCCATGTCCACGATCATCACGCAGAGCACGCCCAAGGCGATCCTGAACTGGCAGAGTTTCTCGATTCCGGGCGGGACAAGCGTCCAATTTGTGCAACCGTCCGCGGGCTCGGTCGCGCTCAACCGGGTTATTGGGCCATCCGCCAGCAACATCCAGGGCCAGCTCACGGCGAACGGCCAAGTTTGGTTGGTCAATGCCAACGGCGTGTTCTTCGGACCGGGGGCCCGCGTTGACGTGGCTGGGCTGATCGCCACCACGGCGGACATAAAGAACGCTGACTTCCTCGCGGGCAACTACAATTTCGGAACCCCTTCGCCCAATCCCAATGCCAGCGTCGTTAATCAGGGCGCGATCCGGATTGAATCCGGCGGCGTCGCCGCGCTCATGGGCGCAAGGGTCGATAATCAGGGGCTGGTCGAGGCGCAATTCGGTTCGGTGGTGTTAGCGGGCGGCAAGACCTTTACGGTCAGTCTCGCTGGAAACAGCCTCGTCTCCTTTGCGGTTGCATCGCCGGTGGATCAGACGCCAGCGGAGGCGAACGGCACGCCGGCCAAGGCGCTGGTGACCAATGAGGGAACGCTGAACGCCACCGGTGGGACAGTCATGCTGACCGCGCGCGCCGTGAAGAACGTGGTGGACAACGTCATCAACACGACCGGCATTGTCGAGGCACAGTCGGCGCGGCTGGTGAATGGCGAGATCGTGATCGACGGCGGCGGAGGCGGCGTCGCGGTTTCGGGCACGGTGGATGCCTCGGGAAAATCGGCCGGCCAGACCGGCGGCACGGTTTCGGTGTTGGGCGGCACGGTGTCGCTCACGAGTGGCGCCAACATCGATGTTTCGGGCGACCAAGGCGGCGGCACTGCCCTGGTTGGCGGCAATGTCCACGGCGCGGGACCGCAGCAAAACGCCCTGACGACGACGATTTCAGCCGGCGTAATGATCACCGCGAACGCGATCACGGCAGGGTCTGGCGGACAGGTCGCGATCTGGTCCGAGCAGCAGACGACCGTGGCTGGCACGATCACCGCAACGGGAGGTGCATCCGGCGGCAACGGTGGCTTCGTCGAGACCTCGAGCCGAGGCCTGCTTACGATCGCGCCCTCGGCCATTATCAACGTGGGAGCAACCGACGGCCTCGCGGGCACCTGGCTTCTCGATCCCCCCTCCGTGACGATCGGCAACGATTCCGGAGACGTATCCGCCTCCAGCATCACCGATGCGCTCGGGAACGGGAATGTGTTGATCGAAACGCAAAACGACGGTGGATCCGGTGACATCGTCGTCAACGTGCCATTGATGTACAGCAGCACGCATGACCTCTCGCTGCTCGCCGTCGGCAGCATTCACGCCAATGCGAGCATCCTCAACAGCGCCCAGGGCGCAGGGGGTGCGATCTATCTGGTCGCGGGATGGGACGGCAAGACTGGGGTCACTGCGGGTTCCCAGAGTGTCAACATACAGACACTTGAAACCACGCCGGGCTCCTACGGCGGAACCGCCAATGGGGGCGATGTCTTCATCAACTACGCGACGAGCAGGACCGCGGTCTCGGTTGGAAGCGCCTTCGGTCCGACGGTCGTCCTCGGCCACAATGTGACGGTACAGGGTGGCGGGACCGGCGTCGCCGGCTATTCGCCCGGCGATCGGGCGCAGATCGGTTTTGCGCCATTCAAAGCGGGCCAGAACACCGGCGGCGACATCACGGTGATCGGGACCGGGAATATCGCTCTAATCGGCGGTGAGCAAGCTGGCTCGCCGGCTCAGATCGGGCACGGGGCCCCCGGAACATTCTACAGTGCAACCAATGTGACGCTCGCGGGGAACATCACCGTGTCGGCGGCAGGCTCGGTGTTGCTGATGGGCGGATTCAATTTCCCCAACTCATTTGCGCAGATCGGCCATGGGGGCTCGCCAGGCGCGTTTAATGGCACTTACTCGAGCGGCAATTCAGTGACGCTCAGCGGCAACATCAACGTGACTGCCGGCGCGGGGATGAGTCTCATTGGCGGCGACCGTAGCTCGGACCTCAGCGATGAGGAGGGCGGCGGCGATAATTACGCTCAAATCGGCCATGGTGGGGCGCAGCTCGGCCAAAACGGGAGCTTTGTGAATTTCGTTGAGAGCGGCAACATCACTGTCGACGTGACGGGGACGCTGCTGCTTAGCGGAAACCTCGGTCATGCCGATAACATTGGAGAAGAGACACCGGGGCCCGGAGAACCGGAGGGGGACGAAGGGCGCGACTATGCCCAAATCGGTCACGGTGGCGCCCAATTTTTGGCGTCTGCTCATGTCTCGGGCATCGGCGAGAACATCGGCAACATCACCGTCACTGCGACGCAAGCGATCGATCTCGAGGGTGCGCCGAACGATTTCCTCTCCTACGCTCAGATCGGGCACGGCGGTTTGCAGGCCTTCTCCGGTACCAATAACGGCGCCGGGCGCGCAGATCTGGTCGAGAGTGGCAACATCACGATCGTCGTGGGCACCCCTAGCACCGCCGGCCAGCTAATTCTGCAAGGCGGCGGTGGGGCGTTGTCGTACGCGATGATCGGTCACGGCGGCTTGTTCGACCCTGGGAGCGGCACCAACGCCGAAATTACCGAAAGCGGCAATATCACGATAACGGTCGGCGGGGCAGACTCGGCCGGGCAAAGTCTGCTGTCGCTGCAAGGGGGTAGTGGCAGCACGCCCGCCAACCCCTTGCCAAACCTCGATTCTTTCTGGAATACAGGCGGAGCCTTCGCGCAGATCGGCCACGGCGGCCTATCGGGTGGTCCCGGCAGCGGCTCGCTTTCCATAAGCGGAGATATCGATGTGACTGTCGGCGCCCCAGGCGCGGGCAATGGCACCGTGATCTTGGCCGGTGGCGGCACCAACGCAGACAACTACGCGCAAATCGGTCACGGCGGTATTGGAACGCTGCAGTCCGCAGCGATCACCGGCCCGACCTCGCTCAGCGGAAACATCGTCATCCTCGCCAGCGGACCGGTCTCGCTTACGGGCGGCACCGGCGACAGCAACTATGCCCAGATCGGCGATGTCGTCGATGCACCGGAGAGCGGCAAGGGAGCGATCGCCGGCAATATCGACCTGCGCGCGGGCGGCGCGATCAGCGTCGCCGGCGCGGTTCTGATCGGGCAGACGAACGACGCCGGTGGGGGCACAACCGGAAGCGTCATCATCGAAGCGAGTAGCTTCTCGGACGGCGGCTCGCCGGGAATAGGTGCGGTGCTCGCCGACAGCATCGCCAACGACCTGCTTTATGGCGACGTCAGCATCCTCGACACCAGCACTTTCGCGCCGCTGGCACTGACCGGCCTCAACGCATTGACGAACGGACAACAGCCGCTGGCAACGGCACTCAACATCGTGTCCGAGGGCTCGGTGACCGTCGCTCGATCGATCGACAGTCCGTCCGCGCTGACGATCGTCGCGGGATGGGACGGCACAACTGGCCTGCCGGCGGAGCCGGGGAGCGGAGACTTTAACGTCGGTGCGGTAGCATCCACGGCGAGCGCGAGCGGGAATCATCAAGGCGCGATTTCTGTCTCGGCCAATATCGTGACAGCCAACGTGTCGGTCTCGCTGATCGGCCCTGTCGTCGTGACGTCGGGGCAATCGGTAACGATTGGTGCGGGCTCGGGCGCGGTGACGGTCACGGGTACGGTGACCGGCGGCGGCAGCCTGGCGCTGCCGGGGAGCGGCTTGGTGCAATTCGATGCCGCCGTCGATCTCGGCACGCTCAACCTCAGCGGCAAGACCGGCGGCTCGCTGACGGTGGACGGGCCGATCGATCTTGGGTTGCTCGCCACCGGGTCCGGGAACTACACGATCGCGTTCTTGGATGGCGGCACGATCGCCAGCAATACCACCTTCGCCAATCAGGGCGGCACCACGCTTTCCGGCGTGTTCACCTTCCCGGAGGGGATGACGGTGAACGCGCTGACGCTCGCCGGTGCCACCACGCTGATCGGTGACACCAGCACCATCGTGCTGGGAACGGTGGATCAGGGCAGCAACACCTTCACGGTGATCGCCGATGCGGTCAACCTCGAAGGCGCCTGGACCGGCGGCGGTGCGCGCGTCGTCGAGCCCTATTCGCCGCTCTCGATCGGGCTGGCGGGTGCTCCGGGTCAATTCCAGCTGAGCGCCGCGGAACTCGCCATTCTCGCGGGCGGCGGCAGCGGGCCGGTGACCATCGGCACCACCTCGGCGCTGAACGGCGGCGGCAACGGACCGGTCACCGCCGACAGCTTCACCTTCGGCGCCCCGCTGACGCTGATCGGAAGCTCGATCACCATCACCGGCGACATCGTCGTGCCGACCTCGTGGACCTTTGCGGCGGGCTCGGGCGCGGTGACGGTCACGGGTACGGTGACCGGCGGCGGCAGCCTGGCGCTGCCGGGAAGCGGCCTGGTGCAATTCGATGCCGCGGTCGATCTCGGCACGCTCAATCTCACCGGCAAGACCGGCGGCTTGGTGACGATCATCGGGCCGATCGATCTTGGCGCGCTCGCCACCGGGTCCGGGAACTACCCGATCGTGCTCTTAGGCGGCGGCACGATCGCCAGCAATACCACCTTCGCCAATCAGGGCGGTGTCGCGCTTTCCGGCGACTTCCAATTCCCGGACGGGCTCACCATTGACGGCGTGCTGAATCTCGCCGGCGACACCAGTATCAACACCGGCAGCGATGCGCTCACGGTGATGGGGCCGGTGAGCGGCGGCGGCAGCAGTCTGGCACTGCTGGGGAGTGGCGCGGACCAATTCAACGCCGCGGTCGATGTCGGCGTGCTCGATCTCAGCGGCAAGACCGGCGGCTCGGTGACGGTCGACGGGCCGATCGATCTTGGCGCGCTTGCCACCGGGTCCGGGAGCTACGCGATCGCGTTCTTGGACGGCGGCACGATCAGCGCTGCGACTACCTTCGCCAACCAGGGCGGCACCAGCTTTGCCGGCGGCTTCCAATTCCCGGGCGGGCTCACCATCGACGGCGCGCTGACGCTTGCTGGCGACACCAGCATCAACACCGGCAGCAACCCGCTCACGGTGATGGGGCCGGTGAGCGGCGGCGGCAGCAGCCTGGCGCTGCCGGGAAGCGGCCTGGTGCAATTCGATGCCGCCGTCGATCTCGGCGTGCTCGACCTCACCGGCAAGACCGGCGGCTCGGTGACGATCGACGGGCCGATCGATCTTGGCGCGCTCGCCACCGGGTCCGGGAACTACCTGATCGTGCTCTTGGGCGGCGGCACGATCGACAGCAATACCACCTTCGCCAATCAGGGCGGTGTTGCGCTTTCTGGCGGCTTCCAATTCCCGGACGGGCTCACCATTGACGGCGCGCTGAATCTCGCCGGCGACACCAGCATCAACACCGGCAGCGACGCGCTCACGGTGATGGGGCCGGTGAACGGCAGCAGCAGCAGCCTGGCACTGCCGGGAAGCGGCGTGGTGCAATTCGATGGCGCCGTCGATCTCGGCATGCTCGACCTCAGCGGCAAGACCGGCGGCTCGGTGACGGTCGACGGGCCGATCGATCTTGGCGCGCTTGCCACCGGGTCCGGGAACTACCCGATCGTGCTCTTGGGCGGCGGCATGATCACCAGCAATACCACCTTCGCCAATCAGGGTGGTGTCGCGCTTTCCGGCAGCTTCCAATTCCCGGGCGGGCTTACCATTGACGGCCTGCTGACACTCGCCGGCGACACCAGTATCAACACCGGCAGCGACCCGCTCACGGTGATGGGGCCGGTGAGCGGCGGCGGCAGCAGCCTGGCGCTGCCGGGAAGCGGCTTGGTGCAATTCGACGCCGCCGTCGATCTCGGCGTGCTCGATCTCAGCGGCAAGACCGGCGGCTCGGTGACGATCATCGGGCCGATCGATCTTGGCGCGCTCGCCACCGGGTCCGGGAACTACGCGATCGCGTTCCTCGACGGCGGCACAATCAGCGCTGCCACCACCTTCGCCAACCAGGGCGGCACCAGCTTTGCCGGCAACTTCCAATTCCCGGGTGGGCTTACCATTGACGGCGCGCTGACGCTTGCCGGCGACACCAGCATCAACACCGGCAGCGACCCACTCACGGTGACGGGGCCGGTGAGCGGCGGCGGCAGCCTGGCGCTGCCGGGAAGCGGGTTGGTGCAGTTCGACGCCGCGGTCGATCTCGGCGTGCTCGATCTCACCGGCAAGACCGGCGGCTTGGTGACGATCATCGGGCCGATCGATCTTGGCGCGCTCGCCACCGGGTCCGGGAACTACCCGATCGTGCTATTGGGCGGCGGCACGATCGACAGCAATACCACCTTCGCCAATCAGGGCGGTACCGCGCTTTCCGGCACGTTCACCTTCCCGGGGGGGATGACGGTGAACGCGCTGGTGCTCGCCGGCGACACCACGCTGATCGGTGACACCAGCACCATCGTGCTGGGGACAGTGAATCAGGGCAACAATACCTTCACGGTGATCGCCGATGCGGTCAGCCTCGACGGCGCCTGGACCGGCGGCGGCGCGCGCGTCGTCGAGCCCTATTCGCCGCTCTCGATCGGGCTGGCGGGCGCTGCGGGTCAATTCCAGCTGAGCACCGCGGAGCTTGCCATTCTCGCGGGCGGCGGCGGCGGGCCGGTGACCATCGGCACCACCTCGGCGCTGAACGGCGGCGGCAACGGACCGATTTCCACCGGCAATTTCACCTTCGACGCCCCGCTGACGCTGATCGGAAGCTCGATCACCATCAATGGAACTTTGGTCAAGTCCGATGGCTCGCTCATTTCAGCCGCTGTAACCGGCGAGCCGGCTATCGGACCCATCAGCGGTTCGGTCAGCCTCGGCTCGGGAACCGGAGTCCTCGAAGTGGTCGGAAGCTCCGTCGTGCTGACCGATAGCACCGTGAACGGTCAGACCGGAGCGGCAGGGGCACAGCAGATCGTTGTATTGCCACCCTTCGGACCCGGACCCTATACCTTCGATGGCATCGTTTTCTTTGTCCCGCCGACCAGCCTCAATCTCCCGCTCGGAATACTCAATCCGCAAACCTATATCGGCAACGGTGAGGCCTTCCTTAACCCGAATGCCCCTGACAGCTTCAGCTCCCAGAGCGGGAGCGGTTCGATCGCGTCTCAGGGTGGCGATGCCGCAAGCTTCCTGAGCGCCAACACCGGCCCTGTAAATCATGACAGGCCGCTGATTACATACAATTTGATCGCCATCATGCCGCATCTCTACGAGCAGCAGAATCTGGGCATGGAAGGGGGCAGCGGTAGCGACGATAGTGTACTCTCCGATCCGCCATCCCAGTAATTACCCCTCCCTCGCCGGTAACTGCCATCTGATCCTGTCGCACGAGCCGATTGGGACTGCCGCGCCGCGCCGCGCACCACATCGGGTTACCTCGACTGTATGATTCCGGTCGCGAAGCGGTTGGGACTACGCTGCTGCAATGCAGCCGACGACCGCGCTCATGATCGCTGTTGCGGTGCTCGCCGTGTCTTTCGTGGTGGCCTTGGCGTTTGGGCAGTTCATCAGGCACTGATCAGACAGCCCTGAGCGCACCTAGACTGACACTCTGGCGCTTGCCCTGAGACCATCCGCGCCCCTTGCCTGGGAGCAAACGGCGAATCGCGCCGGTCCTCGGTCCGCCCCGATTTGTCCAAAGTTATGGGCATCGGGTTTGTCGATGCCTCCTAACAAGTAGGGATCACAGCTCGGCCACGGCAATGTTGTCGATCAACCGGGTACGTCCCAACCACGCGGCCGCAAACAGCCGCGCCCGCGAGTTGGACGCCGCTATTGCCGCAAGGGTCTCACCGTCGCGCAGGTCGAGATAGTCGATTCGGGCGATGCCCGCATTAGCGAGAGCCTGCCGGCCGAGGGACAGAGCCTCCGCAGCCGGCTCCCCGGCGCGCAGGCGCGCCGCGACGGCGAGCAGCGTCCGGTGGATCGCCGGTGCCATCGCGCGCTCTTCCGCCGAAAGATAGGCATTGCGCGAGGACATCGCGAGACCGTCCGCCTCACGGACGGTGGGAGCGCCGATGATGCGTACCGGAATGTCGAGATCTTGAGTGACGCGCCGAATCACCTGTAGCTGCTGGTAGTCCTTCTCGCCAAATATCGCCACATCAGGCAACGCCTGGAGCAGCAGTTTCGTGACTACCGTCGCCACCCCGTCGAAATGGCCGGGGCGCAAGGGGCCATCAAGCCCGTCAATAAACCTGGTGACGCTGACATTGGTGGTGAATCCCGCCGGGTACATCTCATCGACTGAAGGCGCAAACAGGAGGCTCGCGCCAGACTCCGCCAGCATCCCGGCGTCGCGCATTTCCTGGCGGGGATAGCGTTCGATATCCTCGGTCGGGCCGAATTGCTTCGGATTGACGAAAATCGTCACGACGGCGCGGTCGACTTCACGGAGCGTCCGCTCGACGAGAGCAAGGTGCCCGGCATGAAGCCCGCCCATGGTGGGGATAAGCCCTACCGTCGCACCAGAGCGCCGCCACGCGGCGATCTCTGCTCGCAGCGCCGCCACGGTGCGGACAATCGTCAGCTCGGGCGCCGTGGTGCTCATCGGCATGACCCCCCATCGTTCAGACAGGCCGGCATAAGCGGGACCTGCGCTGCGCGCGATGTGATCTCGGCAAACTTATCCGCCCCGATGTTGCGTCCGGCTCAAGGGGCGCCGCCGCGAAATGTCGCTACTCCGCAACAGTCATGCGCTCACCAGTCCCAGCTCAACCGCGCCTCTCGGCGGCTCGAGACCTGGAACCCCATAACCATTGGCCTGCGGAAAATTAAGCGCCAACGGGCGGCGTTCGCCATGCATGGTGAGCCAGAGGCGTAGGAGATGTCGCTTCTGATCGGGGTGCTCCCCATCCGTATAAGCCGTTCTCGAATGAAAGACCGTGTAGTTGTTGAGGAACTGCATGTCGCCCGGACGAAGGTCCATGGCAAGGCACACTCGCTCGTCGGCGGCGACATCGGCAAGACAGTCAAGCGCTCGCGTTTCCGCGGGGGTGAGCGGTTGCATTAGCCGCCTCGCTCCGGCCTCGATGCGCTCGCGCACTATCCTGCAGCTGAGCACCCCATTCACCTGAGCAAACACCGGAACATAGTCGGTGACTGGATTTTGCGATTTGACCGCTTCGCGCTTTATGTAGCGGAAGCCGCGGTAGAGCAGCGCGAGGTGCTCGGGATGATGGCGCGCCACTTCGTTGTGAACGGTGATCGCGCTTGCGATGCGGCTGAGGCCGCCTACTCGCGCTCGGCTCAGGCAAAGAAGACCAACCAAATCGCTGAAGTCGGTATGGAAAAGCAGTCGGCCGCTCGTTTCGTAACCGCGAACACCGAGCTGGCCCCATTTTTTGCCAAGGTCGCGTACGTGACCGAGCAGATCACCCGCCGGATTTTGATTAACCGCAGTTCCAAGGTGCGTACCCACGCCCCAATAGATCAGGCTGACCTCGTCCTCGGAATAGCGACTGAGGGGCAGACCGCGCAGGACAAAGAAGCCGCGACCCGACCGAAGTTCATCCAGCATGGAAGCGAGTTTCGGGCCCAAGCTTGGCAGCATAAAATCGGCCTGCTGCACACGCTCGAGCGGTATTCCCTTGGCGACAGCGCTGCGGAGCGCCGCGTCGAGCTCCCCGAGATCAACCGCGGTCAAGTGATGGATCCAAGATCGGTCCTGTGCGAGCTCGCTACCAAACCAACCCGATGGATCGGATACCTCGGCACAAGGCATGCTCATTCTCCGGAATCACCGCTCTCGAATGCGTGGTTCCTTGATCCTGGTAGAAAACGCCAACTCCATCCGCGTGATGTTGCGGTGGCATTTCCAAGCAACTCTGAGCTTTCGGCACGCATTCAGCGCTTATTCGTACAGCAGCATAGCGCGTGCGGGCAGCAGCAACCAGGACGCAATGCGGATAGGCAATTCGGTTGTTCCGAGGTGGGCAGCAGAGGACGCCATCATCTTCGATGGGCCGAGCGACACTACTCTGGCCAAAGCGACGAACGGCCTTCCGCCTCTATGAGCTGGTGGCGGGCTGCGGCTCGATTGCTTCGAGGTGCTGTGTTTCATTGATACGCCGGACGTAAACCTGGCCGTCGACGACGTCGAATTCGTTGAGGCAGCATGGCTGCTGTGAGAGACGCCAATAGGCGGACAGCGGTTGATCAAGGAGCTGCAAGAGCAGGGCTCGATTGACGCTGTCATGTCCCACCAGAACGATGACGGCCGTATCCGACGCATGTCGTTCGACTACCGATCTGACGGCGTCGGCGGTCCGGGCAACGAGATCCTGAAGCGAGTCCCCCCCTGGAAAACGCACGAGATGCGGCCTCGAAAGCCATTGCTTGAAAAGAGCGGGCCATGCGCTTTCCACCTCGGCGTAGGTTTTCCATTGCCAGGCACCGTAATCGAGGTCATTCAGGTCTTCCAGAATCTCGACATCGATTTGACAGGCGGAAGCGATATGGCGCGACGTCGCGATGCAGCGGCCCATCGGGCTCGTATACACGATATTCGGACGCCAGCTCCCCGCGATACGCCGCGCGACAGCGGCCGCCTGAGCCTCGCCGAGCGCCGTCAGGGGTAATTCGCTGCGGCCACGGAAGCGAACGGGATCGATCCCTTCGACATGGCCATGGCGAGTGAGAAGAATCTTGGTCATCGCCAATCACATCGAGCGGTTGCGGGCGGATTTCGAGGCCGGGTACGATCTTATATTATTGCAAACTTGCGATCGTCGGGAAGCAGACTCCTGAAAAAACGGCCATTTGAATCGCGCCGGCATGCCCGTCAAATTAACTTACAATTTCACCGGCTTATTTGAAAAATATCCATTTGATCACACAAGATTTTCTTTGCCTGGCACATTTGTTTCCCTAGATGCATCTGCGAGAATGATCCTTTCCGGCTTGAGAGAGAATATGAACACCGCGGTCGAAATTGTTCGGCTCAGGCACGACATGAAGCACTATTAGTCCGAACTCCACGTGGTCACCAATCCACGGGACATGAGGGTGCTGATTGAAGTTATTGCTCTGGGCGAAGCACGGCTTCGCGAGCTCCAAGAAACGCGACATGCCAACTCTCAACGGATGTCTCAGTAATACGTTTTTTGGCTGCCAATGGACTGCCACAAGCGGTTCGTTTACTCGACCACCGCGATCATCTCGATCTCAACCATGGCTTCTCGCTGGGCGAGACCGCTGATCTGGATCGTCGTGCTGGTCGGACTGGCTACTCCGAAGTAGCGCATGCGCACGTCGGAGCACTGTGAGAACGCCTGGTAATCCGTGACGAATGTGTTGGTCTTAACAACATCGGCCCAAGTCGCGCCGGCGGCCTTGAGGCAGGCGTCGAGGTTCTTGAAGGTCTGTTCGAGTTGCGCCCGCATGTCACCTGGGCCGACGATGTTGCCCTCTGCGTCGCGTGCTAGTTGGCCGGCAATGTAGACCGTCTTACCCGGGCCTCTGACCGTGACGACGTGCGAATAGGCGGGCTTCCCCTGCTGCATGCGGATGTTCATGCCTGTAGGCTGGATCCGGTCGATCTTCATGGCCATCCTGTTCTCCCGTGGCAGATGTTCACCGTCGCCAATCCGATCGAAATCCTCACATATTCCCGTGCCCGCGCTTGATGGTCTGGCGGATTATCGGCGCCGTGACCTGGTCGGAGATTTGGATGTTCCAAATTTCGCTTTCGCCCTGGGCAACGAAGTCGGCGAACAGCTTCGGGATTACCGACACATCGCGTATCTCGTGGCCGCGCAGGCCGAAGCCACGTGCGATGTTTTCGAGCGCGGGCCGACCGAACACAGCCAAGCTATCGTCGAGGCCGTCTCCGCGCAGCTTGTGAAACTCCGAGCCGTACCCGCCGTCATTCATCGCGCATATCAGGATGCGAAAACCCTGACGCTTCAGCGTCTCGAGTTCCTGGATATGGAACAAGAGCCCGCCGTCGCCTTCGAACAGCACGATCTTGCCCTCGCGGCCCTGCCAGCGCGCAGCCGCAACCCCAAGCGCATACGACAGGCCATTGCCGACCGCGCCGAATTCGCGGACCGTGGTGTAGCGCTCCGCCGGCCTGCCACGCATCTGAGTGTTGAAATAGGCCTGATGGCCGCCGCCGCCGACGATGTCCCAGTCCTTTGGAACAACCGCGTCGATTGCCACGATCACGTCGCGCGGATCCAGCACCCCGGGTGCGATGTCGAACGGCATCGAGTCTGCCGGCTCGGTTGCAACGCGATGCGCCAGCTCTTTCGTGCGGATGGCCGCCGCCGTCGGTTTGCCAACGCCCAACTTCTTGTCGAGGCCTGAAAGGATTGCCTCGATACCAATAAGTGCATCTGATCTGACGTAGATGTCGGCAGCCTTCTGTCCGTCGCGCAGGCCGCGTGGGGAATCGACCAACTGGATCTTGCAGGCCTTCGCGAAGTTGTGCCCGCCACCGACGTAATAGGACAGGCTCGTGCCAACCGCGAGCACGACATCCGCGGACTCGTACATCTCCCTGCCCAGCGACGTGAAGTAACTGCCGGTGACGCCGAGCCCGAACGGATGGTCGTCGAACAGACCGCGCGCAGGCAGCGTATTGGAGAGCAAGGCGCCGCAGCGATCGGCGAGCTTGATCACCGCATCCCGTGCGCCGGACCACAGCACGCCGCGACCACCGAGCACGATCGGCCGCTTTGCCGCGGCCAGCCGCTCGACGGCCTCGGCCACGACCTCGGGATCGGGGTGCATGCGTCCGACCTTGGGCTGATACATCGCCGAGGTCTCGTAGGGCTGGTTGGCCGTGTGCTCGACCTTCTGCAGGTCGTAGGGAATGCCCAGCACCACCGGCTGCCGCTCGTACTTGGCGACGTGGAAGGCCTCGCGCACGTAATCCATCATGCGCGGCACGCTATGCGCGGCGATGTAACGCGCCCCAGTCGCCGTCACCAGCGGTGCCTGGTCGATCTGCTGATTGTAGAACTTGGCATTGATCGGCGGCTCTCCGGCGAACACCACCATCGGCAGGCGGGCGCGAACCGCAGCCGGAAGCGCCGTCATCAACTGGGTCACGCCAGGGCCGCACGTGACGGAGGCAACGGCGAGCTTGCCGGTGGCGACGTTATAGGCTGTCGCCGCCGCTACGGTGCAGTGCTCGTGCCTGACGTGGACGGTATGTACGCCCGGCAGTTTGGCAAAAGCGGTGGACCAGTGCATGTTGCCGTCGCCCATCAGGACGAACTGCGTGTCAACTCCCTCCGCAAGGAATGCTTCTGCGAGGGCCTCGTAGAGTTTGGGCATGGACGTTGTTCCCTTGGATGGAAGCCCGCCGATGGCACTTGCCGCCGTTGCAACAATCGGGATTCGGCACGTACCGCTAGTCGCTCCGACGAAAGGCTACATCAGGCTTGCGCGCAGACGGAAGGGGGACACCGTCTTTTTGTTCTTACCGGACGGCTCGATGTCAGGGGGTGACGTGTCACCCCTGCCTCGCCATTCGCTTCGGCGGAGTGTCGGGTGGCAATGAGACCCAGGGGTGGCGCGACTCCTCCCATACCGCGACAGTCGGCGCCGGGAAATTCGGGTCGGCGAAGTTTCCAATGGCAACAATGACGTATCCAGGAAAGCTTTTGCTCTCCCAGTAGACCGTGGAGCCGCATGTCGGACAGAAGTGAAAGGTCACCACGCTCCCGCTTTCGGCTGTCCGCTGCCACGTCGTAGCGTTACCGGTGAAGGTGATCTGCTCGGGCCGGAAGCGCGCCTGGTTGCTGATCACGGCGCCAGTACGGCGCTGGCAAGCCAGGCAGTGACACATGGAGATACGTGCCGGTTCGCCTTCGATCGTAAGGTGAAGCTGCCCACAGCTGCAGGCGGCGTGTCGGGTGGTCATGGCTCAAGATCCTCTGCTATTGATTGGGACCCAGTGTAGGTTGGATGGCCCGCCACCACGCCTCGCGATGCCCGCGAGCGTCGATGAACAGGCTCTGGTGCAACTACCGCGTTTTCACGACTGTTTTGCCCGGCGTGTTAGACGGGTCGATCACCTTTGACGGTGACCCGATTGCCCGAGCGCGTGTGTGGCCAATAGTCCCACATCGCCTGATGCTGGACGCAGCGATTGTCCCAGAAGGCGATCGAGTTCTCCCGCCAGCGGAAGCGGCATTGGAACAGCGGGTTTGCCGCGTGCTCATAGAGATAGCGCAGGATGGCGTCGCTCTCGTCGCGCGGGATGCCGTTGATATACCGGGTGAACCCCTTGTTGACGTAAAGCGCCCTTCGACCGGTCACCGGATGGGTGCGCACGATCGGATGATCGGCAGACGGGTAACTCTCCTTATCCTTGATGCCGTAATTGGCATACTGGCCGCGGTAGTGCTCGCCGTCATGCCGCGCCGTGAGGCCTTCGAGGTGCGCCTTCATCCGGTCCGACAGCGCGTCATAAGCGGCATACATGTTGGCAAACAGGGTGTCGCCACCGCGCGGCGGACACGTCTTGATATACAGGATGCTTCCCATCGGCGGCTCGGGATCACAGGAGACGTCGCTATGCCAACCTTCGCCGTTGGCGCGGAACGAATTCTTGTCGGTATGGATGATCATCAATTCCGGGTGGCCGGGCTCTGTGGGCGCGGCCGGGTGAATGTGCAGGCCGCCGAACTTGCGACCGAAATCGAGGTGCTGTTCCGGCGTCAAATGCTGGTCGCGGAAAAAGATCACTAGATTCTCGGCCAATGCGCGGTGGATCTCGTCCATTTGCCGGTTGCTCGCGCGGCGCAAATCGATGCCGCCGATCTCGGCGCCGATGATTGGCGTCAGTTTCTCGACCGTGATTGCTTCGTAGTGCGAGTCGTCGGGCGTGTATTTGATGCGAGGGCCTTGCCGGCTACGCAGCGAGCTGGAGCTCATGATGGTCCTCTGGATGACTGCCTTGTGATTATTATGCCGGCATAGCTAGCAGCTGTCAGGCTGCGTTGGCATCCTCGAACATCCGCCGATGCAGCGCGAAATCGTACTCGCGCTCGAACAGGGTTTCCGGATCCCAATCGCTGCGCTTGGCGCCGTAGAAGTCGCCGCCGTAGACATGAATGGCTGCAGTCAGCCGCCCGAGTAGGTTCGTCACCGAGTGGATCACGTCGGGCCCCAACGGCTCGGCGCATCGCTCGCCTAACGACTTGGCGCCAGCAGCCTCGATGAGTCCCGCCACGCCGCGCGCCACGCGACGCCAGAAGATATTGTCTTCTCTTCCGCTGTAGACGCCGATCACGGCCCACATCCGATGGTTATGGGGCATGATCGTCATTCTCTTGCCCCAAACGACGTTGAGAATCGTCAGCGAGTCCGACTTGTGGAGCGGGGTAACGCCTGCTCGCGTCGGCTCGCCGAGCGTCGTCAGAATCGCGGTGGGGTCTGCGTTAGCCCGCGCTAGCACCTCACGCGCTGTCTTGTGGGTAGGGTCTTCGCGTACTGCGGCGCAACAGTCCTCGATGAAGCGGTCGAGATCGAACACGGGCCTCCTCCTTATATTAGGATCGGAGATTGGAGCGGCACGGCCGGGAAACCCTTTCCACGCCCCTCAGCGCGACGCGGTCACAAGCTTGTCCTGCGTCTTCGTTTCGAAGTCGCTGGCATCGTGCCGCTCGTGGAGCTGATCCGCGGGATCGCCGCTGAGACGGTTGACCTTGCGGCCCCGCTTCACCGCCGCACGTTTGCCGACCATCGTCGTCCACCGCTGCACATTTTTATAATCCTGCACCTGCAGGAATTCGGCGGCGCCATATTGGCTGTACTGTGCCAGGCCGCCATACCAGGGCCAGATTGCAATATCGGCGATCGTGTAACTGTCGCCGGCCACGTATTCGCTTTCAGCGAGGCGTCGGTCGAGCACGTCGAGCAGGCGCTTCGTCTCCATGGCAAAGCGGTCGATGGCATATTCGAACTTGGTCGTGGCATAAGCGTAGAAATGGCCGAAGCCGCCACCGACATAGGGTGTGCTGCCCATCTGCCAGAAGAGCCAGGACAAGCATTCCGCCCGCGCCGCGCGCTCGGTCGGCAGCAAGGCGCCGAACTTCTCGGCGAGATAGACGAGGATCGCGCCCGATTCGAAGACGCGCACCGGCTTGGGTTCAGAGCGATCGAGCAAAGCCGGGATCTTTGAATTCGGATTGACCGCGACAAAGCCGCTGCTGAACTGCTCGCCCTCGCCGATCTTGACCGGCCAGGCATCATATTCAGCGCCGCGATGACCGAGCGCCAGAAGCTCTTCCAGCATGATGGTGACCTTGACGCCGTTGGGGGTCGCCAGGGAATAAAGCTGCAGCGGATGGCGCCCGACCGGCAGCTTTTTCTCATGGGTCGGCCCGGCGATCGGCCGGTTGGTGTGGGCGTATCGCCAGCCGCTGCCATCCTTCTTCCAGGTCCAGACCTTCGGCGGCGTATAGGGTCTTTCGGTCATCATCGTCCTCGTGGTGGTGGCGCGGCTTTACCCCTCCGCGAGCCTACGCCCTCCAGGCCTCGAGTGTAAGGGCCCCTCAACTCGGCACGGTTCTCGGCTGCTCGAGCCACGCCTCGTTCCAGGAGGCGGTCTTTCCGAGCTGGGTCAAGACATTCTCCTGCGCCACATCTTTGCGCCTGTGCGGACTTTCACACCTGAGCAAATTCGGTGGGGCGTTGGGGACCTAAAGACTCCACTTGGTGCCAAGGTTGGTGTCGATGTGCTGCTCGAGGTATCCGCTCATCAGCGACAAAGGCCAGCACGGCGCTGCGCCGACTAAACTCGATGGGCTTAACCCGGTGTCAACGATCAAGTTCGCTCATCAGGCCGCCACTGTAGGCGGCACGAGGAGGCAGCCGTCGGTCAGCGGTACGACTGGCGTGAGGTCTCGGTGATGCTTGTAGTCCGGCCGCTGCGTCCGCGTGGAGGCATTGGTTATCGGGTTCAAGATGACCGAGAAGATGCGGCGATCCCAGGGCGAAAGGTTGGGTGGTGAACTGTGCACGAGGCAATCGCCGAAGATAAGCGCCGTGCCCGCCTTTCCCGTTGCGGAGAATAAACCACGCAGTGCGGCGAGCCCCGCCACTACATCACGGTCGACGACCCAAAGCGGGTAGCTCGTCGTGGTCGCATCTAGTCGCGCCGGAACCGGCCCCGCTTTGTGCGAGCCGGGAATGAAATAGAGTGGCCCATTGAATTCGACGACGTCGTCGAGGAACACGTGGAGGTTAAGAGCCAGCGGCTCAGGCACTCCGTCCTCCGCGTGATGCGTCGCAAAGTCGTAGTGCCATTGCCACACTTCGCCCTCGAATGCGGTCTTGGTGTTGATCTTCACCTGCTGCACATAAAGCTGGTCGGTGCCTAGGATCTGCATCGCCGGCTCGACGAAGCGCGGATGGCGGACTAGCTTGGCAAAGACCTCATGGCGCTGATGCAGACCCATTGCGGTACGCACTTCGCCGCTCAGCTTCTCGCGGAGATTCGCCGGACTGTCCTCGGCGAAAACGGATGCAGCAGCGTCCCGCATGGTCGAGATTTCTGCGGACGAAAACAGTTCGTGCAGGACGAGGAACCCGTCCTCCCGGAAGCTCGCGAGCTGTGACTGTGTTAGCTTCATGACCACCTTCGCGCGATTTTGGCTACACCTTCACTCGGAGGAACGCTTGCCGGCAAATCAAGTCTGGCATCGATCAAGCATTTTTGAGAGCCATGCCGCCAATGCATGATCATCCCTGATTCGGTCTCGCTCCTTCGCCAAATCCATCTCAGCCGTCCAGACCGAACACGTCAAGCAGCCTGAACCGGCCCTCGGCCAACAGAGGATTCGTGCATGCGCCGAACGCAATCATATCGTTTGATGGCCTTTATATCGGGACGTAAAACCTGTCGCTTCGCCGCGCGCCGGCGCCGTTCAACAAGCGTTCGAGTTCCTAGCTGCTCGAGAGCCGCGCTTCGAGTGGGCTCGGCAGGGCTCGAACCTGCGAAACCATCATCGTTATGAGCGGGCGGAAAAAGCGCGAGCGCCACGGAAAACCTAGGTTTTTCTCTTCGAATCGCTGAATCTGGCTGCGAATAATTTCAATGGCTTAGGTCTGTTTTCGTGCCCCTTGCGTGCCCAAGTTTTGCAATTGGGGCTTCTTGGGCGATCCGTAAAATTAGTTAACAAGAGTTTTTGAAATTTACACTCGGCCATGTGCCAGAACTGCATGTTCGCCTGGAGCTTTGGCGAGAACGAAGAGTAATTGCATCGGGTGTTTAGCGGGCGACGAATGGCCGCATTCGACCAATATCCCAAGTAATGCGCAAATTAATTCTTCGGTAATTTTATTAATAAATATTAGAACGAATAACTTTTCTCTATCCGGACTTAGCTGGATGTGGCGTCGGGTCGCGCCTCGGATGTTGTGTTTCCAAGAAGAGGCGATCGCCGCGGTGAGCACGGTAATTTCTTATCCGCCTGCACGGAGGACCGCGAGGTGATGACCTCTCGCGGGATTTTGGTCTGCACTGCTCTTGTGCTTGCCCTATTGCTGGCAGCCGCACATTCGCGCTCCGCCGAGGCGCAACTTGGCGGCGCTAAGGTGCAGGCAGGACAGGCCACGATTGCGCAACCCAAGTCCAACCTCACAGTCATTCAGCAGACCAGCAACAAGGCAATTATCAACTTCAATACCTTCTCGATCCCGAAGGGATCTACAGTGCAGATCGTCGAGCCATCGACAACATCGATTCAGCTCGACCGAGTGGTGGGCGGCAACGTCAGCAGCATCAAAGGCAATCTCGTTGCGAATGGCCAAGTCTGGTTGATCAACCCCAATGGGATCCTGTTTGGGCCCGGCTCCCAAATCAACCTCGCCAGCCTCATCGCCACTACTGCCGACATCAAGAACGGCGACTTCCTTTCGGGCAACTACAACTTCGGTATTGGATCGCAAAATCCCAGCGCCAGTGTCGTCAACCAGGGCACGATCAAGGTAGCGTCCGGCGGCTCGGCGGTGTTGGTAGGAGCGCAGGTCACTAATCAAGGATTGATTGAGGCCGAGCTTGGAAGTGTCGTGCTGGGCGGCGCCAAGACCTTTGCCATCGACTTCACTGGCGACAAACTCATTCAGTTCCAGATCACGGGACCGGTCGATCAAACGCCGACGAATACGGACGGTTCGCCCGCCACGGCGCTTGTCAGCAACCAAGGCACGATTTCAGCGAATGGTGGGCACGTGCTTCTTACGGCGCGCGCAGCCAAAAGCGTCATCGACAACGTCATCAACGTGACCGGCATCGTCGAGGCCACCACAGCGAAGCTCTCGAACGGCGAGATCGTGCTCGACGCGGGCGACGCTGGCAGCGTCACGGTGAGTGGTCGGCTAGATGCCTCCGGCAAGAGCTCCGGCAAGACAGGGGGCACCATCAAAGTACTGGGCCAACAGGTCGCTCTTCAAACCGGCGCCACCCTCGACGTCTCGGGCGACGCAGGCGGCGGCACAGTGCTGGTCGGGGGGAACCTCCACGGCGCAGGCCCGGAAGCGAACGCCACCACGACTATAGTTGCTCCGGGCGCAGTCATCGACGCCGACGCCCTCACCGCCGGGAGTGGCGGTCAAGTTGTTGTCTGGGCCAACAGCTTCACGAGCTTTGCCGGCACGATTACCGCGCAGGGCGGCGCCGCGGGTGGCAATGGAGGCCTCGTTGAAACCTCGGGCCACAATCAGCTCTCCATAGCTCCAACCGCCGCGGTCAACACTACCGCCCAGTCGGGCACAACCGGTACCTGGCTGCTTGATCCCGCGAACGTCACGATCAGTACCAGCGCGGACAGCAATGAGAGTTTCGCAGGCGGCATGTATACGCCTACGAGCGGCGCCGCAACCTCAAACATCCTGAATACGGAACTGGCAACAAATCTCGCCACCAGCAACATCTTGGTCACGACGACGAATTCAGGTGCGAGCGGCGGGTCGGCGGGCACCATTACAGTGAATGCGCCCATTTCCTGGAGCAGTGCGCACTCCCTCACACTTAGTGCTGCGAGCGACATTACATTCGGAGGCACCGCCGACACTATTTCAGTCACGGGCGGAGCAGGAGGCATTACGCTTACGTCCTCTGGCGGATTAATCAATGTTGGTGCCGCACTCTCAACCATTACAGGAAACATCGCCTTATCTGGCACCTCAGTAGCCATCAATGCCGCAATTACAAGCGGTGGCACTCTTACGATAAGCTCCTCGACTGGATCTATCACGCAATCAGCAGCGCTGACGGTGGGCGGGACCTCGTCGTTCACCACCTCGGCGGCGAATGCGACGATCACGCTGGCGGCGGCCAATGCGCTCACGGGAGCGGTGACGCTGAGCACCAATGGGGCCACCGGCAATGCCA
>DATIYT010000082.1:0-80121 GCA_035517495.1 Allostellaceae bacterium | reverse complement strand
TCCTCCGATCACCGCCGGCCGCTCGGAGAGGAACTTCAAATCCGAAGGCCACACTAGCAATCAATGAGTTGCTGGTGTCCCCATGATTCCGAAGTTCGCATCTGAGCTTGGCCGTTTGGTCATGCGAACTTCGGAATCGGGACACTGGTGATCGCTCAGGTTGTCTCCTTGCCGGAAATGGCAGCGTCTCCGGCTTGATCTGGCGAGTCCAGTGTTGATGCCTGCGCCGATTGGCGAGCAACATCGAGCCCAGGCTGACCTTCGAACGTGACTACAGCTCCCCCTCGGAGTTAGCGTGGGGGCGAAACAGCGGGCACTTGTCCAGAGGTCAACCCCGCATCCGCCGCCCTTCGGGATCGAACAGCGGCCGCTGCGCGATCGATGCGGGACGGCGATGGCCGATGATTTCGATCTCGAAGCCCGAGGACGCGGCGGCTAGTTCCGCCGGCACGTATCCGAGCGCCAGCGACTTGCCGACGTGGTGCGCATATCCGCCCGAGGTGATCCAGCCCACCACTTTGCCGTCGTGCCAGACCGGCTCATCGCCGATGCAGTCGGCACCGCCGTCGTTCACCACGAAGGTCACGATACGGCGCTTCGGCCCAACCTCTTTCTCGCGCAGCGCCGCATCACGGCCGATGAAATCGTTCTTGCGCAGGTCGACGAAGCGATCGAGGCCTGCTTCGAAGGGTCCGTAGATCGGTCGGTACTCGCGCGCCCAGGTACCGAAGCTCTTTTCGAGGCGCAGCGCGTTGAGCGCTCGGGCGCCGAAGCGCTTGAGCCCCAGATCGCGCCCCGCCGCGGCGATCGTTTCATCGAGCGCGCGTTGGTACTCCACGTCGACCCAAATTTCGTAGCCGAGATCGCCGGTGAAGGTGATGCGGCCGACCTTCGCCGGCACCATGCCGATGTCCATCTCCCGATAAGAGAGGAAGGGGAAGGCCGCGTTCGAGACGTCTTGGTGCGTGAGGCGTTGCAGCAATTCCCGCGCGCGCGGGCCCGCGATCGAGAGCCCCACCATTTGCGAGCGGAGCGATCGGATCACCGCACCTCTGTCGGGCAGGTGCGCCTCGAACCAGCGCAGATGGTACTCCTCGGCGGGGCCGGAACCGTAAACGAAGAAGCGATCCGGTGCCATTTTCGCCACCGTGAAGTCGCCGATCAGCTTGCCGTTCCGATTGAGCATCGGCGCGAGCACGATACGCCCTTCCGATGGCATGCGATTGACCAGGAGCTGCGAGAGGAAGCTCTCCGCCGCCGATCCCGTGACCTCATACTTGGCGTAGGTCGCGATCTCCATGACGCCAACGCCATTGCGCACCGCGCGACACTCCGCGCCCACGATTTCGTGCGCGTTCGAGCGGCGGAACGTCACCTGCTCCACCGGCTCCACGCCCTCGGGCGCGAACCAGAGCGCGTGCTCGAGGCCATAGGAGACGCCGTAGACCGCGCCTTCCTGCTTCAGTCGATCGTAAAGCGGCGTGGTGCGCAGCGGCCGTGCCGCCGGCAGCTCCTCGTTCGGGAAGCGGATGCGGAAACGGCGCGAGTAATTCTCGCGCACTTTCGCGTTGGTGTAGGCAAGCGATGCCCAATCGCCGAAGCGCGCCACGTCCATCGCCCAGATGTCGAAGCCGGGATCGCCGTTGGCCATCCAGTTGGAAAGCGCAAGGCCGACCCCGCCGCCCTGACTGAAGCCCGCCATCACGCCGGCGGCAACCCAATAGTTCCGGAGGCCGCGGATCGGCCCCACCACCGGGTTGCCATCGGGCGCGAAGGTGAAGGGGCCGTTGATCACCCTCTTGATGCCGGCGCGCTCGATCGCGGGATAGTGCTTGAAGCCCACTTCGAGGCTGGGCGCGATGCGGTCGAGATCGGGCGCCAGCAGCTCATGGGTGAAGTTCCACGGTGTTTCGCGCTCGGACCACGGCACGCCCGCGCGCTCATAGGTCCCCATCAGCATGCCCGTGCCTTCCTGGCGCATGTAGATTTCGCCTTCGAAGTCGATGACATGCAGCACCTCGGTCGGCGACGCCTTCACCTCCGGGATTTCCTCGGAGATGAGATATTGGTGCTCCATGGCGAGCACCGGCAGCTCAAGCCCGACCATGCGACCGACTTCGCGTGCCCAGAGTCCGCCCGCATTCACGACATGCTCGGCGTGAATGTTTCCCCTGTCGGTGATCACGGTCCAACTGCCGTCGGGTCGGTGCTCCAGCGCGGTGACGCGGGTGAAGCGATAGACTTCGGCTCCCTGCACGCGCGCTGCCTTCGCATAAGCGTTGGTGACGCCGGCGGGGTCCACATGGCCTTCGATTGGGTCATAGAGCGCGCCGGTGAAGTATTTTTTCTCCATCAGCGGAAAGCGCCGCGCCGCCTCGTCCAGTGAGACGAACTCCATCTCCATCCCGAGGTAACGGCCTCGCGCGTGGGCCTGCTTCAGCCAATCGAGGCGCTCCTCGCTGCCCGCGAGCATGATCCCTCCGGTGATGTGCACGCCGCAGGATTGGCCGGAAATCTCCTCGATCTCGCGGTAGAGGTTGATCGTGTATTGTTGGAGCTTCGCGACGTTGGGATCGAGATTAACGGTGTGCATGCCCCCCGCGGCGTGCCAGGTCGAGCCGGAAGTAAGTTCGTCGCGCTCCACCAGCACCACGTCTTTCCAGCCGATCTTGGTCAGGTGATAGAGCACGCTGCATCCGACCACGCCGCCGCCGATCACCACCACCTGCGCATGCGATTTCATGCCTCGACCCCGATCTTTGTTCGTCGCGTGGATGATACGTCAGGATCGATGGTTGTACATGGAGAGTTCGCCGCAGGGCGTTTGACCCGGCAGGGCTTCGAACGATATCCTTTGGTGCAAGAGGCTCAACGTCATGGCGCGGTTCTTCCTCAAGCATCTGTTCTTTCTGTGCCTCACGCTTGCGGTGGTGTCGCTCCTTGTTTTCCTGTTGACGGAATTCACGCCGGGCGACGTCGCGCGCAAATATCTGGGGGCCTACGCCACCCAGGAGCAGGTCGATCTGCTGTCGAAGCAGATGGGCCTCGATCGCCCGGTGCTGGTGCGGTACGGCGAATTCGTCGGGAAGATCCTCTCGGGCGACCTCGGCACCTCCACGCGCTATCGCGTTCCCGTCCAGGACATCCTGTTCGATCGGCTCGCAAACACCGGTCTACTCGCGCTGGTGGCCTTCGCGTTCATCGTGCCGCTTTCGATGCTGTTCGGCATCCTCGCGGGCATGCGAGAGGGCTCGTTTCTCGATCGCTCGATCCTGTTGGTGAGCGCGGTGCTCGCATCGGTCCCGGAATTCGCCATGGGCGTCTTCCTCGCCACCATCTTCGTGGTGACGCTCAACTGGCTGCCGGGGACCGCGACTTTGCAATCCGGCGGCCATTGGCCGATCGCGTTGCAGTTGGTTCTGCCGGTCTCGGTCATCGTGCTGTTCGACATGGGCTATGTCGTGAGCATGGTCAGGGCGTCCATGGTCGAAACCATGCGCCGGCCCTATATCCGCACCGCCGTGCTCAAGGGTATGCATTTTCGCCAGGTGGTGATGGGCCACGCGCTGCGCAACGCGATGATCAACCCGGTAACGGTCATCCTGCTGCAGATCAACTACCTGGTATCGGGCGTCGTCGTGGTCGAAAGCGTCTTCGCCTATCCGGGCTTCGGACGGATGATGCTGGAGGCGTCGCTCTATAAAGACATCGCCTTGATCGAAGCGGGCGCTCTCGTCTCCGTGTTCGTGGCCGTTGCCACGCAGATTGTCGGCGATCTCGCCTATATGTTGCTCGACCCGCGGATCCGCTCGTGACCGAGCAAGTGCAATTGAGCGGCGTCGCCGAAACCGGGCCGGCACCGGTGCTTCCGGGTTCGGGTGCCGGCGCGATCACCCGGGCCGTCCGTTCGCTCGCGATCCTCGGCCATTCCCCCACCACCCTGGTGGGGCTCGGAATTGTCGTATTCTGGGCGGCGATGGCGCTGCTTGCGCCGCTGATCGCGCCCTACCCTCCCAACGCACTCGATCCCGCCGCCGTCGCGCATCCGACACCTTCGGCGCTGCATTGGTTCGGCACCGATCAACTCGGCCGAGACATTCTCTCTCGCATTCTCTGGGGTGCGCGCCGCGTGCTGACGGTGGCGCCGATCGCCGTGCTGTCGGCCGCGCTTGCCGGGACATTTCTCGGCCTTTGCGCGGGCTACTATCGCGGCTTCATCGATCTCGTGATCTCGCGCATCGCCGATATCATGCTCTCTTTCCCCGTGATCATCCTCTACATGATCGTGTTGGCGCTGTTCGGTTCATCTGTGCTCAACATCGTACTGGTGGTGGCGATCACCAAGGCCCCCATCATCGCCCGCATCGTGCGCGGACTCACGCTCGAACTGCGCGAGCGCGAATACGTGGCCGCCGCCAAGATGCGGGGGGAGTCGGCGCTATACATCATGCTGGTGGAGATTCTGCCCAACGCGCGCGGACCGCTGATCGTCGATATGTGCCTGCGCATGGGTTACACCACCATCACCATCGGCGTGCTCGGCTTCCTCGGCATCGGTCTGCCGCCGCCCGACCCCGATTGGGGCGGCATGGTCAAGGACACCTACGGCATGATGTCGGTCTGGCCGCACATGTCGCTGATTCCCTGCGCCGCGATCTCCTCGCTCGTGATCGGCTTCAATCTCCTGGCGATCGGGCTGCGCGAGGCGTCACTGCGTGAGTGACGCCGCACCCATCCTGGAACTCGACCGGGTACGCATCTCCTACCTGCTGCGAACGCGCGAGATCAACGTGACGCCGGGCCTCAGCCTGCGCTTGGCGCAAGGCGAGGCATTGGGATTGGTCGGTGAGTCCGGTTCCGGCAAATCGACGGTCGCCTACGCGATCATGCGGTACTTGGGAACAGTCGGACGCATCACCGGCGGACGCGTGCTGTTCGAGGGACGCGATCTCGCGCGCATGAGCGAGGCGGAGCTGCGGCAGGTCCGTGGCCGGCGGATCGCCATGGTCTATCAGGACCCCATGAGCAGCCTCAACCCCGTGATGACGATCGGGCGCCAGCTCATGGAAGTGCCGATGCTGCATGATGCGGTCGGCGCCGACGAGGCGCACCGGCGCGCGCTCACCATGCTCGGCGAAGTGAACTTCGCCGACCCGGAAGCGATCATGCGGCGATATCCGCACCAGCTCTCCGGCGGCCAGCAGCAGCGCATCGTCATTGCCATGGCGCTGATCGGCAAACCCGCGCTGCTGATCATGGACGAGCCCACGACCGGACTCGACGTGACCGTGGAGGCCGCGGTGTTGGAGTTGGTGCGCGGCTTGCTCAAGCGCTATCGAACCGCCCTCCTCTTCATCAGCCACAATCTCGGCACGGTGGCTCAGCTCTGCGATCGGGTTGCGGTGCTCTATGGTGGCGAGATCGTCGAGGAAGGCCCGATCCGCGCGGTGTTCGCCAACCCGACGCACCCTTATACGCGGGCGCTGCTCGCTTGCCTGCCGCGGCTCGGGCGCAGCAAGCACGAGATGTCATTGCGCTCGATACCCGGCCATCCGCCTTCGCTCGCCGCGCGACCGCCGGGCTGCGGCTTTGCGCCTCGTTGCGCTTACGCCGAGCGTGCGCGCTGCACGACGGCCGCGATTCCGAGCGTCGCGGTTGCGGGCGAGGCTGAACATCTCGTGCGTTGTGTCAGAGCCGGCGAACTCGGCGCAGGGGCGCGCGATGCGGAGGCGGCGGCATCGCGATCATCGCCGCTCTCAAACGAGGTCCGGATCGAGACCCAGGCGCTCGCCAAGCGCTATCGCCAATCGCGCGGGGCCTTTGGCGGTGCCGGCCCGCCGGTACAGGCGCTTGACGCCGTCGATCTTCAGGTGGCGCGCGGGGAGACGCTCGCCATCGTCGGCGAATCCGGTTGCGGTAAATCGACTTTTGCGCGGGTGCTGAGCGGCCTCGAAGTGGCGAGCGGCGGGAACGCACGG
Organism: Allostellaceae bacterium; assembly: GCA_035517495.1. Taxonomy (GTDB): domain Bacteria; phylum Pseudomonadota; class Alphaproteobacteria; order ATCC43930; family CGMCC-115725; genus DASZHJ01. Next base: position 74,143 of record DATIYT010000082.1, on the reverse strand, counting down.
CTTGACGGCGAGGAAATCGGCGGGCTTCCGGCGGAAAAGCGCTCGGCCAAGCTCAAGCGCAAGCTGCAGATGGTCTTCCAGAACCCCGAAAGCACGCTGAACCCGAGCCACCGCGTCGGCTACGCCATCGCCCGTTCGCTGAAGCGCCTCAAGGGCCTTTCGAACGGCGAGGCCTGGCGCGAGGCCGAGCGGCTCTTGGAGACCGTGAAGCTGCAACCGGAGTTCGCGCAGCGCAAACCGGCGCAGCTCTCGGGCGGCCAGAAGCAGCGCGTCGCGATTGCGCGCGCGATCGCGGGCGACCCGGAGGTGGTCGTGGCGGACGAGCCGGTCTCCTCGCTCGACGTCTCTGTGCAGGCCGCGATCATCAACCTGCTCTCGGAATTACAAGCCGAACGCCAGGAAAGCTTGATCTTCATCTCGCATGACCTCGCGGTGGTGCGCTACCTCGCGGATCATGTGGCGGTGATGTACCTGGGCAAAGTCGTGGAGTTCGGACCCGTCGACGCGGTCTTCGCGCCGCCCTCTCACCCCTATACCGAGGCGCTGCTCTCGGCGGTGCCCGAACCCGATCCGGATCGGCACCAGGCGCGGATAATACTTGAAGGGAATTTGCCAAGTGCCATCGATCTGCCGAAAGGCTGCCCCTTCGCGTCGCGCTGCCCGCGCAAGGTCGGCGTGATCTGCGAGACCACCGCGCCGCCGATGCAGGCGTTGCCGGGAGGACATCGCATCGCCTGCCACATCGCGCCCGACGACCTCACGCGCCTGCAGCGGCTGGGGCCGCCCACGATGGCCGCAGCAACGGTGGCGAGCCTATAGACGAAGTCAGGCAATACGGCCGTAGCGGCGTTCCTTGAGCCGGTCGGAACTCATCGTCCCCGGCTTGGTGTCGTAGCCGAAGAGCGCGATCAGGCGCTCACGGTCGCCCTCGATCGGGCTCACGCGGTGGATCGAATTTCGCCCTTCGAAGAGTGCGAGCGTGCCGGGCTCCATGTCCGCCTCGATCACGCCTTCGCGCGATCCATCAAGCAGGGCCTGCACCCGGTCATAGCGCGGCTCGTCAGCGCTTCGGACGTAGGGAACGTATTCGAAGACGCCGCCCGCCCGGCATTTCTGCAGCAGCAGGGAGACCACGAAATCGGTCTGGTCGAAGTGCCAGAGCAGCGCTTCGCCCGCACGCATCGACGCGATGTTGAGACCGCCCAAGGGATCGGCGTAGCGGAAGAGCTTGTCCTTGCCGAGTGCCGCCGCGAGGAACTCCACGAGCCCGTCCCACTCGTAGAGCCGCCGCACCAACGCGTCCGGCGGGATCAGATCGTAGGCGATCGCCCCCACGGACGTAGCCTGCAGTCGCCGCTTTGGATGATCCTCGGGAAAGGATACATCGGCGGCGTCGAGATAGGCCGTGCTGCGGCTGTTCGGCGTGCGATGTGCCAGCGGTACCAGCACTACCGCCTCCTCCGCCATTGCATCGACCGCAGCCTTGGTCAGAAACCCCGGCAGCAGGCAGCAGCCGCGCGCGGCAAGCTGGCGCCGGCACTCTTCGATCAGCGCGCGACCGGCGACACTCTCGAGCGAATCTACCGGGTAGCGCGCTAGATCGATCGCGCGCGTGATCGGTTCCCGCGCGAGAGCTTCTTGCGTCACGACGCCTCGATCGCTATTTCGTTGGCGAAGATGTACTCGGTCGGATGCATCTTGAAGCCCTTGATCCGCTTATCCATGAAGGTGAACACGGAGCGCCACACCGGCTGCACGATCGGGCCGTCGTCCTGCATGATCGCTTCGAGCTTCGCCATCACTTCGCGCCGCTTGTCGACCTCCAGAATTCCCTCGGCCTGGGAAAGCAGCTTGTCGAATTCGGGGTTCGAATAAGCGGACTCGTTCCAGGGCACGCCGGTGCGATAGGCGAGCCCCAAGGTCATGACGCCGAGCGGCCGGTGCGCCCAGGTGGTGAAGCCGAAGGGGACCTTGGTCCAGACGTCCCAATACTGGGTCGATGGCATAACGTTGATCTTGACCCTGATTCCCGCCTCTTTCCACTGCTCGACCATAGTCTGCACGGCCACCAGCTCCCAGTCCGGTTGCGGGCGCGCCGCGATCTCCACGTCGATGCCGTTGGGGTAGCCGGCGTCCGCCAGCAGCTTCTTCGCCTTGGCGACGTCGCGGTTGAAGGGCGGGAGCTTCGCGTATTCGGGATGCACGGGGCAAACGTGATGATGCTCGCCGGGGAGACCGAGGTCGCGATAGGAGATTTTCAGCACCTCCGTGGCATCGACCGCATAGCGCATGGCCTGGCGCACGCGCTTGTCGTCGAAAGGCTTATCCGGGTGGACGCGCGCGACCGCCGTGTAGGCGGTTCCCACCTCGTACATCTGCACATGCGCGATCTGCTTCAGCGCGTCGAGTTGGGAGATCTCGGCCTCGTATAGGCCATCGACCTGCTTCGACGCGAGCGCACTCATATTCGCCGCCGAGTCGTCGCCGAGATCGATGTACTGCCACTCCTCCACATAGGGTCCCGTGCCCCAGTAATTCTTGTTGGGCTTGTAGACCTGCCGGCGCCCGACTTCGTCTTCGACCATGGTGAAAGCACCGGTGCCGTTGGCGCCCACCTTGTGCACGCCGTCGCTTGCGGGATCCATGATCATCAAGGGATAATGGAAGAGATTCTCGGGGATCGCGAGCTGCGACGTCTTGCCGTTGAGACGCACCGTAAAGTCGTCGATTTTTTCGATCGCGTTGGCGTCCCAGAGACGCGATGACTTCTTCGGATTGCCCTTGGCGTCCTTCTCGCCGCCATCATACTCCTCGATCAGGAACGACTTGAAGAGGCCGAGGACCGACGAGCCGGTCTTGGGATCCATCACCCGCTTCAAGTTCCACATGACGTCGTCGGCCGTGAATTGGCGGCCGTTTTGCCACTTCACATCGCGGCGGAGCTTCAGGGTCCAGGTTTTCAGATCCTCGGTTGCATCCCACTTTTCGCAGAGCGAGGGACGCGTCACGTTGTCGACGCCCGTCACCGTCAGATAGTCGTAGACCATGCGGCCGGAATTTGCGGACTGGACCCAGCTATAAGTGTGGGGACTCTTCAGGTCCTGGCAGCGCATGCCGATACGGATGGTGCCGCCCTTGGGCATTGCACTTTGCGCGCGCGCCGAGCCGACCCAGCTTTCGCCCGTGACTTTGCCGGCGAACGAGTAGGCCGCCGACGCGGACATGCCAAGCAAGGTCGCGGTGCGCAGGAACTCGCGCCGGTCGATCCGACGCTCCACGAGATTGCGCTTCAAAGTCGGGATATAGGGGTGCTCGCGATTGTCCGCCATGGGGAACCTCCCGTTTATCGGCGGCCGCCCCGCGCGCATCGAGCTCGAGAACCCAGCCGTGGGCGGCTCACGCCTTGTCGATTGGCCCAATCCTCCGAGACCGCCCCGGGGTTGTCAAGGAAGCCGGCTCTCCGGACTATCACGAACCGAGCTGTTCCTCGAACGGAAATGTCGAAAGCAGCTTGCAGCCGGTGTCGGTAATCAGCACCTGCTGTTCCAGCTTCACGCCTTCGCGACCGCCCTCCTCGCCGATGTAGCTCTCGACGCACATGGTCATGCCCGGTTTGAGCTCGCCGTCATAGGCGCTGCGCTCGCGGTCCTGGATGTGCGTGATCTTGGGCCACTCGTCGCAAAGCCCGACACCATGCGCGACGCAGGAGTAGCGGTTCTTGACGAACGCATTCGGAATCCGCCACGCCAGCTCCGATCCCTCGCGGAACGAGAGGCCGGGCTTCATGAGCTTGTCGATATTGTGGTGAATCTGGTCGAGCGCCAGGCCATAGAGCCGGCGCTGTTCGGTGCTGGGCTTGCCGGGCGCGCAGAAAAATGTGCGAGAGATGTCGGCGCAATAGCCGAAGGGGCCGATCAGGTCGGTATCGAAGCTCACGAGATCGCCGGGGCGAATGAGGCGGTCGCCGCATTCATGGAACCAGGGATTGGTTCGCTCGCCCGATGCGAGCAAGCGCGTTTCGATCCACTCGCCGCCCAGGCGGATGTTGGTCTCGTGAAGGATCGCCCAGACCTCGTTTTCGCTCATGCCGGGTCTCAGCGCCTCGCGCATGCGCGCCATTCCCGCCTCGCAGACGGCAATCGACTGCACCATGCACGCGATCTCGTCCTCGGACTTGATGGCGCGCGCGATTTCGCAGGGCTCCTGCCCGTCCATGATCTGGATGCCGTGCGCCTCCAGAGCGGCGCTTCCCGGCGGATCCAAGCGGTCGATGGCGACGCGCTTGTTCGTCCCGCAATGTTCGGCAACGACGGAAGCGATCTCGTCGGCCCAGCCCTTCGCCTTCTCGGCGGCGCGGCTCCCGGCCCCGAAAAAATAAAATCCGCGCGCGGGACGGACTTCCTTGATGCTCTCGAGCCCGGCCGAAAGGTGCTCGCAATTATGAAAATCCCAGAGGATTGCGCGGCCCTCGGACGGGACGAAGCAGTAGCGCGCGGGCGTGTGCGAGGTCCAGACCGACATGTTGCGGCTGCCGGTCGCGTAGCGGATGTTCATGGGATCGAGCAGCAGCGCCGCGCCATAGTCGCGAGCGCGCAGTTCCGCTTGGAGGCGCCCCAGTCGATAGGCGCGAAGCCCGGGCATGTCGATCGCGCGCTCGTTGTCCTTGATGCCGGCGCTCGTCCAGCGCGGCGCGAGACGTCCCTCAAGCATATCCGCCATGTTCCGCTCCTTTCCTGACGCACGCAACCAACTCAGAGAGAAAGGAGATGTGGGGATGGGAGGGGGATGCGGGGTGTGGGGACCGCGCATTGTCCAATGTCGTCATCCTCGGGACGATCGGGGTGGCCGCGCAGACTCGGGATGACGGCCGAGACGAATGCTAACTAATCCCCAGATCCGCAAATCATCTCCTCATCTCCTTCGAAAATTTGGACGCGCCGCGATTTCGAACGGCGAATCTCAGCCGCGTAATTCCTTCGCGTACTTAAGATTGCGCGCGCGCAAGCCTTTGACGTTGCCGAAAACGTAGTGCTTGGACATGTCCGGAGAATAGCGGCTCGCAGGCGGCTTCCGGCCCAGCGCCTCGGCAAGCGCGCGGATGTGATGCGCGCCCGCGCCACAGCAGACGCCGAGATAGCGGACACCCAGCGCAAAGGCCTCCTTGCCAAACTCCGCGATCTCGAACCGATTGCAGGTGAAGGGGTCGAGAGCCACCGGAAACGGATGATCGCCCGGCAGGCAATCGCAATGACGATCGCTGAGCGATTGGAACGTCGGCTCCTTAGGTGTCGTGCGATAGGGCACCGGCAGCGCCGCCACCGGGCATTTGACGGCTTTGCGGATGCGTTTCAACAGCGGCAGCATGGTGCGCGGTCCACGGCTGCAATTAAGGCCCACCACGGCGGCGCCGGCGTCTTCGAGCCGCCTGCAGGCGTCGACGGGGTCCCAGCCTTCGCGCGTCATTCCGCCGGTGTGGATCGCCAAGGTTATGACCGCCGGAAGCCCCGCCGCCTTGATGGCTTCGAGACCGATCAACGCCTCGCCGCCGTGCGAATAGGTCTCGCCAATCACGTAGTCGACACCGGCATCGGCCGCCCAGCCGACCTGCTCGTCGAACATGCGGCGCGAGGCCTTGTGCGTCGCCTTGTCATCGGGCAGGTAGGCGGTGGTGTTGCAGATATTGCCCGCGAACAGTGTGCCGGTCGCGCGTGCCACCTTCTTCGCGATCTTGAGCGCGGTGCGGTTCATGGATGCGAGCTCACGCTCGCGTCCGATGAGGCGCAGCTTCTGACGGTGGCCATAATAGGTGAAGGCTTCCACCACGTCCGATCCCGCGTGGACGAATTCGCGGTGCAGCTGCTCGACCAATTCGGGATGCTCCAGCACCACCTCCGGCACGAATGCGCCGGCTTGCAGATACCCGCGGCGCTCGAATTCGAACAGATAACCTTCGGCGCAGATCACCGCACCCTTCGACAAGCGCTCCAGCAAACCCGGAGATTGCGCGGAACGAGCTTTGGCCGGACGTGTTGCCATGATTGGTTCTCCCCACTGGCACCGACGTCAGCAGATACCAAGTTCGCCCGCCGCGCAATTAGTAGCATCAAGCCGCGTCGTGGAAGATGATCCCGAGCGTGTAGCGCTCGCCTGAATGTACGCGGCTCACGCCATGACGGAGATTGACGCGATAGGTTCCGCGCTTGCCCGCGACGGGCCGGTGATGAACCGCGAAGATCACGGCTTCGCCTTGGGCGAGCGGCACCACTTCGGCCTTGGACTGCATGCGCGGACGCTGCTCCACCAGCACGAATTCGCCGCCGGTGAATTCGGTGCCGGGCTCGCTCAGAAGCAGAGTGAGCTGCAGCGGAAATACGAGCTCGCCATAGAGGTCCTGATGCAGGCAGTTGTAGTCGCCGGGGCCGTATTTGAGGATGAGCGGCGTCGGCCGCACTTGTCCCGACGCATGGCATCGTCGGAGATAGCCGTCGAGCGTCGCTGGAAAAGCCTCGCCTTCGCCCAACCGCGCGCGCCAGCGGTTCGCAATTCCCACAAGCTCGGGATAGATCGCTTGGCGCAGCGCCTCGACGGTGTGCGGCAAGGGATAGCGGAGATATTGATACTCGCCCTGGCCGAAGGAATGCCGCGCCATCACCACGCGGCTGCGGAACAGCTCCTCGCGCGGGTAGAGGGCGCGCAGCGCGCGGCATTGCTCCGCCGGGAGCAAGGGTGGCGTCACCGCAAATCCGCGGGCGTCGAGCGCCGCGGCAATATCATTCCAATCAACTTGGGCCAGAGCCGGCATGACCGCGATCATCGTCGGCGATCGAGCGCCGCGCTACCCGATCCTTGCGCTCAAACGCCGAGACGCTCGACCTGTTGCCAACCCAGCGCCGCCAACACCTTGGCGCGGGCACCCGCCTCGTGCGCTTTTTGGCTCGCCGCAGTGCCTTCGCGCACACGGCCCATGATCCCCTGCAAGATCGCCGCGAGGCGGAACATGTTGTAGGCCATGTAGAAATCCCAGTGCGGGATTTCGCGGCGTCCGGTGCGGCGGCAATAGGCGGCGCGATACTCCTCCTCGCTTGGGATTCCGAGCGCCTGCAAATCGGCATCGCCCAGTCCCCGAAACGAGCCGGGCGGCAGGCGCCAGCTCATGGCGTGATAGGCGAAATCGCCGAGCGGATTGCCGAGCGTCGACAGCTCCCAATCCAGGACGGCTCGGACGCGCGGCGCACGCACGTCAAAGATCATATTGTCGAGACGGAAGTCGCCATGCACGAGCGACACCTCCTCGTCCGCCGGCACGTTCTTCGGCAACCACTCGATCAGGTGATCCATCGCCTCGATACGCTCGGTTTCCGATGCCCGATATTGCTTGGTCCAGCGATCGATCTGACGCCCCACGTAGTTGCCGGGTCGGCCGAAATCCGCAAGCCCGATCGCGGCATAGTCGGTGCGGTGCAGCCGCGCGATGGTATCGTTCATGGCCTCGTAAATGGCGCCGCGCTCGGCGCGCGGCAGGTCCGCGAGCGTCGGATCCCAAAATACCCGCCCCTCGACGCAATCCATTATGTAGAAGGCGGTTCCGACCACGGCCTCGTCGAGACAGAGCGCGTAACTGCGCGGAACCGGAAAACCGGTCTTACCCAGCGCTGAAATCACGCGGTACTCGCGATCGACCGCGTGCGCGGACGGCAACAGCTTGCCCGGCGGCTTGCGGCGCAGCACGTAGCGCCCGCTGGGCGCGCTCAATCGATAGGTTGGATTGGACTGGCCGCCGCGAAACTGCTCCACTGCAAGCGGCCCGCGAAAGCCCTCGATATGCTCGCGCATCCAGGCTTCGAGCGGCGCCACTTCGAAGCGCAGACGTTCGACGACCGGCATGGTGCCGACGAAATCCTCGGTCTCGCTCATCCGCCCTCGCTGCTCCCTTTGAACCATAGATATCGGAAGCCTGGCCCTTGGCAAATGCGTTTTGCTCCTGCGCCGCGATAGGCCCGGTTTCCTAGCCGAACGCTTGAATCGCCGAAATTGCCGAGGATCGGTTACCATGCCTCGCGCGACGTGGAAGCACGGAGGAGACGGAGATGATGACAGGCACTGGCAAACGCAAGCTCAAGGTGGCGGTCGCGGGCCTCGGTGGCATCGGTCTGCCGGTGGCACGGTGGCTCGCGGCAGGGCAACCGGCGTACGAGCTGGTCGCGGTCTCCGCGCGCAACACCACGAGGGCCGCGGAGCGGCTGGCACGGCTCGGCAGCGCGGTGCCGGTATTGCCGCTCGAAGAGCTTAGCCGCGGTTCCGACATTGTGATCGAGTGCGTTCCGGCGGCCGTGTTCGATGCGGTGGTCCGGCCCGCAATCGCGGCGGGCCGCACGCTGCTGATGCTGAGCGTCGGCGCGCTCTTGGACCGGATCGAATTGGTGGAAGCAGCGCGGCAAACGGGGGCACGCATCATCGTGCCGTCGGGCGCGCTGCTCGGCCTAGACGCGGTGCGCGCCGCGGCTCAGGGCAAGATCGCCTCGGTAAAGATGGTAACACGCAAGCCGCCCAAGAGCCTGGTGGGGGCGCCCTATCTCATCGAGCACAAGATCTCCGTCGAAGGGCTCAAGGCACCGTTGCGCGTTTTCGCCGGGAACGCGCGTGAGGGCGCGCGAGGGTTTCCCGCCAACGTCAACGTGGCGGCGGCGCTGGCGCTGGCGGGCATCGGACCGGAGCGGACCGCGCTCGAAATCTGGGCTGATCCCGCGCTGGAGCGGAACACACACCGGATCGAGGTCGAAGCGGACGCGGCGCGTTTCGCCATGAGCATCGAGAGCATCCCCTCCGAGGAGAACCCCCGCACCGGCAAACTCACGCCGCTGAGTGTAATTGCCTGCCTTAGGGGGCTCGTCGAGCCCCTCCGGGTCGGGACTTGATGATTTTAGAAAAGCTCTCGACGGCCACGCGGAGGCAAGGCATAAAGGTGACCATCAAAGCAAACTAATGCCGTGGGAGGCAGCGCATGAAATTGATTTCATCTGGGATTCCGCGTCGTCGTATCCTGCAATCTGGCGTCGCCATAGGCGCGTTGCAGGTAGTGTCGCCCTTTATCGTCAAGGCACTCGGCGACGAGCCGGTCAAGATCGGTATGGTTAACCCGTTGACTGGCGTGCTTTCGGCGCTCGCTCAAAGCGAGGTGGATGGCTCCAAATATGCCGAGGCCGAAATCAACAAGAAGGGCGGGATCCTGGGGCGCCCGGTCCAGCTCCTTGTCGAGGATTCCGCCAACGACGTAGGAACCGGCGTCCAGAAAACGCGGAAGTTGATCGACCGCGATCAGGTGGCTGCTATCCTCGGTGACGTGAACTCGGGCATCGCCGCCGCCATGGGGCAGGTGACCAACGAAAAGAAAGTGTTCCACATTGTCCCGGGTGGCCACACCGACACGATCACCGGGACTGACTGCCATTGGAACGTGTTCCGCGTGTGCAACAACACGACGATGGACACGGCTGCGATCACGCCCGAGCTGGTGAAGCGTTTCGGCAAGAAGTGGTTCTTCATCACGCCGGACTATGCCTATGGCCATTCGCTGCAGGACGGCTTCATCAAGGCGCTGAAGAAGTTTGGCGGAACCTACGACGGCGACTTCTTGCCGATCAACAATCAGGACTTCTCCGCCACGCTCATCAAAGCCAAGTCCTACAAGCCCGACGTGCTGCTCAACAACATGGGCGGTCTCACGCAGATCAACTGCATGAAGCAATTCATCCAGTTCGGCATGCAAAAGGACATGGCCCTTGGCGGCGCGCTCTTCGAGCTGGAAACGGTGAAGGCGCTGCAACCGGAGGCGCAGGCGGGCTGGTGGGACATGGAGTGGTGGTGGGATCAGCCCAAGGTCCCGGAGGTCGTGAAGTTCGTCGCCGACTACCGCGCCGCCACCAAGAAGACGCCGTCGGCCCGCGATTGGTTCGGCTACGTGTCCATGCACTCGGTAAGGCTCGCTGCCGAAAAAGCCAAGTCGCTCGACGGCCCGAAATTGGCGGCAGCCATGGAAGACATGGTGCTGCCGCCCGACGTGGCGCTGCAGCAGGGCGAAGTCCGCTATCGCGCGGGCGATCACGAACTGATGCCAAACATCTTCGTCGGGCAGGTCCACCCGCCCAAAGGCGGAAATACCGACGATGTGTTCACGATCGAGGCTGCGATACCGGGTGTCGAAGCCGCCGGTCCCGTTGAGGACACCGGCTGCAAGATGACGAAGCCGTCCTGAGCCACCCTCTGAAACCCGTCCCTCCGTCCCGCGGCTCAAAGCCGCCGGCGGAGGTGGCGGGTTAAGTTTGACCGGAGGGAGCGAGCTTCGATGTTCCAGGTTGTCCTCTTCAACGTCACGAACGGGTTGATCATCGGTGCTTTCTACGTGCTGATGGCGCTTGGCCTTTCGCTGATCCTCAACCTCAGCAACGTCATCAACTTCGCGCACGGGAATTTCCTGGCGCTTGGCGGCTACCTGGCATTCATGCTGGTGCCGACGGTCGGATATTGGGGCGCATTGCTGATCTCGCCGCTGCTCGCCGCGCTGATCGGAGTCGTGGTCGAGCGGCTGATGATCCGACCGCTTTACGGACGCGACCCCGTCTACAGTCTGCTGCTCACCTTCGGGCTCGCTTTCGTGATGCAGGATGCTGCGCGTTGGTATTGGGGCCCGAACCCCCTGCAGATCGACATGCCGGACATACTGAAGACGCCGCTTAGCGCCGATCTGTTCTTCATCACGTGGTATCGCGTTTTCATGGTGGGGATTGTCATCGCGACCGTGATCAGCCTCTTCGCCTTTCTGCGTCACACGCGGGTCGGCCTCCGCATCCGTGCCGGGACTCTCGATCTCGACACGGTGGCGGCGCTCGGCGTCAACGTAAAGCTGCTGCGCACGTTCAACTTTGCCTTGGGGTGTCTGCTCGCGGGGCTGAGCGGCGTGCTCGCCACCGGACAAATCGGCCTCAATCCCAACATGGGTGACGACCTGCTGATGCCGAGCTTCATCGCGATCATCGTCGGCGGCGTCGGCAGCCTTGCCGGCACGTTGTTCGGCGGCCTGCTGATCGGCGTCGCGGCAGCCGTCACCGCCGCGATCTACCCCGCCGCGAGCGAAGTCGTGATCTTCGTCATCATGCTCCTGGTGATGCTGGTCCGGCCGCGCGGCCTCTTCGGCGAGGAAGGATTCATGTCATGACCGCGACGGTCCTCGCCGCGGGGCAACGCCCGGCCCAGAGGCGCTGGCTATCGCTGGTGGCGATTTGGTTGGCGCTGATCACGGCGCCGCTCTGGCTGCCGTTGATGGGTGGTTATCCGGCGCTTGCCGGCAAAGTGCTCGTCTTCGGGCTCGCGGCAATGGGCTTCAACCTGCTGCTGGGCTTCACGGGAGTCCTGAGCTTCGGGCACGCCGCCTACTTCGGTCTCGGCGCGTACGGCGCGGGGCTCATGCTTAAATACGTGACTCCCAGTACGCCACTCGCCATGCTGGCGGGCATCTTGCTCGGAGGGTTGGCCGGCACTCTCTTCAGCATGCTGATCGTGCGGCGCCGCGGCGTCTATTTCGCCATGTGCACCGTCGCGTTTGGCCAAATCTTTTACTACATCGCCTATAGCTGGAATGACTTCACCGGGGGCTTCGACGGACTACGCGGCTTTCATCGCGCACCGATCGGACTCGGTCCGCTCAGTCTCGATATCACCGACAGCATCGCGTTCTATTATTTCACCCTCGCCGTATTCGCGGTCGCGGTGGCACTGATGGCGCTGCTCATCGCCTCGCCGTTCGGCCGCACCCTGCGCGCGATTCGCGAAAACGAGCGCCGTGCACGCTTTCTCGGCATTCCGGTCGAGCGGCACATCTGGCTGTCGTTCTCGATCTCCGCCTTTTTCACCGCGCTCGCCGGCACGCTTTACGCCCTCCTCAACAACTTCGCGGACCCGCTGACCCTGCACTACTCGCTTTCCGGCTACTTCGTGATCATGACCGTGATGGGCGGAATGCGCTCGTTCTGGGGTCCATTGCTGGGCGCGTTGGTCTTCGTGGTGCTGCAGGACTACATCTCTTCGCTTACGGTGAATTGGATGTCGTTCGTGGGCCTGATCTTCATTCTCGTGGTGTTGTTCTTCCCGCGGGGAATACTGGGCATCCTGAAGCGGCGAGGCGCTACATGAGCATGCTGCAGGTGCAAAACGTCACCAAGAACTTCGGCAGCCTCGTCGCCGTTCAGAACGTCTCGATGGTCGTCGAGCCCGGCGAGCTCAGGGCGATCATCGGCCCCAATGGCGCCGGTAAGACCACCTTCTTCAACATGATCAGCGGATTCTTTTCGCCGACCTCGGGAAGGATCGTCTTCGACGGAAAGGATGTGACCGAGGTGCCGGCTTCCATGCGGGTAGGCCTCGGAATGGCGCGCACATTTCAAATCACGGAGATATTCCCCGAACTCACCGTGCGTGAAAACGTGCTCAGCGCCGCCGAGGTCGCCGCGGGGCAACGTTTGCACATGTGGTCCCGCAAGCCCGATGCCGCGCGCGCCGAACAGGTGGTTGCGGAGATGCTGGAGCAGGTCCGCCTATCCTCGAAAGCGGACCGTTTGGTCGGCGAGCTTGCGCACGGCGACCAGCGGGCGACCGAAATCGCGATGGCATTGGCGCTTCGCCCGCGATTGCTGCTGCTCGACGAACCGACCGCCGGCATGGGCGATCAGGAGACGTACGAAATAACGGGACTGATTCGCCGGCTGCATCGCGACAGCAAATACACGATCGTGCTGATCGAGCACGACATGCGCGTGGTGTTCCATCTTGCCGACCGCATCTCGGTGCTCGATCAAGGCCGCCTGCTGGCCGAAGGAACGCCTGCCGAGATCGCCGCCAACGAGGCCGTGCAAGCGGCATATCTGGGGAAGGCAGCATGAACGCCCTCGAAGCCAACGGTCTGCACACCTTTTATGGCAAGAGCCACATCTTGCACGGCGTTTCGCTGGCGGTCGCGGAGGGGCGGATCACCACGCTGCTCGGGCGCAACGGCGCCGGCAAGACCACGACGCTTCGCAGCATCATGGGGCTCACGCCCCCGCGCGAGGGAGAAATCACGATTTTTGGCGAGCCGACCACCCACGCGCCCTCCTTTCGTATTGCGGCGCTCGGCGTCGGCTACGTGCCGGAAGGACGTCGGATATTCCCCAACCTATCGGTCGACGAGAACCTGCGCGTTCCCATCGTGCGCAGCGGACCTTGGACAATCCCGCGGATTTACGAACTCTTTCCGCGCCTTGCCGAACGCAAGCAGAACCGCGGGCGACAACTTTCGGGCGGCGAGCAGGAGATGCTATCGATCGCACGCGCGCTGCTGATTAATCCGAAGCTGCTCATTCTCGACGAACCTTCCCAGGGATTGGCGCCGCTGATCGTGCGCGAGGTCTTCCGCATCGTGTCGCAGATGCGTGACGAAGGCATCTCGGTGCTGCTGGTGGAGCAGAATGTACGCATGAGCCTTGAGATCGCCGACAACGCGTATGTGTTGGACAACGGCGAGATTGTGTTCCAGGGCTCTGCCAAAGAGTTGGCCGCGGACGAGGAACGCGTGCAGGCGATGGCCGGCGCAAGCGCCGAGGAGTGGCACGCGGCGTAAGCAATTTGTCGAGTCGCAGTCAAAAAATGCGACATTTGCCCACAAACTCAGCGCCCTCACCGCTCCAAAACCGGCAGTAATTCATTTTCGTTCGCGTCCCCTTCGGAGGTGGCAAAGGGTGCTCGCGACGTACTCCTAACGGAACGCGCGCTCATCGGCGCGCGCTAGAGCAACCCTTTGACCGCGTTTTCATTTCCCGCTCGCGTGCACACTCAGCATCAGGCGTGTCGAGAATTGCGATTGGCACCTGAGCGACACAACCGAAGGTCGGAAATTGGGCTCGATCCGGTCGGTTGCCATCAATGCTCCTAATTACGAACTTGAGAATGCCATTTTTCGTGTCACTCTTAACAAGTTAGCTTCCACACGCAGTCGCACTTGGATGGCGTCGGCGGATCGGGAAGTGGCAGGCGCCGACGGGGACTCGGCCCTGGCAGAGGTGAGAATGGGGCTACGCGCGACGACAGGGCGGTCTCGAGCGCACTCATTTTGGACATCGGCGATGAGGCTAGGCCTCGTTGTAAGGCCGCCCGCCTTGGTCCTGATTCGGCACGATCTTTGCGTAGCGTTCGTCGAGGACGTCGCGCGGCTTTGTGGTTTCACGGAACAGAGGAGATGGACATTTGGTCCAAGTGTCACACGGAACCTCGATGAGGAGCGGTGCGTTGCGTAGGTACGCGATAGGCCTGTGTACGCAAATCGGGTCAGAGCGTACGGCCAGGCTTGGAGGTCCTGAAAATGGCCACGCTTTGACGACGAAAAGTTCGTTCGGGATTTTAGCTGCCTTCTTAAGGGTGGCTTAATTGCGCCGATTTAGAATCGTCGTTAATGCCAAGTAAATCGTTGGTGCAATTGAGCCAGAATGGCGAGGTTGAGAATGAGTGGTAACGACGAGGTCTTCAGTCTGTTTTCTCGCCTTTACGAAGGCGAGAAAGAAACCGAGATGTCACTTGAGGATTACCTCAAGTCGTGCGCTCGGGAGCCGATGGCGTACGCCAGCGCCGCGGAACGGATGCTTGCCGCGATCGGCGAGCCACGGCTGATCGACACCAGCACCGACACGCGCATGGGCCGGATTTTCATGAATCGGACCATTCGCGTATATCCGGCATTTGAAGACTTCTATGGCATGGAAGAGACGATTGAGCGGATCGTGGGCTACTTCCGCCACGCCGCGCAAGGCCTTGAGGAGCGCAAGCAGGTTCTTTACCTCCTCGGCCCGGTCGGTGGCGGCAAATCATCGCTCGCCGAGCGCTTGAAGGCGCTGATGGAGCGGGTGCCGATCTATGTGCTCAAGGCCGGTAAGGAGTTGAGCCCGATCTTTGAGAGCCCGCTCGGCCTGTTCGACCCAGAACGCTTGGGCGAGGCGCTGGAGCGACGCTACAAGATCCCGCGGCGGCGGCTCCTCGGCGTCGCATCGCCATGGGCGCTGAAGCGGCTGGACGAGTTCGGCGGCGACATCAACAGATTCTCGGTAGTGAAGCTGCACCCGTCGCGGCTGCGCCAGATCGCAATCGCCAAGACCGAGCCGGGCGACGAGAACAACCAGGACATCTCGAGCCTGGTCGGCAAGGTCGATATCCGGAAGCTCGAGTTTCACGCGCAGAACGACCCGGACGCCTACGCCTTCTCCGGAGGTCTCAATCGCACGACGCAGGGCATTCTTGAATTCGTCGAGATGTTCAAGGCGCCGATCAAAATGCTGCACCCGTTGCTGACGGCGACGCAGGAAGGCAACTACATTGGCTCCGAGAATATCGGCGGCATACCGTTCCAAGGTCTCATTCTCGCGCACTCGAACGAGGCGGAATGGCAAACCTTCAAGAATAACCGCAACAACGAGGCCTTCATCGACCGCATCTGCGTGATCAAGGTGCCGTATTGCCTGCGGGCCACCGAAGAGGCGAAGATCTACCAGAAGCTGGTGACCAACAGCGAGCTGGCGGAGTCACCCTGTGCGCCCGGCACGCTCGACATGCTGGCCAAGTTCTGCGTGCTGTCGCGCCTCAAGGCGCACGAGAACTCCAACCTTTACTCCAAGTTGCGCTGCTACGACGGCGAGAGTCTCAAGGACAGCGACCCCCGCGCGCGCACGGTGCAGGAATATCGCGACGCCGCCGGAGTCGATGAAGGTATGGAAGGCCTCTCCACGCGCTTCGCCTTCAAGGCGCTGTCGAACACCTTCAACTTCGACACACAGGAGGTGGCGGCCGATCCCGTGCATCTCATGTACGTGATCGAGCAGGCGGTGCGCCGCGAGCAGTTCCCGGAGGACAACGAGAAGCGGCTGCTCGGCTACGTCAAGGCGGACATCGCGCCGCGCTACGCCGAGTTCATCGGAAATGAAATTCAGAAGGCGTATCTCGAATCCTACGGCGATTACGGGCAGAACCTGTTCGATCGCTACGTCGCTTACGCGGATGCGTGGATCGAGGATCAGGATTTCAAGGATGCCGACACGGGCCAGCTCATGGACCGCGAAATCCTAAATCAGGAATTGTCGAAGATCGAAAAGCCCGCCGGGATCGCCAACCCCAAGGATTTCCGCAACGAAGTGGTCAAGTTCGCGCTGCGTGCGCGCGCCGCCAACTCGGGGAAGAATCCGTCGTGGACGTCCTATGAGAAGCTGCGGGAAGTCATCGAGAAGCGGATGTTCTCGCAGGTTGAGGATTTGCTTCCGGTAATCAGCTTCGGTTCCAAGAAGGACAGCGATACCGAGCAGAAACACGCCGATTTCGTGGAACGCATGGTGGCGCGCGGCTACACCCAGCGCCAGGTGCGTCGTCTCGTCGAGTGGTACATGCGCGTCAACAAGGCCGGGTGAGCACGAACCTCCGAGTGAGCCGTCCCATGAACATCATCGACCGCCGTCCAAACCCCAAAGGCAAGAGCTTGCCGAACCGGCAGCGTTTTCTTGAACGCGCCAAGCACGAGATCAAGGACGCGATGACCGAGGCGCTGAAGCGCCGCAAAGTCGGCGAGAGCGCCAACGGCGAGAAGGTATCGATTCCGACCCGCGGCATTGCGGAACCGAATTTCCGCAGAGCAGGCCAAGGCGGTGCCCGCGACTACGTGGTGCCCGGCAACAAGGAGTTCGTCGCGGGCGACCGCATCAAGCGGCCGCAGAGCGGCGAGGCCGCCTCCGGCAGCGAAGCGAGCAAAGAAGACGGCGGCGAGCAGGACAACTTCGAGTTCGTGCTGACCAAGGACGAGTTTCTCAATCTTTTCTTCGACGACCTCGAGCTACCGGACCTCGTCAAGACCAAGATCACCGACCAGGAAACGGTTCAGCTCGTGCGCGCGGGCTATACCGTCGCGGGCACGCCCTCGAACCTCAATTTGAAGCGCACCCTCCGCAACAGCCTGGCGCGCCGCATCTCGCTTTCCCGCCCAAAGCTGAGCGAGATCGCGGCGCTCGAAATTCAATGGAAGACCGCGCTCGGGGCGGACGACGCCGAGGGCGCGGAGCAGACCCGGGTCGACCTCGATGCCGCGCTGCGCAAGACCAGGCGAGTGCCGTACATCGATCCGGTCGACGTACGCTATAACCGCTTCGAGCGCATACCCAAGCCCAATACCCAGGCGGTGATGTTCTGCCTGATGGACGTGTCGGGCTCGATGACCGAGCAGATGAAGGATCTCGCCAAACGCTTCTTCATGCTGCTGCACGTGTTCCTGACGCGGCGCTACAAGCACGTCGACATCGTGTTCATCCGCCACACTTCGAGCGCTCAGGAAGTGGACGAGGACACATTCTTCCACAGCCGCGAGACCGGCGGCACGATCGTCTCCACGGCGCTCGACGAGATGATGCGGGTGGTGCGCTCGCGCTACAACCCCGATACTTGGAACATCTATGCGGCGCAGGCCTCGGACGGCGACAACTACACCGAGGACAGCGACCGGTGCGCGAGCTTGATGGCGAACGAAATCCTGCCGGTGAGCCAGTACTTCGCCTATATCGAGGTCGGCGCCGAGGCGACGCTGCGCCACGGCTATCCGAGCGCGCCCACCGACCTTTGGCGCACCTACAGCAACATCGCCGAAACCCACCGCAATTTCGCGATGCGCAAGGTCGCCGACCCCGGGCAGATCTTCCCGGTGTTCCATGACCTGTTCTCGAAGCAGCGGGAGCGCGTCGCTTGACCGAGGCCCCCGCGGTCCTTGAGCGCAAGCCGCTCTTCGACGGGCCGGAGTGGGACTTCGAGAAAATCAGGCGCGTCCACGACGCGATCGAAGAAATCGCGATCGGCGAGCTGGGCCTCGACATCTATCCGAACCAGATCGAGGTAATAACCTCCGAGCAGATGCTCGACGCCTATGCGTCGGTGGGATTGCCGCTGATGTATCGGCACTGGAGCTTCGGCAAGCGCTTCGCGCGCGAGGAGGCGCTGTACCGCCACGGTCTCCAGGGCCTCGCCTACGAGATCGTGATCAATTCGAGCCCCTGCATCAGCTACATCATGGAGGAGAACTCCATGGCGATGCAGACCCTGGTGATCGCGCATGCCGCCTTCGGCCACAACCACTTCTTTAAGAACAACTACCTGTTCCGGCAGTGGACCGACGCCCAGGGCATTCTCGACTACCTGACCTTCGCGCGCGACTTCATTCAGCGCAGCGAGGAACGCTACGGCCTTGCCGAAGTGGAGCGCGTGCTCGACGCCGCGCACTCGCTGATGAGCCACGGTGTCCATCGCTACACCCGACGGCCAAAGGCTAATCTCAACGAGGAGATGCGCCGCGCGGAAGAGCGCCGCCTGCACGACGAACGCAGCTACGACGACCTCTGGGAGCGTGTGGTACCCAAACGCGAGCCGAAAAGCGCCGACGATGCCGAGCGCGAGCGCGAGCAGCGCGAGATACGGCGCAAACTCGGGATACCCGAGGAGAACCTACTGTACTTCCTGGAGAAACGCGCGCCCCGCCTCAAGAACTGGCAGCGCGAATTGGTGCGGATCGTGCGCAACATCAGTCAATACTTCTATCCGCAGAAGCAGACCCGGCTGATGAACGAGGGCTGCGCCACGTTCGTGCACTACGCGCTCATGACCCGCCTGCACGAGCGCGGCCTGATCACCGACGGCGGCTTCCTGGAGGCGATGCACTCGCACACCAACGTCATCTTCCAACCCGAATACGACGATCGCCGCTACAATGGCCTCAATCCCTACGCGCTGGGCTTTGCGATGATGCAGGACGTGGAGCGCATCTGCACCGAGCCCTCCCAGGAGGATCTCGAGTGGTTCCCCGCGATCGCCGGCAACAACGACCCCTGGGGCACGCTGCGCGACGCCTGGGCCAATTACCGCGACGAGAGCTTCGTGCTGCAGTTCCTGAGCCCGCGGCTCATGCGGCGGTTCCGCCTGTTCAAGGTGCTGGACGATTCGAGCCAGGATACGCTGCTCGTCGACGCGATCCACGACGAACGCGGCTATCGCGAAATCCGCAGCGCGCTCGCTCGGCACTACGACCTCGCGCGCCAGGAACCCGACATCCAGATCGTCGACGTCGATTTCGCGGGCGACCGCCGGCTGATCCTGCGCCATGCCGTCCATGACGGCGTATTGCTGGACGAAGCGAGCTGCCGGGGCGTGCTCGAGCACCTCTCGACGCTCTGGCACTACGGCATCGTCCTCGAGGAATCGGATGCCGGCACCGACAAGGTGCTCAAGACCCACGAGGTTGCCGCCCGGCTCTAGTCGGCCTGCGAACAGACGCGACTTCGATCCCACGCACTGCTACAACGACGCCGGCAAGGCGATGACCGCCTCCGCCGCCCTTCCGCGGCCGCCGCGGCGGAAACGGAACAGGCGATGCGGCCAGCGTGGGAATGCTGCGATGTACCAGCTCTACTATTACCCCGGAAATGCGAACTTGGCGCCGCACATGGTGCTCGAGGAAATCGGTGCGCCCTACGAGCTGATCCTGCTGGACCGCGCCAAGAACGCGCACAAAGCGCCCGAGTACCTGAAGCTGAACCCGCACGGGCGAATCCCGACCCTCATCGACGGCGGGCTGGTACTGTACGAGACGGCGGCAATCTGCATGCATCTCGCGGACAAGCACCCGAAGGCGGGGCTCGCACCCGAGATCGGCACCGCGGAACGCGCGCAGTTCTACAAGTGGATGGTCTATCTCACCAACACCGTGCAGGCCGAGATGCTGGTCTACTTCTATCCCGAGCGCCTGGGCGGCGAAGGCGCATGCAAGGAGACTGTCAAGCGCAACGCCGAGACGCGGCTTGCCGCCATGTTCGATACGATCGAGCAAAGCCTCGTCGAGCGCGGACCCTATCTCCTGGGCGACCGCTTCAGCGCCGCCGACCCGATGCTGCTGATGCTGGCCCGGTGGAGCCGCGGCTTCGAGCGCCCCGCGAAAACCCTTCCGGCGCTCGGCCGATACTTGGAACGGGTGGCGGCCCGACCCGCCGTGCAACGCGCCTTCTCGAGCGAGGGGATCAACGCGCCGTTTTATTGAGCGCGCCACCGCCGACCGAGGGCGCTCGAAAGCCTGCCGCGACGAAAGGCACCATCTCGCGCATCACCGCGCCGACGTCGCCCGCGTCGCACAGTCCCTCCGAGAGGTGCCCGATGCGCGATGGATTGGTCATGGTGAAGTAGAGGGTACCGAGCAGAAAGTGAAAACGCCAGAGCACCTCGGCGCGCGAGAGGTGCGGCAGCGCGGCGGCGAGGGCGGCAATGAAGCGTCGACTGCTGGCGTCGAAGTGCTTGGCGATGAGACTGCGGGCAAGCTCATTGTGCTCGACCGCGAGTAACGCGCGCAATCGCGTGAAGGTCGCTCCACCCTCGGCATCGGTCGTCGAACTCAGCGCCGGGCCGATAAAGGCCGCGACTATCTGTTGCAGTAGCGGCGGCCTACCCTCGCCCTCGGCGCAGGCGGCAAGGCGCCGCAGACGCTCTTCGTTCATCGGCCGGCAGCGGTTCTCGAAAATCGCCGCAAGCAAGCCCTCCTTGGAGCCGAAGTGATAGTTGACTGCGGCGAGGTTCACGCCGGCGGCGGCGGTGAGCTGGCGCAGCGACACGCCGTCATAGCCCTGCTCCGCGAACATGCGTTCGCCCACGCGCATCAGGCGCGTTTGAGTATCGGCCGACTCGACAGCGACGGACATGTCAATTCTTCCATTAGAGATTTCCCCAGCGGCGGCGGCGCCCTGCTCGGCCCCTTCGTATTTGAGGAAGCTTCTAGGGCGCTGGTGCTCGCGGAGTCAAGAAAACGGGACCGAGCCAGCGCGTCTTTTTGATGGAGCCGCGGCTCAGCGGTTGAGCTGAACGCTTGGGCCGCAGCGTCGGCCGCCGGCTGCGAGGCAATCCTGCTCCTTGTTCACCTGATAGAACTCGAACAGCAATTCGCTCAGCGCCACGACGGAAAGGATCGCAATGATGATGAGAAGGTAGCGGGTCATTGCCGGGACGCTAGCGAGGCGGCTTCGCTCTGGCAAGACAAGGATAAGTGACCGACGTGTCCTCGATCGGAAGCCCCGCACGGCGGCAAATGCACTAAGCTCAGGACCATGCGCCCCTTTGATCTCATGGCGTGGGCCGAGCATCTCCCGGCCGCGGAAACCGTGCCGGCGCTCCGGGACGCACTCGACCGCAAGGGCGTGGCGCTGCTGCAAGCGCCGCCGGGCAGCGGCAAGACGACGCTCGTGCCCCTGGCGCTGCTTGGCGAGAGATGGCTCGGCGAACGGCGCATCGTCATGCTGGAGCCGCGGCGTCTCGCGGCCCGCGCGGCGGCGCGGCGGATGGCCTCGATGTTGAGCGAAGCGGTTGGCGCAACCGTCGGCTACCGCACCCGGCTCGACAGCCGGATCGGCACCTCAACGCGGATCGAAGTGGTGACCGAAGGGATTTTGATCCGCCAGCTTCAAGAGGACCCCTCGCTCGAAGGCACGGGCCTGCTGATCTTCGACGAATTTCACGAGCGCAGCCTCGACGGCGACCTCGGTCTCGCTCTCGCGCTTGAGTCGCGTCGTGCGCTTCGGCCGGAACTGCGCCTGCTCGTGATGTCGGCGACGCTCGATATAGCAGCGGTCGCGGAGCTGATGGGCGGCGCTCCCGTGATCAGCGGCGAAGGTCGGCGGTTCTCCGTCGATCTCAGATACTTGGATCGCCCGGCGCCCGAACAATTGGAGGCGGCCGTCGTCGCGGCGGTTCGCGGTGCGCTGGGACGCGAGCGTGGCAGTCTGTTGGTGTTTCTACCGGGTCTGCGCGAAATCCGCCGGGTGGAACGGCGCTTGGCCGAGATCGATCTCGCTTCGGACGTCCTCGTCGCGCCGCTTTATGGCGACCTTGCCCCTGCCGCGCAGGACGCGGCGATCGCCCCGGCCCCGCCCGGCCGGCGCAAGATCGTGCTCGCCACTTCGATCGCCGAGACCAGCCTCACAATCGAGGGAGTGCGCGTGGTGATCGACAGCGGCTTGGCGCGCCGTCCCCGTTTCGATCCGCGCACCGGCATGACCCGCCTCGTCACATCGCGTGTCTCGCAAGCCGCCGCCGAACAGCGGCGCGGCCGCGCGGGACGGATCGAACCCGGAATTTGCTACCGGCTGTGGCCAGAGCAGGAACAGACCGCGCTCGCCGCACACACGCAGCCTGAGGTCATGGACGCGGACCTGGCACCGCTTGCTCTCGAGCTTGCGTGTTGGGGAGCGCGCGACCCGCTCGCGCTCGCCTGGCTCGACCCGCCGCCTGCCGCCGCTTTCGCCCAGGCGATGACATTGCTGCGCGAGCTCGGCGCCGTCGATGCGGCGGGCGGCGTCACTGCGCATGGACGCGACATGGGCGCGCTCGGTTTTCATCCTCGCCTCGTCCACATGATGCTGCGAGCCCGCGAGAGCGATACGGCTCCGACGGCCGCCGCGATCGCGGCCGTGCTCAGCGAGCGCGACGTCATCCGTGCCCGCCCCGGTGCACGCGATAGCGATCTTCGGCTACGCCTCGAGATGTTGCAGGAGGGTGTCGGCCGTCATTCATTGCCTCCGGGGCTAGCGCTTGATCGCGGCGCCATCGAACGGGCGCGCGATCTGCAACGCCAATGGTGTCGATCCTTGGGCGTTCGCGTTGAGCCGATCGAACCCTCGGCAGCTGGCCGAGTATTGGCGCTCGCCTATCCCGATCGGCTGGCGCAACGGCGATCGGGCATCATCGGCTCGTTTCGCCTCGCCAACGGCGCCGGAGCAGCGCTCGCCGCCGGTGATCCATTGGCAAACGAAGAATTTCTCGCAGTAGCCGAACTGGACGGTGATCCTCGCAACGCCCGCATTTTCCTCGCAGCGCCTGTCACCCGTGCTGAGATCGAGCAGGACTTTGCCGATGCGATCGAGCGCGTCGATCTGATCGCATGGGACGAGCGGGAAGAGGCGGTGCTGGCAAGACACCAGGAACGCCTGCGCGCTCTGGTCCTGAGTGACGCTCCACTTCGTGATCCGCCGCAGGAGCACGTGCGCGCGGCTCTGATCGCCGCGCTCCGGAACCGCGGCGTCATCGCTCTGCCGTGGAGCGAGGCGGCCATTCAACTGCGAAATCGCGTGCGCTTCG
Organism: Allostellaceae bacterium; assembly: GCA_035517495.1. GTDB lineage: Bacteria > Pseudomonadota > Alphaproteobacteria > ATCC43930 > CGMCC-115725 > DASZHJ01. The sequence continues at coordinate 50,935 of DATIYT010000082.1, read as the reverse complement.
TGCGCACTCTGCCTGGGGAAAGCGAGCGCTGGCCCGACATTACCGACACGGCGCTGATCGATCGGCTCGACGAATGGCTTGGACCCGTCGTCACGGGCATCACGCGCCTAGGCCAGATCACGCCCTTCCATCTTGATCAGGGGCTTGCAGCGATGTTGAGCTTTGAGCAGCGGCGCCGGCTCGACGAATTGGCGCCGACGCATGTGACCGTGCCGAGCGGCTCGCGTGTGCCGATCGACTACGGCGCCGGCGACGTGCCGGTGCTCGCTGTTCGCCTGCAAGAACTGTTTGGTCTCGCGGAAACGCCCGCGATCGCGCGGGAAAGTGTGCCACTGCTCCTGCACCTGCTGTCCCCGGCCGGCCGGCCCCTGCAAGTCACGCGCGACCTCAGGGGATTCTGGCGCAGCAGCTATCGCCAGGTTCGCTCGGAGATGCGCGGACGCTATCCCAAACATCCCTGGCCCGATGATCCCCTGACGGCGCCGCCGACCCGCCGCACCAAGCGGCGATCGCGGTAGCAGGCTTGCGCACCACGGACGGACACGCGGTCCCGCATCGGAAATGCGAAAGAGCGGCGACGCGAGGCCGGCGCCGCGGTCAAGAGCAGTGCCGCCCCGCGCCCAACAGTCTTACATTGTCTTTTTCTTGGTCGAGGACTTGTGACTCGTCGGCTTCTGGGCCGAGCCTTGCTTGGCAAGGCAATCGTTCATCTCTTGCGACTGCCACGCGTAGTCATAGCAACTCATATGACGACGCGACGTTGGTTTGTCCCCGCCGGCGGACGTGGTGGTCGCTGCCAATACGGGCATCGCCAGCAATCCCGCCACCGCGATGGCCGCCATCATCGACCCTACCTTCCCCAACATTGTTCCTGCTCCTGCTGTTGAAATTGAGGCCGCGCCCAATCGGTTCATCCTGTACCGCGCGCCATCGCTTGGCCGCCGCGGCACGGCGTGCAGGTTGGCGAGTGCATAGCTACGCCCCCATCCATCGCCGTCACCGGATAATGGGGAAAAACATGAGTTTTGTCAACATGTTAAAGACACATTGAGATCAGCTTCCGCCTGCGGTTGGGCGCCAGAAGCGGGCCGCGAGCGCCGCCGTCGCCAGCAGCACCGCACTCACCAAGGCAACGCAACCCAGCCAGCCCGCATGCGCCCAGACAACGGCCGGCGCCACCGCGCCCGCGCTGCCGCCGATGTAATAACAGCTAACGTAGATGCCGACCGCGGACGAGCGCGCGGCGATCGCGCGTTCCGCCAACAGACTCGTTGCGGTCGTCTGCAGCGTGAAACCGGCGCATGCGAGAATGGCGAGGCCGAGGATGATCGCGGGAAGCCAGGGCACCAGGGTTATCGCCAGTCCAAGGCACCAAACGACACTCGACACCAGGACCAACGCGCGGCGGCCGAAGCGGCGGATCCAGCCGCCGGTGAGCGGCGTCACCGCGACCGCCACCAGATAGACAACGAATATCGACCCCAGCGCCGAGGCCGGGAGATTGAACGGCGGCGCCGCCAGATAGAAATTCACATAGGTGAACGTCGCCACGAACGAAAACAAAGTGGCGAACCCCACCATGAACGTGGTCAGCAATTCCGGATTGCCGAAATGGGCCAGCATCATCTGCAACGAATGCAGAAAATTCTCCGCGCCCACGAAGCGCCGTTCGCGGCTCAACGCGAACCCGACGATGAACGCGGAGACCATGGTGATGGCGGCGATGGTCAAGAATGCGGCGCGCCAACCCCAATAGTCCGTCATCAACCCCGTGAGCAGACGGCCGAGAAATCCGCCGAGACCGCTTGCCACCATGTAAAGACTGGTCACGCCCGTCACTTCGCTGCGCGGCCATTCGTCGCCGATATAGGCAACGATGACGGCAAAGATCGGGGGCAGACAGAGCCCCTGCACGAAGCGCCAAAGCACAAGTTCCCTGAGCGACGAGCTGAGCGCGATAAGCACGGTCGGCAACACCAAAAGGCTCAGCGCCGCCACGATGATGCGCTTGCGCCCGAACACGTCGGCGACGATCCCGATGAAGGGTGCCACCAGCGCCACCGCAAGAGTGGTGGCGCTGACGGTCATGCTCACCTGGGCGCTGCTCGCGTGGAATTCGCGCGCGAACAGCGGCAGCAGCGGCTGCGTCGCATAGAGGTTGATAAAGCAGCAAAGACCGGCGAGCACGATGGCGAGACGCCGGGGGTCGGAGAGCATGGCCTGCGCGACGTCCCTTCGGATCGGGATGGACGTTATCAAACGTCCCCACACTAGGCGGCTTGCCTCGAAGCCGCTACCGTCTCATGGTCCGGAGAGATGGGAGGGGACACATGGACCTGATTTTGCGCAACGCCGTGCTCGCCGGGCGCGGCAAGGAAGGCACGCTCGATATCGCCGTGCGCGACGGCAAGATTGCCGCAATCGACCGCGGCATCTCGGCGGAAGCGCGCGAGACGCTCGATCTCAAAGGCAAGCTCGTTTGCGCCGGATTCGTCGAGTCGCATATTCATCTCGACAAGTCGCGGATCATCGACCGCTGTTCGCCCGAACAGGGCCGCATGGCGCAAACGGTGCGGCGGGTGCAGGCGGTAAAGGGTGATTTCACCGCCGAGGACGTCTACGCGCGCGCCAGGGCGACGTTGGAGGCGGCGATCCTGCAGGGCACCACCCGCATGCGCAACCACATAGAGGTCGACCCACCCCTGGGGCTCACCGGCCTCAAGGCGATCCAGCAACTCGCCAAGGATTACGCCTGGGCGATCGATCTCGAAATCTGCGTGTTCCTGCAGGAGGGCATGACCAATGTGCCCGGCGCCGAGGATCTGCTGGTCGAGGCGGTCGAAAGTGGCAGCCATATCGCGGCGGTCGGCGGCGCGCCGCGCTACGATCCCGATCCCGCCACGCAGATTCGCCGAGTCTTCAAGCTGGGCCGCGCGCACGGCATCGACGTGGACTTGCATCTCGACTTCGGGAACAGCCCTGAAGGAATGGACCTGCCGCTCGTGATGGATTTGACCGCGGAGCACCGCTATGGCGGGCGCGTCAATGTGGGGCACGTGACCAAGCTCTCCACCATGCCGCCGGAGCAGCAGGCGCCGATCGCCCGGCGTCTCGCCGAAACCGGCGTCGCCGTGACGGCGCTGCCGGCAACTGATTTATTCCTGATGGGCCGCGAGCAGACCTTCGACGTCCGTCGCGGCATCGTGGACGTGAACGCCCTCGACCGCCTGGGGGTCACCTGTTCCATCGCCAGCAACAACATCCTGAACCCCTTCACGCCCTTTGGCGATTGCTCTCTGCTGCGCATGGCGAACCTGCATGCCAACACGCTGCAAGTCGGCAGCACCGAGGACTTGACCGCGTGCTTCGACATGATTTCCAGCGATGCGGCGGGGATCATGAATCTCGGGGATTACGGACTCAAGATCGGAATGCCGGCCGATCTCGCGGTTATCGACGCGACAAGCGAAGCCGAGGCGGTGGCGACGGTAGCGACCGTGCTGCACGCCTTCAAACGCGGGCGCCGCACCGTCACGCGCGTGCCCGCCACGCTGCACCGCCCGGCCTGAGCGCGGTCATGTCCGTTCGCACCGTCAGCATCGCGATCAACGGCGCCACGGGACGCATGGGGACGACGAACCATCTCCAACGTGCCTTGCTGGCGATCCGGCGCGAAGGCGGCCTCGCGCTCGCGAACGGCGACCGCCTGGTTCCCGAGCCGATCATCCTCGGCCGCAGCGTCGAGAAGCTTCGATCGCTGGCGCAGAGCCTGGGCATCGAGCGCTGGAGCACCGATCTTGACACGGCGTTGTCCGACCCCAAGGTCGACATCTTCTTCGATTGCTCGGCAACGGGTGGCCGCGCCGTACTGGCGCGCCGCGCCATCGCTGCCGGCAAACACCTCTATCTTGAAAAGCCGACGGCGGAGACGCTGGAGGATGCGCTCGCGATCGCGCGGGCGGCCGCGAAAGCCGGCCTCAAGAATGGCGTGATCCAAGACAAGGTGCACCTCCCCGGACCGCGCAAGCTCGCACTGGTCCGAGACAGCGGATTCCTTGGCGAGCTGCTCGCGGCGCGTCTTGAATTCGGCTGGTGGGTGTTCGACGGCACGTTGCAGCCCTGCCAGCGTCCGAGCTGGAACTACCGCCGTGCCGAGGGCGGCGGCCTGGTGCTCGATATGTTCCAGCACTGGCGGTACATGATCGACCGGCTCCTCGGCGAGATGCGAGCCATAAGCTGCCGGACCGCGACGCTCACGCCACGCCGCGTCGATGAGCGCGGCAACAGCTATGGCGTTGATGTGGAGGACGCAGCCTACGCGACGATCGAGTTGCAATCGGGCGCGATCGTCGAGGTTTCGAGTTCCTGGTGCACGCGGGTGCGACGCGACGACCTCATGACGCTGCAAGTCGACGGCACGACCGGTTCGGCGCTGGCGGGACTGCATCGCTGCTGGACGCAGTCTCTCGCCAATACGCCGAAGCCGTTCTTCAATCCCGATGAGCCGCAGAGCATGCGCTTTCACGAGCAATGGTCGGAGGTGCCGGACAATCTCCCGCACCAGAACCCGTTCCGCGCCTGCTGGGAGTCGTTCCTGCGGCATTGGGCGGAAGATGCCCCGTTCGTTTCGACCCTGCTCGAAGGCGCCAAAGGCGTCCAACTCGCCGACGCCGCGTATAGGAGCGAGAAGGAGCGCCGATGGATCGACCTCGCCCAGCTCTCCGTTTGAGCGTCATCCATTGAACGGGATGAACCGCACGCGCTCGCGACGCGCTAGCCTTGGTAACGCCTGCTCCAGCACGATCGACTTGAAATGCGGGGTTTGCTGATGCGCCGCGAATGCCGCTTCGTCGACGTAAAGCTCATAGAGAAAAAACACGTGGTCATTCTCGGGCGAACGATGCGGGAGAAACAGCAGCGTGCCGGGTTCCGCTTTTCGAACCGCGTCAGCCATACGCGCGAGCAACTCCGCCACGCGACCGCCTTCTCCGGGTTTGGCCTCCCAGGTCACCGCCAATGCCAGGGTGCCGGAGGACAGGTTCGGTTTCTCGGTCATTTGCCATCTCCACTCGTTGGGCTTGCGACGGCGGTAATCTGATCCGCCGGCCGGCGCTTGTCGCCGTTGATCGATACGGGCGGGGCCGAAGCGATCGGCGGAACGGGCTTGCCCGCGGCAAAGGCAGAGCGCTAGGGTCCGACGATGAACGACACCCCGCTGCTTCAGAGGCCGCTGCAAGGCGTGCGCGTCCTCGATCTCTCGAGCTATATCTCCGGCCCTTTCTGCACCGCCTTGCTGGCGGAATTCGGCGCCGAAGTGATCAAGCTCGAGCTGCCGAAAGTGGGCGATCCCTTCCGCCGCTTCGGCACGCCCACCAAGGGTTCGGACACCCTTATCTTCCTGAGCGAGCAGCGCAACAAGAAGTCGGTGACGCTCGATCTGCGCACAAAGGAGGGGGCGGCGATCGTGAAGCGCTTGGTGCCCCAGGTCGAGGTGGTCGTCGAAAATTTCCAGGTCGGCACGCTCGAACGCTGGGGGCTCGGTTACGAAACGCTGAGAGCTTTGAACCCAAGGCTGGTGATGCTGCGCATCACCGGCTATGGGCAGACCGGTCCCTATCGCGACCGTCCCGGCTTTGGGCGGATCGCCAACGCTTTTGGCGGCCTCGCTTTCCTCGCAGGCTACCCGGACCGCCCGCCGGTGACGCCGGGTTCGGCGACCCTCCCTGATTACCTCTCGGGCATCTTCGGCGCTTACGGCGTGTTGTTGGCGCTGCGCGCGCGCGATGCCACCGGCGAAGGCCAGGTGATCGACATCGGACTCTACGAGACGGTATTCCGCATCCTGGACGAGGTCGCCTCGGCCTATCACTACACCGGCCGCATCCGGCAGCGCATGGGACCAGCCACCACCAACGCCGTGCCGCACAGTCATTACCCGACCAAGGACGGGCGGTGGGTCGCGATCGCCTGCACCACCGACAAGATATTCGAGCGGCTTGCGGTCGCGATGGGTCGGCCCGAGGTCGCCGCCGGCGGCAAGTACACGACTTATGCCCAGCGTGCCGCCGCGCGGGATGAAGTAGATGCGTTCGTCGCGCACTGGACCACGGGTCTCGATCGCGATCAGGTGCTTTCGACGTGCGATGCGCATCAGGTGCCCTGCGGTTCGGTCTACGGCATCGATGAAATTTTCCAAGACCCGCAATATCGCGCGCGCGAGAATATCCGGATCGTCGACGACCCCCGCGTCGGCCAGATCGCCGTCCCCAACGTCGTGCCGCGACTGAGCCGAACCCCCGGCGGCATCGACGCGCTCGGCCCCACCCTCGGCCAGCACAATCAGGAAATCCTTGGCGATCTCCTCGGCATCAGCGCAGAGGAGCAGGCGGCGCTGCGCGAGAAAGGGGTGATCTGATGGGCGAGAAACGGGAGCTGCCGCTCTGGCGCTCGATGCTGTTCGTGCCGGCGATTGCACGCAAATTCGTGGAAGGGGCACCCAAGCGCGGCGCCGACGCCATTATCCTGGACCTCGAAGACAGCGTGCCTTCGGCCGAAAAGCCACGCGCACGGAGCGTGCTCCAGGAGGCGGCGGAGATCGCGGCAGCAGGTGGCGCCGACATCGTGGTCCGCATCAACCGGCCGCTCCGCCTCGCGATCCCCGACATCGAGGCCGCAATCTCGGCGCGGGTGACGGCGCTGGCACTGCCGAAAATCGAGAGCGCGAGCCATGTGCAGCTTCTGGCCGAGGTGGCGGCCGAAATCGAAACCGAGCGCGGCCTCGCCGAAGGCCACACCCGTTTCCTCGCGATGGTGGAAACCGCCGCCGCGTTCTTCCGACTGGAGGAGATCGCAGGCGCCCATCCTCGCGTGGTGGCCATGACCTTGGGCGCCGAGGATTTCGCAACCTCGGTTGGAATGGTCCCGGAGGCCGAGGGTCTGTTCTTTCCGAAGCAGCAGATGGTGATCGCCGCGCGCGCCGGAGGGATCATGCCCATGGGATTCGTCGGCTCGATCGCGGAGTTCCGCGATCTGGACGCCTTTCGAGCGACCATCCGCCGCTCGCGCCGGCTTGGCTTCGTGGGCGCCCCCTGCATCCATCCGAGCCAGGTGCCGATCCTCAATCAGGAATTCGCGCCATCGGCCGAGGAGGTTGCCCATGCCGAGCGTGTGGTCGCGGCTTATGAGAAGGCGACCGTCGATGGCGTGGGCGCGATCCAGATCGATGGCCGCATGGTCGATGTGCCGATCGTCGAGCGGGCGCGGGCGCTGTTGGCGCGGCGGCGCGCCATCGCCGCCCGTGAAGCCGCGCGCGAGACATGATCCGCCACGAAGTTCGTGTGCATTCTTCCGCGGCTCGCTTGCCGCGCGAGCGGCAGTTCGCCTGGAAGCTCGCCGAGCTCGCGACCATGACCGCGATCGACGACGACACCGCCGAAATGGCGGCGGCACGCGTCATCGACAATGCCGCGGTGGCACTCGCCGCGATCAATCGCGCTCCCGTTGCCTCAGCGCGCGCGATGGCGCTGGCCAATCCGAGACGCGGCGGCGCGACGCTGTTCGGCCTCGATCCTTCGAATACCGTCAACGCGGAATGGGCGGCCTGGGCCAACGCCACCGCGGTGCGCGAACTCGACTTCCACGACACGTTTCTCGCCGCCGACTACGCCCATCCCGGAGACTCGATTGCGCCACTCATCGCAGTGACGCAGCAAACCGGGCGCGGCGGCGCCGCCCTCGCCCGTGCCATCGCGGTCGCCTATGAGGTCCACGTGGCGTTGGTCAAAGCGATCTCGCTGCACCAATACAAGAAGGACCATGTGGCGCATCTCTGCCCCGCGACCGTGGTTGGCATTGGCAGTCTGCTGGACCTTCAGGTGCCCGTGGTGTTCCAGGCCGTCAATCAGGCGGTGCATCTCTCGTTCTCGACCCGACAGTCGCGCAAGGGCGAGATCAGCTCGTGGAAGGCCTTCGTTCCCGGCTTCTCCGGCAAGCTCGCGATCGAGGCGGTCGATCGCGCAATGCGCGGCGAGGCAAGCCCCAGTCCGATCTATGAAGGCGAGGACTCCGTTATCGCCTGGATGCTGGGCGGAGGCGAGACGGTGTACGAGCTCCAATTGCCCGCATCGCAGGAGCGGCCGCGCGCGATCCACGAAACCTACACGAAGGCATACTCCGCGGAGTACCAGGCACAGGCCTTCATCGATCTCGCCTTCGAGTTGCGAGCAAAGATCGACCTTGCGGCCGTGCGCGAGATCGTCGCGCACACCAGCCATCACACGCATGCGGTGATCGGGAGCGGCGCCAACGATCCGCAGAAATATGATCCCGATGCGAGCCGCGAGACGCTCGATCATTCGCTCCCCTACATCCTCGCAGTGGCGCTCGAGGACGGCGAATGGCATCACGAGCGCAGCTATGCGACCGAGCGCTCTCACCGCGCCTCGACGGTGGCTCTCTGGCGCAAAATCCGCACCGTCGAAGATCGAGAATGGTCGCGGCGCTACCGCGAACTTGATCCCGGCAAACGCGCCTTCGGAGGACGGCTGGTGGTGACGCTCGATGATGGCCGCACGGTCGAAGCAGAGTTGGCGGTCGCCGATGCGCATCCCAATGGACGCCGGCCTTGGCGCCTGCCGGACTACCAACGAAAATTCCGCGGCCTCACTCAGGGCCTGATCGACAGCACGGAAGCCGACCGCTTCCTGGACCATGCGCTGCGGTTGGCGAAACTGAAGGCGAGCGAGGTCCGCCGCCTAAACCCGGTCCTCCCTGCCGGCGCGGTCGCTCCGGACAAACCCACGGGCATCGGGATCATGGATTGGCCGTCGTAGAGTCGCTCCCACCGTCATCCCGGCGGAGCGAAGCGACAGCCGGGACCCAGAACAAAGGCGCCTACCCAGCGTCGCGTTACAAGATCGCACCGTCTTCGGTTGTCGCGGCGATGCGGGCTCGGCGTCACTGGTCTCCTGCGCCCCGGCTCTCGCTACGCTCGGTCGGGGTGACATCGGAGGCAATACTTTCCAGCGCCCGGTTGAACGCCTCCGGCGCCTCGTACTGCACCCAGTGGCCGGCGCCGGGAATCACCGTGAAGGTCGCCTCGGGCTGCAACGAGCGCAGCAACTGCGCGTGCTCGTCGAGGGCGTCGCGCGCGGTAATGTCGTGCTCGCCCCAAATCCCGTGGAGTCGCGCGCCGATGCGCGGCAGCGCTTCGCGCAAGCTCGCCACCCGCGAGAGCGGGCGGCTCTTGGTGCGGGCGCGCTCGGCATTGTGCACCTGGAGATAAACCGCGAGCTCGTCGATGTTCGCGGGATCCGCCAGCATCAGGATCCCCAGGTTTTCCCGATGCGCCGCGCGCTGCTTTTCTTTGCCGCGATACATGCGCCAGTTCACGAGTTCGACCTTGGCGCGGCGCGGGATGCCGAGACCGCCGGAGCCGCACAGCACGAGATTGCGAACGCGCGAGCCAAGCCGCTCCGCCACGTGGCCGCCGATGACGCCGCCGAAGGAAAAACCGGCGATATCGACCCGTTCCTCCGGCCGGAGCAGGTTCGCAAGGCCATCGGCGACGATCGCGGCTATGCGTGGGGAGTCGTAGGGCTCGGGCGGCGCATCGGAATCGCCGAGGCCCGGAATGTCCGCCGCCAGCACGCGCCGATGGCGCGACAGCGGCTCAACGTTGCGAATCCAATGGGTCCAAGAGCCGTAGCCGCCGTGCAGCAGCGCGAGCGGTGGACCGTTGCCCCAGATGTGCCAGACCATCGAGCCCGAGCCGCAAGGCGTGCGTCGCAGCTCCGCCTTCGCCTCGATGGACGCAACGAGTGCGGCAGGATCGCTCACGCTCTCAAGCAGGTTTGAACCCCGTATCCATTTGCACGTCGATCAGCGTCGGACCTTGGCTCGCGATGCCGCGTTTGATGAGATCACAGGCCTGCGGAATGGTGGTCGCGCGTTCCGCGTCGACGCCGAGCGAGCGAGCAAGCGCCACGTAGTCGACGCGCGGATGCACGAGGTCCATGCCGACGTAGAGATCAGTCTGCGCGGCGTGCCCGCGCATGGCGTTGGCGCGCTGCTTCAGGATGCGGTAGGAGGCGTTGTTAATAATGACAAACACTGCCGGCACCGATTCATGAGCGGCGGTCCAGAGCGCCTGGCAGGTATACATGGCGCTGCCGTCGCCGATCAGGCCCACCACCGGCCGATCCGGCAATGCGAGCTTGGCGCCGATGGTCGCCGGCAATCCCCACCCGATGCCGCCGCCACGCAGGCCAAAGAAGCTCTGGGGATCGTTGCTGCGCAGAAACTGCCGGAGTCCGGGGCTCGATGAAACAGATTCGTCGATGACGACGGCTTCCGGCGGCAAGGTCTCGCCGATCGCGTACATGAGCGCCAACGGGCGGATCGGCGTGAGCTCCGCCTCGGCACGAGCGCGCGCCTTCAGGCTTTCCAGGTCGTCGGCGATCGCCGCACGGACTTCCTTGGAACGCGCCGCGGCCGCGGCGCGTTGCGACGCCGTCATCTGCCGCTCCAGCACCGCGATCAGGTCCTGCAAGGTGACCTTGGGATCCCCGAGGATCGCGACCTCCGCCGGATAGTTCTTGCCGATCTCCCAGGGATCGATGTCGAGGTGGATAAGGGGCAAGCCCGCCGGCATCGGATCGACATCCGAGGGCAGCGACATCGTGAAGAGGTCGGCCCCCACCGAGAACAGCAGATCGTATTGTTCGAGCGCCGAGCGAAGACTGGGCGCAAGCCGCGTGAGCGCGCCCTTGAAGAGGGGGTGCGAGGTCGGAAACGACGCGGTGTTTGCCACGCCCTCGGGATGCACCGGCGCGCCCAGCAGCTCGGCCAGCCGCACGATCTCGCCATGGGCGCGGCTTTGCGCCACCGCGTCTCCCGCCATGATCACGGGCCGCTCGGCGCGCAGCAGCCGCTCGGCCGCGGCTTCAATCGCGGCGGCGTCACCGCGGAGCCGCGCCGCAACCCGCGTCGGCGCGCCCAGCTCGATATCAGCCTCGCTGGTGAGGACATCGCCGGGGAGCGACAAGAATACGGGCCCGGTCGGCGGCGCGAGCGCGGTCTTGGCCGCGCGATGAATGGCACGCGGCAGCTCCGCAAGCCGGCGCACCTCCGAAGACCATTTGACCAGGGGCCGCGCGATCGGCGGCAGGTCGCCCCAAAGGATCGGCTCGGTGAAGGTGAAGCTCTGGTCGTGCTGACCGGCCGTAACCAGGATCGGCGCACCCGCCTTCTGTGCGTCGTAGAGCATGCCCATGGCATTGCCGAGGCCCGGCGTCACGTGCACGTTGACGACCGCCAAGCGGCCGCCGGCTTGGGCATAGCCGTCGGCCATGGCCATCACGGCCGCCTCCTGCAGAGCCAGGACGTAGCGGATATTGGGCTCGACCGCGAGCGCGTCCATCAGCGGCAGTTCAGTGGTGCCGGGATTGCCGAAAATGAATTCGACGCCCTCCTGCTTCAGAAGCTCAAGAAAGGCGCGCTTTCCCGCCATCATCGCCATGCCGCGTCTCCGTCTGCGATCGATATTCCGCCAAGGCAACCTTAAAGAGGCTCGCGCCACTCCTCAAGGCGTGTTGATGCGGTCGAGCGGGAAGATAGGCCGGCGCACATGGCGAAAATCAAGCATGCCATAGTCGGAGGTGCACACTCCGACGCCCGCGCACTCGACGACGCTCTTGGCGATCGGCTTGAAGCCGGCGCGCCAGTGGACGCGGCTCTTGAGCATCAGATAACGCTTCGCGGTGGCATCGATGCCCAGCGACGCAAAGCATTCGAAATCGTTGGGCTCCTGGTGCCGGGTAATCACGACGATCTCGACCTTGCCGGTGTCCAGCACCACCGTCGGACCCATGTCCTGCAGCACGCCGCGTGCCATCGGCCCGCGATTGCGAAAGCGGCCGTTGGAGATGAGCTTGACGGTGCCGGTGACCGTCAGCGGCTCGCCCTTGCGCTTGATGCTGGGCATGTCGATCTTGCCGCCGAGGGCCAATGTCACCTCGGAGCCGATGCCGGCCCGGATCATCGCCTCTACCGCGCCGGGATCATGGATCGCGAAGGCGGCGACGTTCTCGAGGCCAGTCCGCATGATGGCGCCCAGCACCGTCATCGAATCCATGGTGCCGCCGGAAGCCGAATTGTCGTAGTGGTCGAGCAGAACCACCGGGCCATCGGTCAGCGCCTTCGCGCGCGCCAGCGACTGCTCCAGAGGCTCGATCGCATAGACGAAGGCCTCGCGGGCCGCCCAGGCCTGGTCCAACAACGCGTCGCAGGAGCGGCGAGCACGCTCGGCGTCGCCATCGGTCACCACCACGGCGGAGAGGCCTGCGTTTCGGATGTCGGCATGCGGGAACCCCACGAACACCGTTGCCGCGAGCGCGCCCTCGGCCTCGAGCGCGCGGCAGCGCGCCTGCAGCTCGCGATTGGGCGCATCATCGCTGCCCTGCCGCATCACGTGCGGCAGCATCGGCCGATTGCCCCAGGCCATCTGCGGACGGGCCCTGCCTTCGAGCATGGCGAGAATCGGTCGGCCCGCGCGCAGCCCGGTCTCGTACATGTCGATGTGCGGATAGGTCTGATAGCCCGCGAGAACCGTCGCGTTCTCGACCATCGCCGGGTAGAGGTTGGTGTGCATGTCGAGCGAGACGCCGATCGGCGTCTTTGGCGCGAGCGCGCGTACGCGCCGCAGCAGCTCGCCCTCGCCGTCCTCGGTGCTTTCCGTCACCATCGCGCCATGAAGATCGAGCAGGATCGCGTCGGCTCCGCGAGCCACGGCCTCGCAGATGCGCCCTGCCATGTGCTCGAACACGGCAGCGGGAACAGGTCCGCTGGGCGGGGCCGCCGCGGCGATCGGAATCGTAATCTCGGCCCCCTTCTGCTCCGCCAAGTCGATGAACGCCGCCAAGCCGCTGCCGGTGCCCTTGAAGGCCTCGTATGCGTCCTTGCCCGCGGGCGGTTCGCGGCGCCCTCGCGCGAAGCGCTCAAGCGGCGTCGGCACCGGCGAGAAAGTGTTGGTCTCGTGCTTCATCATGGCGGCGACGATGCGCATGGAACCCTCGGAGTGACCGCGATCCCGGCAGCCTAACGGCAGGCGCAGCAGAGAGGCAACCGTCCCGCCGGCGCGCTATCCTGCCGCGCAGCAAGTGAAGGGAGAATCGCCAATGGCTGCCGAAAGACTGAAAGACCGGACCGCCATCATCACCGGTGCCGCCGCGGGGATCGGACGCGCGATAGGCCGACGATTTGCCGGCGAGGGCGCGCGCCTGTTGTTGGTTGATCGCGCGGCCGAACGCCTCGCGGCGGTCGAGCGCGAGTTGCAAGATGCCGGACGGCCGGTGGCCGCCCTGGCCATCGATATTTCCGAAGCGGAGGCGCCCAACGCCATTGTCGAGACATGCCTACGACGCTGGGGAGGGTTGGAGATTCTCGTCAACAATGCGGGGATCGGCGGTTCGCGGCCGGTGGCCGAGCTTCCCGAAACCGACTGGCGCCAGACCATCGAAATCGACCTCACCGCGCAATTCCGCATGGCAAAGGCAGCGCTGCCGCATATCACCGCCGGCCGAAACGGACGAATCATCAACATGGCTTCGGTGTTCGGATTGATGGGGTTCCCGACTTCCTCCTCCTATGCCGCGGCGAAGGCGGGACTGATCGCGCTCACCCGCTCGATGGCGGTCGATTACGCACCGCGCGGCATCACCGTCAACGCGATCGCGCCCGGACTCATCGTCACCGAGATGTCGCAACGCAATCTCGATACCAAACCCTGGTTCCGGCGGCTTATGGCGGAGGCGACGCCAGTGCCGCGCATGGGCACGCCCGACGACATAGCGGCGGCAGCGGCATTCCTCGGATCCGACGATGCGAGCTTCATCAACGGACATACTCTCGTGGTCGACGGCGGCTGGAGCATCGCGCGCTACCAAGCTGGGTTGATCGGCGAGAGCTGACGCTCCTGGCGGGCCCTGGCGGCTTCGTGTAGCGTCGGCACGATCGAGTTACGGGGATCACAATGACGGAGTTCCGTCCCTTTCGCCTCGCCGGCGTCATCGGCTGGCCGGTCAGCCACTCGCGCTCGCCGGCGCTGCATGGCTTTTGGCTGCGCGAGCACGCGATCGCGGGCGCCTATTTGCCGATGGCGGTGCGGCCCGAGGCGCTGCCGGCGGCGCTCAAGGGACTTCCGGCACTGGGCTTCGCCGGGTGCAACGTGACCATCCCGCACAAGGTCGCGGCGATGGCGCTGGTGGACGAGGTCGACCCGCTCGCGCGACGCATCGGCGCCCTCAACACGGTGGTTGTGCGAGCCGATGGAACTTTGCTGGGCCTCAATACCGACGCCGAGGGTTATGGGGCGAATCTTGCCGAGGCGCAGCCGGGATGGCGCGCCGATCGCGGGCCGGCGGTGGTGCTGGGCGCGGGCGGCGGCGCGCGCGCGGTGATCGCAAGTCTCACGGATCGCGGCGCACCGGAAATCCGCGTCCTCAACCGCACGCTGGCGCGAGCGCAAGCGCTCGCCGACGAGATCGGACCGCCGCTCCGCGCGCTGCCGTGGGAGCGGCGCTCCGAAGCGCTCGGGGGCGCTGCGCTGCTGGTCAACACCACGAGCCAGGGCATGGCGGGGCAGCCGCCGCTCGAAATATCGCTCGACCGCCTGTCACGCGACACGCTTGTTTGCGATATCGTCTACATCCCCTGCGAGACGCCTCTGCTGCTCGCGGCTCGATCGCGCGGCAATCCCACCGTCGATGGGCTCGGCATGCTGCTGCACCAGGCGGTCCCTGCCTTCCGCGCGTTCTTCGGCGTGACGCCCAAGGTAACGTCGGCTCTCCGACAAGCGATCGAGGCGACGCTGTAGCGCGAGCGCCGCGCCCTACTGCTTCAACCGTCCGACCGCGTTCGAAAGCAGCAGATAGAGCTTACCCACGTCGGCGGTGACGAAGGTGGCGCCCAGCACGTCCTGGTGGTCGGCTTCGCGGGCCTGTTCGAGCAGTGTCTCGAATTGGTTCAGGTACCGCAGCACGAAGTCGCGGAAGTTCGGATCTTCCTCGAATTTCTTCCGGATCTGGGTCGCCTCGCCGCGATCCTGCAGGCGCAGAAGGTGGCGCGTAAAGACCGCGCGTTCGCCGGCGTGGAAGCGTTTCCAGACATAGTCGGGAATTTCCTCGTCGAGGATGCGGTTCAAGTCGACGGCGATCGATTGCAATGTCTCGATGATGAAGGTCGCGGCTTTGAGGAAGGTGTCCTGCTGCGCCGAGACCGCTGCGGCGCGCACGCGCTCGGCCTGCTCGGCGGCGACACCGGCGGCCTTGAGAAGTTGGTCGACCTGATTCTGAAACACGCTGCCGGCGTCGCGCGCGCGGGTCGCGGCCTCCTCGGCGGTTGTCGCGAGTCCGTCGGCCTGACGGCGATAGGTCTGGCTGGTGGTGTCGAGCCGCTCTATCGCCTTATCGGTGACGGCGTTTAGCTCCACGGTCTGATCGCGCAGAGCGCCGCGCACCTCGGTGAGCCGGACCGCCGCATGTTCCGAGGCACCCTGCAGGTCGCGCTGCTGGCGGCGCAGCGCCTCATTCGCCTGGTCGCTGCGGAGCGCCACCGCCTCGCCGGCAGAAGCAAGCGCAAGCGCCTGATTGCGGGCCGCCTCGCTCAATTCCTTGAGGCGCGTCATCATCAGCTCGCTGCCGCTGCTGAGCGACGTGATGCGATCTCCGAAGGTGGCGGCCGCTTGCTCGACGCTTGCGGATGCCCGATCGGCGGCGGCGGCCAAGTCCTGCGCCTGCTGGCGGAAGACAGCGCTGGTATCCCGCAGCTTGGCGCTCGCGCCGTCGCCGGCAGTGCCCACTTGCGAGCTTCGCTCGGCAAAACGCTCGCCAAGCTCGATGAGCCGCGTGACGGTGCGGTCGGCTGCTTCCTGCAAGTCCTGCGCGCGATCGCGCATCAGCTCGCCGCTCTGCGTCAGGCGGAGCATCACCCCTTCGCTGATGCCGGTGACCGCGCGGCCCTGGTCACCCAGCAATTGCCCGATCTCCTCGCCGCGCCCGAGTGCGCGCTCCGTCGATTCCACCAGCTCGTTGGCGCCGCTGCGCAGCATCTCGTTGACGGTGGCGCTCAACGTGCCGAGTTGGTCGGCAAGTCCGCGTAAGTCACGGACCTGTTGCTGCACGACCACGGCGATGGCGTTGGTCTGCGTCAACGCCTCACTCGCGGCATCCTTGAGCTGCCGCGCTTGCTCGCGGAACACATCGCCGACCGCCGTCGAGCGTTCCTTCGCCTGATCGGAGGCGCGCACGAGGTCGGTCGCCTGCTGCTGCAAGAGCGTATGAATTTCGCCCACTTGGTTCCCGACCGTGGTACGCGCGGTGTTGAGATGGCCGAGTTGCTGAGTGAATGCTTCCTGCAATTCGACGACGCGCTGCGCCGCGTGCTCGGTGCCCTCCTTGACGACTTGTATCTGCTGCCCGAGTGCGTCGCCCACATGTTGCAATTGCATTCCCGCCTCGGCGGCCGCGCCCGCGACCCGGTCGGCCTGCTGCTCGAAGCCGTCGCATGCCCGTCTCAGTCGAGCCGCCGCCTGCTCCGCCGCGGTCTGCAGGTCGAGCGCTTGGCTGCGCAGGCTTCCCGCGACCTCGCTGACGCGGCCGGCGGCGCTTTCGGCCGCGACGTTGATGGTTTCGCCGCTGTCGCGGAAGCTCTCGGCGGCCTGCCGCACGGTCGAGACGCCGGCTTGCGCGGCGCCGCTCAAATCTTGGCCGCGCTGGCGCAACTGCTCGCCCGCCGCTTGCAGGCGAACCGTCACCTGCTCGACCGCGATCAGCAGCTCGCGCGCCTCGGCGCGGATGGTCTCGCCAACCTCCTCGACGCGGGCGCTCGCTTGGCGCGCGGTCTGCGCCACGTGATCCGATTGCGCGCTGAATCCCTCGTTCACGTCCTTGAGGCGCTGCAGCGCATCGCCGGCGCCGGTCCGCAACGACTGCGTTTGGCGCGTGAGCTGCGTCCCAAGCTGCTCCGTCTGATGCGCCGTCTGCTCATTCAGGTGCTGCAGCTCGGCGTTGAAACTGCGCAGCGCGTTCGCGAGCACTTCGCCCTGCGCCGCGGCCTTGTTGCCGGCGACGGTCAGGTGCTCGGTATGGGTCTGCAAGATGTCGGCGCCGTGCTGGGCGCTCGTCGAGATGCTCTCCGACGCGCGGTCAATCCGCTCGATCGTGCCGCCCAGTTGCTGCTCCACTTCGCGGCCGCGTTCGACCACACGCTCGCCGGCCGCGCCCGCCGCCGCAGCGATCGCGGCCTCGAAGCCGGAGAGCGCCGCCAAAATCGTGTCCGAGCTGCCGCTCAGGCCCTGGGTTGCGCGATCGGTGACCGCGCGTGCGTCTTCCAGCAGGCGATCCGCGGCGCGGGTCAGCAGTTGCTCGCTCTCTTCCGTCCGCTCGGTCAGCGTCTCGGCGGCGTTGCCGGTCATTGCCGCGAGCATCACCTGGAATTCCGAGAGCGAGTCTTGAATCCGCCCGGCCGCGGCATCGATCCCGGTCTTCGACTCCTGTCCGGCCTCGCGCGCGCGCGCGACCAGCGTCTCGGTGGCGTCAGCCAGTCGCCGTTCGGCCTCGCGGCTCTCGGTCGTGAAGCGATCGGCGGCGCGGTTCTGCGCCTCGTTGACCGCCACTTCGAACGCGGCAAGGCTCCGGGTCAACCGCTCGCCGGTGGCATCGATCTCCCCGGTCGAGCGCTCGGCGACGGCGCGACAAGCATCGAGCAGTCGGGTCGCGGCATCGGTCAGCGCGTGGTTGGTCTCGCGGCCACGTTCGGCGAAGCTTCCGATCGCCTTGTCCGTGACCGCCGCTATCGCGGTCTCAAATTCCGCCAGCGTGGACTCGATCCCCCGCGCCGTAGCCTTGAGGCCGTCGGCATGGCGCGCACTCGCCGCCTGTAGCTGCGCGAGGGACTGTGCGGCGGTGTGGTCCAGCACCTTCGCGGTCTCGCGCGCGGCAGCTTCCGCCTGCGCCGTCATCTTCTCCCCGCCGGCGACGAAGGCGCGGCCGACCGCCATCTCGACCACGGTGATCTGGCTCGCGAGCCGTTCGGTGGCGGTGGCGAGATCGCGCGTCACCACATGATCGATGGAGCGCGCATGGCTCTGCATCGCTTCGCTCAGCTTAGCCACATGGGCCGAGACCGAGATCAAATCGTTGTCGGCGTGCTCGGCGCGCTCGACCGCGGCGCTCAGCGCCGCGACGATGCCGCCGAGGCGCTCGCCCAACTCCCGGGAGGCGCGCTCCAGCCGCTCCGCCGCCTCGCCGACGCTGTTGCGGAGCGCGTCACCCTGCGCGCTCAATTGCTCGCTGATCTCGCGCATGCGGATTTCGCCGGCGGGCGACGGGAAAACGAGCTGATCGACCCGCGCCGCCAGCAGCTTGCTCGACCGCGCGAGCTCGCGCGCGCGGGCGTAGAAACCGGTCACGATCCAGAGGAAGGCAATCGGTGCCGCGATCCCGAGCAAGGTGATCGCGATCTCGTGCGGCAGCATCTGGAACAGCACCGGCCAGCCCACCTGGGTCTGGATGTAGTAACCGCAAATCGCGAGCCAGAGCGCCGACATCACCGGCCCCGAGAGCACCAGGCGAACGATTTTCGAGATTAGGCTTTCCTGCTTTGACGCGACTTTTTGGTTAGCGAGGCCCGCGACCATGCCACCGCTCCCGCCTAGTGTATCCCCTGCGGCATCCTACGCTAGAATGGCTTCTTGTAGGTAGATGCTAAGTGAGCCGCTATATTTTGCGGGTTTAATGTGCGTTTACCGAGCATTCCTGCTTGTCCCTAACTCTCCCTCACCAACTTTTCGAGCGCGTGGCGGAGGAGCGGGGGGATCGGGGTCGGACGGCGGCTCTCGCGCTCGACGAAGACATGAATGAAATGCCCGGTGGCGGCCGGCGGCTCGTCGCCCGCGCGGAAGAGGCCGATCTCGTAGCGCACGCTCGACGTGCCGAGGCGGCCGACGCGCAACCCCGCCTCCACCAGGTCGGGAAACACCAGCGAGCGATGGAAGCGGCAGAGGCTTTCGACGGCGATGCCGATTACGCCGCCGTCATGGATATCGAGCCCGCCCGCTTCGATCAGGTACTTGTTGATGACGGTGTCGAAGTACGAATAGTAGATCACGTTGTTGACGTGACCGTAGATGTCGTTGTCCATCCAGCGCGTGGGAATCGTGAGAAAGTGCGGATAATTCGCGCGCCGTTCCTGTTCGCCTTCCGCCATCCTTCACCCCCAACTCAAATCACGCGGCGGAGCGCCGCCAAAGTCGCGATCGGATCCTCGATCGGCATCATGTGGCCGACGCCGGCGAGCCGCACGATCTTGGCACCCGCGATGCGCTCCGCGAAAGCCGCAGCTTTGGCGGCCGGCGTCATCCGGTCCTCCTCGCCCAACAGAAACAGCGTCGGACAGCGGACCGCAGTGGCGGCTTGGGCTGCGCCGCGATAAGCGTCGCAGGCCGCGAGATCGCCAGCGAGGCTTGGCACCTGCGCGCGCTCCAAGAGCCGCATCGCCTCGCCCGTAAGCCAAAGGCCGGGCGCCGGCGTCGCACCAAATCGGGCGCGCGCGCCGAAGCTCCAGGCGACCATCATCTCGATTGCCGCATGCTCGCCCGCGCGGGCGGCCGCGAGCAAATCGGGATGCACGGGAATCTCGGGCGCGAAGCCCAGCAGCGCCAGTCCCTCAACGCGGCTTGCGCCCTGCGCCGACGCTTCCAGCGCCACCAGCGAACCCATGCTGTGCCCGGCGATCCGCGCGTGCGCGGCATGCGCGGCATCGAGCACCGCCAGCACCCATGCACCCATCGCCTCGATGCTGGGGAGCGATGGCCCTTCACTGCGCCCATGCCCCGGCAAGTCTAACGCCAGCACGCTCCTTCCGCGGTGCGCGAAAGACCGGGTCTGCAATGCCCAGACCGTGTGGTCCATGCCGGCGCCATGAATGAACACGGCGGCCGGCAGCGCCGGATCGAACTCCCGCCCGCCGGTCGCGGCGAAGACGCGCTTTCCGTCGACGCGAAGCTCCACCGGCTTACTCCGCCGCGCGCGCCAAACCGCGCTGCGACGCCCTGAGCGCCTGCGCCAGATCGTCGAGGATGTCGCCCAATTCCTCGATGCCGACCGAGAGGCGGATCATATCTTCGCCGACCCCGGCCACGCGGAGCTGCTCGGCGCTCATCTGCTGATGCGTGGTGCTGGCGGGATGGATGACCAGGGTTTTGGCGTCGCCGACATTGGCGAGGTGCGAGATCAATTTGAGTGAATCGACGAAGCGCTTACCCGCGGCGCGCCCGCCCTTGACGCCAAAACTCACCATCGACCCCGCGCCGCTCGGCAACAAGCGCCGCGCCAGCGCATGATCGGGATGGCTCGGCAAATCCGGATGCAGCACCCACGCCACGGCCTCGTTCTTGCCGAGGAAGTCGAGCACGCCCCGCGTATTCTCCATGTGCCGCGCCATGCGCAGCGGCAGAGTTTCGACCCCCTGCAAAATCAGGAATGCGTTTTGCGGGCTCATGCAGGCGCCGAAATCCCGCAAGCCCTCGGCGCGTGCGCGCATGATAAAGGCCTGCGGGCCGAACTCCGCCGCGAAATCGATGCCGTGATAGCCCGCATAAGGCTGGGTCAGGGTCGGAAATTTGCCCGAGGCCTGCCAATCGAACCGGCCGCCGTCGATCAGCGCGCCGCCGATCGCGAGGCCGTGACCGCCGAGCCACTTGGTGGCTGAGTGCATCACCAAGTCGGCGCCGAGATCGAGGACGCGGCAGAGATAGGGCGTGGCGAAGGTGGCATCGACGAGCAGCGGCAGTGCGGCCCCATGCGCGACTTCCGCGACTGCCGGCACGTCCAACACTTCGAGGCCGGGATTGCCGAGGATCTCCGCGAAGACGAGACGGGTCTCCGCGCGGATCGCTCGGCGGAATGCCTCGGGATCGCGGGGATCGACCAGGGTCGCCTCGATACCGAAGCGCGGCAGGGTCAATTTCAGCAGATTGATCGAGCCGCCATAGAGCGAGGCCGCCGCGACGATGTGGCCGCCCGCGCCCATCAACGTGGCGATCGCCAGGTGCAGCGCCGCCTGGCCGCTCGCGGTGCAGATCGCGCCGACGCCGCCTTCGAGCGCCGCAAGCCGCTCCTCCAATACCGCGACCGTCGGATTGGCGATCCGCGAATAGATGAAGCCGGGCTCCTCCAGGTTGAACAGCGCCGCCGCGTGATCACTGTCGCGGAAGACGAAGCTGGTGCTTTGGTAGATCGGCACCGCGCGCGCACCCGTGACGGGATCGGGACGCTGGCCCGCATGCAGGCTCAGGGTGGAAAAGCCGGGGTTCTTGATCTCGGGCATGGCGGGCCTCCACGCGGGCAGGAAGGCCGCAACCATACATCAGAAAGCGGAAAGCCGCCCCCGACGGACGGCCTTCCTGAAGATGCTCGGACAAGGCGGGAGGCCGCCTTCCAACTGAAGCTTATCGCGGAGGCCTTAACACCCGCTAAACGCGGTCCCTGCGCCACCCGACCGCCATCGATCGAGATGGCAGCACCCGAATTGGTTGCAGCCGGGTCGCTCCGCGCCGGTTCCGCCTGCGCGAGGGCCGGCGGCGGATTTCAGCGCTTGAACAATGCCTCGGCGCCGGTTTTTTGGTTACGTTTACGCGCGATCTCGCCCCGCGCGCGCTCGATTTCGGCCTCGAGGCCGACGATGTAATCCTCGAGCTCGGCAATCGCCATCGGTGCCAGGTCCTTGGGCGGCGGCTTCTTGCGCAGCGGCAGCAGATCTTCCTCGTCCATCGGCATCTCCTCGGCGGTTGCCAGTGTCGCGCGATCGAGCTAGACACGCAATCCGCCTTTCCGACCGAGGGTTTCCCAATGAGCGAGCTTCCCAAGACCATCACCATCATCGAGATCAGCGAGCCCGGCGGGCCCGAGGTCCTAAAGCCCGCGACGCGTCCGATGCCAATGCCGGGCGCCGGCGAAATCCTGATCGAGGTCAAAGCCGCGGGGGTCAACCGCCCCGACGTGCAGCAGCGCCAGGGCCAATACGATCCACCACCGGGCGCGAGCGATATTCCCGGCCTTGAAATCGCGGGCCGGGTCGCGGCAATCGGCCTCGGCGTGCACGACATCGCGATCGGCGACGAAGTCTGCGCGTTGGTGGCGGGCGGTGGCTATGCGAACTATTGCGTGGCGCCAGCCCTGCAGTGTCTGCCGGTCCCCAAAGGATTGACCTTCATCGAAGCCGCCGCCGTGCCTGAGACGTTTTTCACGGTCTGGACCAACGTGTTCGAACGCGCGCGGTTTCAGGCCGGCGAGAGCATCTTGGTCCACGGGGGATCAAGCGGCATCGGCACCACCGCGATCCAGCTCGCGCGCGCGTTTGGTGCCGGGCAAATCTTCGCGACTGCGGGGAGCATCGAGAAATGCCGGGCCTGCGAGGCGCTGGGCGCGACGCGTTGCATCGACTACAAGATCATGGATTTTCTGGCGGTCGTTCGGGAGATGACAGGCGGCCGCGGCGTCGACGTGATTCTCGACATGGTCGGCGGCGACTACATGCAGAAGAACCTGAGCGCGCTCGCCATGGAGGGACGTCTGGTCAATGTCGCCTATCTCAAGGGCGCCAAGATCGAGATCAATTTCGCGCCCATTATGCTGAAGCGGCTCACCGTCACCGGCTCGACCTTGCGCCCGCGCACGGTCGAGCAGAAAGGCGCGATCGCCGCTTGCCTGCGACGCCAAGTCTGGCCGCTCCTGGAGAAGAAACAGGTGAAGCCGGTGATCTACCGCACCTTCCCGCTCGCCGAAGCGGCCGCCGCGCACCGGCTGATGGAGACGTCGGAGCACATCGGCAAGATCGTGCTGGTGTGTTAAGGGCCGATCTTTGTCGTCATCCCGGCCGAGCGCAGCGAGAGCCGGGCTGACGTCGGAAGCGGGGACCATGAATGGGGGTTGCCAGACTTATTAACCTCTTAGGCTGTAAGGATAAATTTGGGCAGGTCGGCGCCCGGCCCTTTCCAGGGGGCGAGCGAACGGCTATATACAGTCACATCCAAGCCCTCAACGCCGCCTTCCGGCTGTGATGACCCGCTGAGAGGCTCACGTTATCAAGGACATAGGAGGATATAATGGGCCTTCCGCTGATGCCCAAGGCGACTGCCGTCTGGCTGGTCGAGAACACCAGCCTCTCCTTCGATCAGATCGCTGAATTCTGCGGGCTGCATGCGCTCGAGGTGCAGGCGATCGCCGATGGCGAGGTGGCGGCCCAGATGCAAGGTCTCGACCCCGTCGCCAACGGCCAACTCACCACCGAGGAGATCAGGCGCTGCGAGGCCGACCCCACGGCGCGGCTGCAGCTCAGCGATCAGGCGCAGCCGGTCCCGATGGTGAAGCACAAGGGCCCGCGCTACACGCCGATCTCCAAACGGCAGGACAAGCCCGACGCCATCGCGTGGCTGCTCAAGAATCACCCGGAACTGAGCGACGGACAAATTTCGAAGCTGGTGGGCACCACCAAGCCGACGATAGCCGCGGTGCGCGACCGCACGCACTGGAACTCGCCCAATATCAAGCCGCGCCATCCGGTGGCGCTTGGGCTTTGCACGCTTCCGGAACTCGAAGAAGCCGTCAATCGCGCGAGCAAGGGCAAGAAGCGCGCTGTCGTCGACGATATCGCGGCCACGGGCGAGGCCGAAACGGCCGCGCAATAACGGCCGGCGCTCTTGTCAACAGCCGGGGGCACCGGCGACAACACGGCGAGCGCACGCACATGGCTCGGCTTCCTTGCCATGTGCCTCGGCATGTTCATGGCGATCCTGGACATCCAGATCGTCGCCAGCTCATTGCCGGATATTCAGGTCGCACTGCGCATCCCGGGCGATCGCCTTAGCTGGATTCAGACGACCTATCTGATCGCCGAGGTGATCGCGATCCCGCTGACCGGGTACCTCACTCGGCTGCTGACGCTGCGCTGGATGTTCGTCGTGGCGATCGTTGGATTCACGCTCGCGAGCATCGGCTGCGCCGCGAGCGCGGGCTTCGGCACATTGATCACCTTTCGCGCGATCCAAGGCTTCTGCGGTGGCGCGGTAATCCCCGCGGTCTTCACTTCGGTCTTCCTGCTGTTTCCGCGGAGCGCGCATGTGCGCACCACGACGATTGCGGGCGTATTCGCGGTGCTGGCGCCAACGCTCGGACCCATTGTCGGCGGTTACATCACCGAGACCTATAACTGGCACTGGCTGTTCCTGATCAATTTTGCGCCGGGCGTCGTGGTGGCGGCAACGACCGGCGCGATGCTCCGGACAGGTCGACCGGATTGGTCGCTGCTGCGGCACTTCGATTACCCAAGCTTGATCCTGCTGGCGGTCGCGCTTGCTAGCTTGGAACTGGTGCTGAAAGAGGGGCCGCCGCGTGGCTGGGGCGACGGTTACGTGCTGGCGCTGCTTGCCACGTGCCTTTCCTGTGGGGCGTTGTTGATTCACCGCTCGCTCCGCCGCGAAGCGCCGTTGGTGCCGCTCGGTGACTTCGGTGACCGCACCTTCGCGATCGGCAGCCTTTACAGCTTCATCCTCGGCGCCGGCCTCTATGGATCGGTCTATCTGATGCCGCTGTTCCTGGGCCTGGTGCGCGACCGCACGCCATTCGAGATCGGCACGATCATGCTGGTAAGCGGCGCCTCGCAATTGGTGACGGCGCCGATCGCGGCTCCGCTCGAACGCCGGCTCGATCCGCGCCTCCTCACCGCCTTCGGATTCGGCTTGTTCGGCATCGGCCTTCTCGCCAACGGCTTCCAGACCTACGAGACCGATTTCGAGGGGCAGTTCTGGCCGCAGCTCCTGCGTGGCGTCGCCGTCATGTTCTGCATCCTGCCGGCCACGGACCTCGCTCTCGAAGGCAGGAGTGGCGCCAATCTCGCAGTCGCAAGCGGCCTGTTCAATCTCATGCGAAATCTCGGCGGCGCGGTCGGCATTGCGGTCATCGACACCATCCTGGAGCTGCGTGCACCGATCCATGTGACGCGCCTGATCGAGCGGCTACAGGCGGGCGACCCCAAGGCCGCGCTCGAAGCGGGTTTGCCCCTCGACCGCTTCCACAATCAACCGCTCGGTCCTATCGACGAGGCAACCAAGGAGGCTGTGCGGCCGCTGATCGAACGCGCCGCAGCGGTTGCGAGCTTCAACGAGGCCTACCTGGTGCTCGGCGGGTGCTTCCTCCTGTCGCTACTGCTGTTGCCGCTGCTGCGCGGCACATCGCTCGCGACCAAAGCCGCGACCGCGACCGGCGATTAACCGCCGCTATTGCGTCCGGGACGGAAACCCCGCCGTCTTCAGAGAGTCCGTGATCTCGCCGATAATCCCGGGATCGTCGATCGTCGCCGGCATACGATAGGGCTCGCCATCGGCGATCTTTCGCATCGTGCCGCGCAAGATCTTCCCCGAGCGCGTTTTGGGCAGGCGATGCACAACAAGCGCCGTCTTGAAGCTCGCGACCGGGCCGATGTGGTCGCGCACGAGCTGCACGGTCTCGCCGGCGATGATCGCAGGCGGACGATCAACCCCGTGTTTCAGAACTAGGAACCCCAGGGGTACCTGCCCCTTGAGCGCATCATTGACGCCCACCACCGCGCATTCCGCGACGTCGGGATGCGCCGCCAGCACCTCCTCGATCGCGCCGGTGGAGAGGCGGTGGCCCGCCACGTTGATGATGTCGTCGGTTCGCGTCATCACGAAAACGTAACCGTCTTCGTCGATGTAGCCGGCATCGGCGGTCTGGTAATAGCCGGGATACTCGCGGAGATAGGATTCCCGGAACCGGTCATCGGCGTTCCAGAGCGTCGGCAAGGTACCGGGCGGCAGCGGCAGCTTGGCGACCAGTGCCCCGATCTCGCCCTGCTTCATCTCGTGGCCGTCGGTATCGACCACCCTGATATCCCAACCCGGCATCGGTTTGGTGGAGGACCCGAGCTTGATCGGCAGCTTCTCGATGCCGAGCGGGTTGGCGGTGATCGGCCAGCCGGTCTCCGTCTGCCACCAATGATCGACCACGGGCACGCGAAGCTGCTGCTGCGCCCATTCGACCGTCGGCGGATCGGCGCGCTCGCCGGCGAGAAACAGCGCGCGGAATTTCGAAAGATCGTGCCGGTGCATGAACGCACCGTCGGGATCCTCGCGCTTGATCGCGCGGAAGGCGGTGGGTGCCGTGAACATCGTCACCACCCCGTGCTCGGCGATGACGCGCCAGAATACGCCTGCATCGGGCGTGCCCACCGGCTTCCCTTCGAACAGTACCGAGGTGCAGCCGTAGAAAAGCGGCGCATAGACGATGTAGGAGTGGCCCACCACCCATCCCACGTCCGAGGCGGTGAACCAGGCATCGCCGGGCTTGATGCCGTAGATGTTGGCCATAGACCAATAGAGCGCCACCGCGTGACCGCCGTGCTGGCGCACGATCCCCTTGGGAACGCCGGTCGTGCCGGAAGTGTAGAGGATATAGAGCGGATCGGTCGCGGCGACGGAAACGCAGGGCGCGGGCTTGGCTCGTGCCAGCAACTCCTCCCAGTCATGGTCGCGGCCAGCGACCAAGGGCGCCCTCTCCATGGGACGCTGCACGATCACGCAGTGCGCGGGCTTGGCGGCCGACTGTTCGATTGCCGCATCGAGCAGCGGTTTGTACGGCACGATCCGCTGCGGCTCGACACCGCAGGAGGCGGCCACGATCACCTTCGGCTTGGCGTCGTCGATGCGGGTCGCGAGCTCAGGCGCGGCGAAACCGCCGAATACCACTGAGTGAATGGCGCCGATCCGCGCGCAGGCGAGCATCGCCATCACCGCCTCAGGCACCATGGGCATGTAAATCAGTACGCGATCGCCCCTCGCAACCCCGAGTTCCCTGAGCATGCCGGCAACAAGTGCAACCTTGTCGCGCATCTCGCGATAGGTGAATTTCTTGATCTGCCCAGTGATCGGGCTGTCATAGATCAGTGCGGTTTGCTGGGCGCGGCCCCGTTCCACGTGCCGGTCGAGGGCGTTCCAGCATGTATTGAGCCGGCCTCCTTTGAACCAGAGATAAAATGGCGCATTGCCGCGGTCGAGGACTTCGTCCCAGCGCCGGTCCCAATCGATCGCTTCGGCCGCTTCCGCCCAGAACCCTTCGGGATCGCTAAGCGAGCGGCGATGGACCTCCTCATAAGAGCGTGCCATGTTTCAAACCATATGCTGGCTGTCCACTTGGTCAGTCTGGGACAAAGCGTCGCCGCTGTGAAGCAGGACCACGCCGATGACCAACCCTTACGAGATCGATCTTGACCGCAACGCCGCAAACTATGTGCCGCTGAGTCCGCTGACGTTCCTGGACCGCAGCGCGGCGGTATTTCCCAACCGCACTGCCGTGATCCATGGCGCGCGGCGCTACACCTGGGCGGAGACTCAACGGCGCTGCCGGCGGCTGGCAAGCGCGCTCAAGCGGCGCGGCATCGGCCGCGGCGACACAGTCGCGGTTATGGCACCCAACATTCCCGAGACCTTCGAGGCGCATTTCGGCGTGCCGATGGCGGGCGCAGTGCTGAATGCGCTCAACATTCGCCTCGACGCCGAGACCATCGCCTTCACTCTCTCCCACGGCGATGCGAAGGTGCTGATCACGGACCGCGAATTCTCGCCCGTTATCAGTCGGGCCTTGGCACTGGTGGAGCGACGGCCGCTGGTGATCGACATCGACGATCCGCTCGCGCAGGGCGGCGAGCGCCTGGGCGCACTCGACTACGAGACGCTGCTGGCCGAAGGCGATCCTGAAGATCCCGGCGAACGGCCCGAGGATGAATGGCAGGCGATCACGCTCAACTACACCTCCGGCACGACCGGCAATCCCAAGGGCGTGGTTTATCACCACCGCGGCGCCTATCTGAACGCGATCGGCAACATCCTGGTCTGGAGCATGCCGCAGCACCCGATCTACCTTTGGACCTTGCCGATGTTTCATTGCAACGGCTGGTGCTTTCCCTGGACGGTGACGGCGCTCGCGGGAACTCATGTCTGCTTGCGGCGGGTCGAGACAAAACCGATTTACGACGCGATCGCCGACCTCGGTGTCACGCATCTCTGCGGCGCGCCCATCGTGATGGGAATGTTGCTGAATGCGCCCGCCGAGGCGCGGCGCCCGCTTCCGCGCCAAGTCGCCATGATGACCGCCGGTGCGGCGCCCCCCGCCGCCGTGCTCGAAGGCATGGAGAAGCAGGGCTTCCGTGTGATCCACGTCTATGGCTTGACCGAGGTTTACGGGCCCGCCGTGGTCTGTGCGTGGCACGACGAGTGGGACGCGAAGCCGCCCGCCGAGCGCGCGGCGTTGAAGGCGCGGCAAGGCGTCACATACCACGTGCTCGAAGAGCTGATGGTCGCCGACGCACGGAATCTCCAACCGGTGCCGCGCGATGGCCAAACCATGGGCGAGGTCTTCATGCGCGGCAACGTCGTGATGAAGGGTTACCTCAAGAACCCCGGGGCCACGGATGCAGCCTTCGAGGGTGGCTGGTTCCACAGCGGCGATCTCGGCGTGTGGCACGAGGACGGCTATATCGAGCTCAAGGATCGCTCCAAGGACATCATCATCTCGGGCGGCGAGAACATCTCGACCATCGAGGTGGAAAGTGTGCTCTATCGCCACCCCGCCGTGCTGGAGGCCGCGGTGGTGGCGCGGCCGGACGAGAAATGGGGCGAGACCCCCTGCGCTTTCGTCACCCTGAAGCCGCGCATGCAAGCGAGCGACGCGGAAATCATCGCCTTCTGCCGCGAGCGCCTCGCTGGCTTCAAGATTCCCAGAACGGTGGTCTTCGCTACCTTGCCCAAGACCTCCACCGGCAAGGTGCAAAAGCATGTGTTGCGCGAGCGCGCGAAAGAGTTGAACTCATCTCCAACCCCCTCCCGCAAGGAAGCCCTATGATCCTCGAAATCGCACAGATTGCCATCAAGCCGGGCATGGAATCGGAGTTCGAGGCCGGCGTCGCCAAGGCCGCACCGGTCTTCCGCCGCGCCAAAGGCTGCAAGGGGATGACGTTGCAGCGTTCAATCGAGACGCCGAACCGCTACCGCCTGTTCGTCAAATGGGAAACGCTCGAGAACCACACCGTCGATTTCCGCGGCTCGGCCGATTTTCAGGAATGGCGCAAATTGGTCGGGCACTGCTTCGCGGTTGCCCCGGAAGTCGAGCACGTCCGCGAAGTCGTTGCGGGATTTTGAACCGCTGGGATTGCGGCGGGCCGGCAATCGGCGCGGAACGCCTTCCCCAGGCGTGTCATCGCCGAGGGTCGGTCCGGCCCTCGCCTAACTGCGGAAATACGCTAGTGAGTATGCTCCAGATGGTAGATTTCGTCCTTAATCTTGAGCTTTTGTCGCTTGATATCGTGGATCATTTCTTCGTTCGGCAACGGCCGGTGGATCTCTTCTTGAAGGGCTTGTTCCAGGCTCTGATGCCGAGCACGAAGGGCTTCGATCCGGTCGTTCAGCGACATGCGGTTCCTCCTTTTGCAAGACGAGGACTGGAGTATGGTCCTCCGGTCGCGGCGGAGGATCAAGGGGGATATGCGACTCGCCGCGGCAAGATTCCAGCCCCCGGAAGGGCGAGTCGCCCCTCGCCCGTACTCGCGCCCGCCGCCCCGTTTCGGTATAATTGCCGGCGCGCGTACAATTTGGTTAATCGGCCCCGCGATGGATCTGGACGTCGAAGCGATCAAAGCGCGGCTGGAAGCACTGCGAAGCGAGCATCGTGACCTCGATGAGGCAATCGCGCGCATTGCCGACAAGGCACCCTTCAATCAACTGCAAATTCAGCGCCTGAAGAAGCGCAAGCTCGTGCTGAAGGATCTGATTATCAAGCTAGAAAGTCAGCTCGTTCCCGACATTATCGCGTGATCGCCGGTTCGACAGGATCGGCATCGCGGCCTTCGCGCTTGTGCGCGTACATGGCGCGGTCGGCTGCTTCGAGCGCGTCGCCCGCGCTGCCGTCGCCCAAAAAGGTGTGCACGCCATAGGCGACCTTGAGCGGAATTGTGCGGCCCTGCCAAGCAAGGGGGCGTTCGCTTACGGCGTCCGCCAGCATCGTCGCCTTGGCTTCCGCTGCCGGATGATCGGCTTGCACCAGCAGCACGCCGAATTCGTCGCCGCCCAGGCGCGCCACCACGTCGGTGTTGCGCACGTTCTCGACCAAGGTGCGCGATATCTGCATGAGCGCCGCGTCGCCCGCGGCATGGCCGTAAGTGTCGTTGATCACCTTCAGATTATTCACGTCGATGTAAACGATGCTGGCGGGCGCGCCGTAGCGCTGCGAGAAACCGATCATGCGCGTGACCTCGCGCAGAAAAGCGCGGCGGTTGGCAATGGGAATCAACGGATCCTCGTCGGCGAGTCGCTCCAGGAATTCGATCCGCGAGCGCGCGTCGCCAAGTTCGTGCCGGAGCTGATCGACCTCGGCCAGAAGCGACATCAGCGCCTGGCGGATGCGCGGCGTGAGCTCCGACTCCGGCACTCCCGAGAGTTGCACCGGGTCCATTGGTGCCGCTGCAACGCCTGTTTCGGCACCCGAAGGCGCCGATACCCCGCCTGCCTTGCGAAGCGAACCGATACTCGAGGTGGCTTTGGTGTCCCTGATTTCCATTTCGGGCCCGACGCTCGAATGGCGCAAACCGTTAACACACTACGATATAATTAATATCTCGCTAAGCCCTTGCTGTCCCCGCACCACATGAGAGAGACAGAACCGGCTCTTGATAGCTTGCTCTAGCGGCGTCGAGCCACAATAATGCGCGCTTTCCCCGAGGCAGCTCCGAGGCTTAGCGGCGATGGCGGGCGACAGGCCGGTGGTTGGCATCATCATGGGAAGCCAGTCAGATTGGCAAACCCTCCGCCATGCCGCGGAGGTTCTGAAACAGCTCGGAATCCCGCACGAGGCGCGAATCGTCTCCGCGCATCGCACGCCCGAGCGGCTCTACGCCTATGCGCGAGAGGCGCGCGGGCGCGGGCTCAAGGTGATTATCGCGGGCGCCGGGGGCGCGGCGCACCTGCCGGGGATGGCGGCCGCCATGACCGCGATCCCCGTTCTGGGCGTGCCGATCGAAACAGCGGCGCTTAGCGGTCTCGACAGCCTGCTCTCGATCGTTCAGATGCCCGGCGGGGTGCCGGTCGGCACCTTGGCGATCGGCAAGGCGGGGGCGATCAACGCGGCCCTGCTCGCGGGCGCGATCATCGCGCTCGGCGATCCGAAGATAGCAGCCGCATTGGACCGCTTCCGCGCAGAGCAGACCGCGGGCGTCGCGGAAGTTCCGGGCGAGCAGGCCGGATGATTCCTCCGCAGTCGACTATCGGCATTCTGGGCGGGGGTCAACTCGGACGCATGACGGCGCTGGCAGCGGCGACGCTGGGCTACAAGTGCCACATTTACAGCCCCGATCCTGAAGACCCCGCAAAGCAGGTTTGCGCCCAATCGACCGACGCGTCCTATGCCGATCAAGCGGCCCTCGCCGGCTTCGCCGCGGCCGTCGACGTCATCACTTTCGAGTTCGAAAACGTTCCGGCGGAGACCGCGGAGTTTCTGGCGCGTTTGCGTCCGGTGCGCCCCGATCCCTCCGTTCTCAAGATCACGCAAGACCGGCTCCGCGAGAAAGATTTCCTCCGCTCGATCGATGTCGCGACGACGGCCTATCGCGAAGTCGGCAATCCCGCCGCGCTCGCCCGCGCGCTCCGGGATGTCGGCCTGCCCGCGGTGCTGAAGTCGGTGCGTTGGGGATATGACGGCAAGGGTCAGGTGAAGATCACCTCCGATGGATCGGTCGAGGCCAGCTGGGCCGAGATGGGCGGTCCGCTCGGTATTCTCGAACGCTTTGTCGACTTCGCCTGCGAGATCTCGGTGATCGTTGCGCGCAGTGCCTCAGGCGCGTGGGCAACCTACGTGCCGGTGGAAAACCAGCACGTGCACCACATTCTCGATACCACCATTGCCCCGGCGCGCATCGTTCCGGAGGTCGGCATGCGCGCCGAAGCGATTGCCCGCCATATCGCCGAGAAGCTCGAACTGATAGGGCTGTTGGCGGCGGAAATGTTCGTGACGCCCGACGGCCAATTGTTGGTCAACGAACTGGCGCCGCGTCCGCACAATTCCGGCCACTGGACCCTCGATGCCTGCGTCACCAGCCAATTCGAGCAACTCGTGCGCGCGATCTGTGGCTTGCCGCTCGGTTCGACCGAGCGGCACTCGGACGCCGTCATGAAGAACCTGATCGGCGACGACGTCGCGAGGTGGCGAGACGCGATCAACGAGCCGCTCGCCAAGGTCCATCTCTACGGCAAGAAGAAGGCGCGCCCGGGCCGCAAGATGGGTCATGTGACGCGCCTTTCGCCGCATCGCTAGGGCTTCTTACTTCAGCAGCCCCTCGACCCGCATCGCCGCCTGCACGGCCGGGCGATTTTCGATCCGCTCGCGGTACGCGGCGAGCACCGGCCATTTGCCGAGATCGATCTCGAGCCACTTGGTCCAGCCGAGCACGGTAAAGAGATACCCGTCCGCCACGGTGAAGGCGTCACCGTGAAGGAAGCTGCGTTTCTCCAGATGCTTCGAGAGGAGCTCGAAGCGTGCGGCAAGGTTCTCTTTCATGATCGCCTTCGCCTCCGCCGGCAAATTCGGATTGAAGAGCGGACCCAGGCCCTTGTGAATTTCCGTCGCGACGTAGTTGAGCCATTCCTGGACGCGTACCCGGTCCATGGTGCCGACCGCCGGGAGCAGCTTGGCCTCGGGCTTGCGATCGGCGATGTACTGCACGATCACCGCCGCCTCGGTGAGCACCTCGCCATTGTCGAGACCGAGCGCGGGCACCGAGCCCTTGGGGTTGACCGCGCGATAGTCGGCGCCGCTCTTGGTTGTCTTGGCCTTGAGGTCAACCTGTTCGAGGTCGAACGGCAGGCCCGCCTCGCGCAGCGCGATATGCGGCGATAGCGAGCAGGCACCGGGGAAGAAATAAAGCTTCATGAGCGCAGCTCCCTTCGGGGTTGATGAACCTAAACTTCCAAAAGTATAGTAACATCTGTTTCGGAATTACGGCAAGAGCGCCTTTCCATTGCTCGGCTCTATGCCCATACTCATTCGGTCGATGAGCGAGCTGCCGCAAAAATCACGGTTTTGCAGCCACCTCTGCCCGATGTTTCAGGCGGCGATGGACGTCCTTGCCCGCCCCTGGAATGGCTTGCTGATGGCGACGCTGGAAGAAGGTGGAACGCTCCGTTTCGGCGAGCTGCGCGAGCGGCTCGAAACTATGGGCGATCGCATGCTTTCGGCGCGACTCAAGGAGCTCGAGGCGCGCGGGCTCGTCGAGCGCCGGGTGGCGCCGGGCCCGCCGGTCAGGGTGAGTTATGCCCTAACCGAGCTGGGCCGCGGGTTTGGCGAGGTCCAACGCGCGATCGGCCATTGGGGTGAGCGGCTGGCAACAGCGCAGCACGAGCGCGGCAAGCCGCGCGGTCGCATGAAGCGCCCCGGTCTCAGGCAGCGTCGTTAGGACGGGGGCGCAACAGTCTCTCGTACAAATCCAGGGTCTCGCGCACCGCCGCCTCTTGGGAATACTCCCTGACCGCGATGTCGCGCCCACGCTTGCCCATTTCCGATCGAAGTGACGCGTCATTGAGAAGCGTCTCTATGGCTTGGGCAAGGGCGGTCGGATCCTTCGGTTGCACCACCAGCCCGTTGATCCCATCGCGAACGATGTCTCGGCAGCCCGGGACAGCGGTCGTCACGATCGCTCGGCCGCTCGCGGCCGCTTCCATCAGCACCTTCGGAACCCCCTCGCCGCCATGTGACGGCAAACAGACTAGGTTTGCCTGCCGGAACAGCCCGGGCATGTCCTGTTGATGCCCCCACCATTCCGCCGCCCCCGACGCCTGCCACTCCACGAGCTGAGCGCGGGGAACGCAGGAGGGATTGTTGGAGTCGCTGTCTCCGGCCAGCACGAAGCGCGCAGGCACGCCCTTCTTCCTCAACATCTGTGCGGCGCCAACAAACTCCCGCACACCCTTGATCCACAGCATGCGGGAGGCCAAAAGGACGATCGGAAACACCGATGATTCGGGCGTTGGCCTAAAGACTTTGACATTGACCCCCGGCCCGCGCGTGAACATTACGTTGTGCTCGGGCACTTTAAGTTCGTTCACGACTGTCTGCTTGTCCTCGCCGTTCTCCACCAAAACCACTTGATGCCTCCGGTTGAGGAAGAGACGGAAGGCGCGCCAGATGACGAACCGAAGCAGCGCGGCCCTCACCGATGAGGCAGTTGCGAGATAGCCCAGTCCAGTGACCTCGTTCACCACGGGAACTGGAGCCCTGCCGAAGCCTGCAATCGAACCGAACAGCATGGCCTTGATTGCAACCTGGTGAATGAGGTCGGGCCGTTCGCTCAAATAAATGCGCTTCAGTTGTCGGACCGCCGCCCATTCGCTGAACGGCGAACTGGTTCCCCGATGGAGCTTGAGTGGGATCAAGCGAAGGCCGAGCTCCTCGATCTCGCGCGCGTATTGGTAAACCCCGGCCGCAATAACGACCTCGTAACCCCTCAGCAGCGCCGCGCGAGCGAGTGCAAGACGGTGCGACCAGAAGAAACGATCGTCGGCATAGACGAACAAGAGTTTGGGGCGCATCGCTATTACCGGTTTCGCCTGACGGGAGTATCGGCGGAACTGCGCGCGACAGGCAAGCGACTGCCTTTGACACCCAGGAACCCCGGCGCATCTTCCCAAATCGTGGGGTGTGCGACCATACTGTCGCGGCTAATACGCCGCCCGGGAGGCGCACGGAGCAGCTGACCGCGCATCAGAGGACGTGTTCCAATGAGCATCTTATCCACCCCCTGGGCGCAGGATTTGCGCGCCGCTCTCGGACCCTGAGGCCCCTCTCCATGCAAGACCTGCTGCAGCGCGCGACGGAGATCGCGGCGTTGTTGAAAGAGCGCCGCGAGACCCTGGCGATCGCGGAATCCTCGACCGGGGGCCTGCTTTCGGCGGCGCTGCTGGCGACGCCCGGCGCCTCGGCATTTTTTCTCGGCGGCGCCATCGTCTATACGCGACAGGCGCGCCAGGCCTTGCTCGGCATCACCGACGAGACCATGGCGGCGATTCGGCCGGCAACCGAGGCCTATGCGCTGCTGCTGGCGCGCACGGTGCAGCAACGCTTCGGCGCCAATTGGAGCCTCGGCGAGACGGGCGCAACGGGACCCACCGGCAATCGCTACGGCGACCCGCCAGGGCACGCCTGGATGGCGCTTACCGGAGCCTCCGAGCGCGCGCTCAGACTCGAGACCGGAAGCGCCGACCGCGTCTCCAACATGCGCCTCTTCGCCGCCGCCGCGCTCGACATGCTGCGCGACGCATTGGACATGGGCTGACACGACTCAGCGGCCGGGCATCATGCTGCGCGAGCGAATCCGCGAACATTTCGGGGCGCATTGCCAGATTCTGACCCTGAGACGCGCCGCACGCTTCGGTGCGCGACTCTTCGTGGTCGATTGCGTGCGCCGCGGCCGGCATCTCCGAGTGCTCGGATCGATCGACGAGACCGGTTACATCATGGAGCAATCCGCGATGGACCTGATTCGTCCCGAGCGGCTCGTCTATCACTACGAGCGCATGATGCTGGTGGCTTTTGGCCTGGCACGGACGCACGAGAAGGCATTGCTGCTCGGGCTGGGCGGCGGGGCGATGGCGCGCCACCTCGCGGCATATCTGCCGGACTGCGCACTCACCGTCGTCGAGAACGAGAGCATCGTGCACGAACTGGCGCGGCGTTATTTTCATTTCAGTGGAAAGGTCTTGATGCGCGACGGCCGCAAAGTCGTGGAGCGGGCGAGCGCCGCTTATGACGTGCTCCTGGTCGATCTCTACGACGCCGATGGCGCCGCGCGCCTCGGGCGTGACTTCTGGCGAGACTGCAAGCGCGCGCTCAGGCCGGGCGGCGCGCTCGCCATCAATTGGGCCGAGTTTGTGGGCATGAGCCGTATCGAGACCGATCTTGCCGACATGCGCGCGGTGTTCGGCCGAAGCTGGTTCCTGGTGGAGCGCGACCAGCGTCCAAATATCGTGCAGCTTGTGCCGACCCGCCGCTTGCGCCGACAAGACCTCGCGCGACGCTTCACCGAGTTCGCGGCACATCTTGCTCTGCCACGCGAGAGCCGCGAGGTGCTTGAACGCTCCGAGATCACCACGCATTACCCGATGCTCGGATAGATCACGCCCCCGAAAATCTCACGACCGCAACCGGCGGCAGCCGCGCCTCGACCATGGTCCATGAATCGCCGCCGTCTTCCGAGGTCCAGAGGCCGCCGCTAGTGGATCCGAATGCGAGCCGCTCGCCGCTCTGATCGACCGCCAGAGCATGGCGCCACACCAGGTCATAGGCGTGATGCTGCGGCAGGCCGCTTCTCAGCACCTCGAAGCTTCGGCCGCCGTCGCGGGTGCGCACGACGACGACGCGGCCATCCACGGGAACGCGGCACTCGTCCTTGGTCGCCGGAACAAACCAGGCGGTATCGGGATCGCGCGGATGCGCCGCCACCGCAAATCCAAACTTGGACGGGCGGATCGCCGTCAGCTCACGCCAGGTGGCGCCTGCATCTTCCGACCGGAAAACACCGTTGTGGTGCTGGCACCAGGCGATCTCGGGATGGTGGGCGCAGCGGGCGAGCCGGTGCACGTCTTGAGTTATCGGGTCCTCGCGCCGTTCCGGCGGCATGTACTCGTTGTACATGCCGCGGTTGATGATGCCCCACGAGGCGCCGCCGTCGCGGCTCGCCCAGATCCCCCCAATCGAAACGCCGAGGCGAATATCCTCGGGGTTTCGCGGGTCGACCAGCACCGAGTCGATGCCGGGCTGCTCGCCGCCCGCGACCCCCATCCATTGTCGGCGCTCCGGCATGCGCCAAAGTGCTTCGTTGAGTGACCAGGACGCACCGGAATCCTCCGAGCGGAACAGGCCGCCGGGCATCGTGCCAGCCCAGAGCCGTCCCGGGACGCCGCCGCGCTCCATCACCCAGACCTTGCCGAGCGACCAGGGGTGCGGATCGTCGGCGGCATCTTCGGGTTTGGGCGGAAAGGCCGGCGCCGCAAGCTCGTGCCACGCGCCCGAACCCTGGCGTCGCCACACCTTGGCGCCGAAATGACCGAGGTCGAGGGCGGTGTATGTCGCGTCGTCATCGCCGAGCACGGCCGTGACGGGATCGCCGAGAAAATGCACTTGCGCCACTTCCCAGGCATTTCCGCCGCGCACGATCTCGAACAGGCCCTTGCGCGTTCCGACCCAAAGTCGATCAACCATCTGGCCCTCCTTTAGCCGCCCGAGAGCGCCTGCAAAACATGGATTTGATCGCTGTCCGTGACCGGGTCCGTTAGGCGCTGCCGGTCAAGCACGGGCAGACCCCCGATGTAGACCGAGACGTGTCGGCGGAGCGCACCCTGGTCATCGAGCACGTAGCCGCGCAATCGCGGGTTGGTTCGAAATGCGCCATCGAGCGCTTCGCCCACCGTGGCACCCGAGACCTCCGCCGTCGAGATGTCGAGGTAGCGACGCAAGTGGCCAGTAAAGGCGATCTGAGGCATGGGGCTTAGGATAGCGCGCTCGCCGCGCGCCGTCAGTGCATCGAATTCAGCCTCGCGGCATCACGTCGAAGGCGATGGAAATGCGGCGCTGATCCGATTCGAAGGGGATCGTCCGATGATAGAAGTACGAAGGGAACAATATCATCATTCCAGGCTTTGGCTGCACCGGCATGATCG
The DNA here is from genome assembly GCA_035517495.1 of Allostellaceae bacterium. GTDB lineage: Bacteria > Pseudomonadota > Alphaproteobacteria > ATCC43930 > CGMCC-115725 > DASZHJ01. Next base: position 13,110 of record DATIYT010000082.1, on the reverse strand, counting down.
CGGTCTGCGCGGTAATCGGGAAATCCGCAGGTGGGCGGCCGAGCTCGAAGAAACCGGCCTCGCCGTGCTCCGGACGGCCGACCATGTCAGGCAGCAGGGGATAGTAAACGCCGCTGACATAGCCATCCATGTGGATGTGCGGCGTAAGGCTGCCCTGGAAATGCAGCACCGCTGCCCATGATGCAAACTCCCACCGCTGCGGTGGCTTCGCCAGGTACTGATGGTTGGAGCCAGGCGGCATGCGCGCGAGATAGTCCTGCACGGCGTCGCGAGAAATCGCCTCCAGTGCCGCCGCGGGGCCGTCCTTTGGACCAAAGAAGGTCGCGGTGATCGCGAGCGCCGGATGGTGGTAATGCGGATCGGCCTCCTCGGGGACGTGCAGGGTTGGGTGCGCGAGCGTGTAATCGACGAGCGCCGCGTTGAATTCCTCGATGCTGCGGTAGCCCGGTGGCACCGGCACCATGAAGGTTCGCACGAAATCGAAGTCGAGCAGGTGGCGCGCGGTCTCTGTCTCCCCCGCCTGATAGAGCGCCAGACCCTTGAGCGCGAGCGCCTCCATGTTCGAGGGCGAGACCGCAAGCCAGCGGTCGCAGGCCTCGACCGTGCCGCGTGCGTCACCCGCCGAGAGCAGCGCGTTGGCGAGATTGCTGTACGCCACCGACCAGCTCGGCCGCTTGGCGATGACAGCGCGGTAGACGTCGATCGCCTGCTCGCGCTCCCCGCCCTTCTCCAGCGCTATGCCGAGATTGCGCCGTGCCTCCAGGGCGTCCGGGTCGATCCGCAGCACGCGGCGATAGGCGTCCGCAGCTTCGAGATGCCGGCCGAGCGCGTGCAATGCGTTGCCTAGGTTGTTATGCGCCGCGGCGAGGTCGGGCCTCAAATCGGCCGCGCGCGCGAACGCCTTGGCGGCGTCGGCGGTGCGTTTCAAACGCATCAACGCATTGCCCAGATTGTAGTGCGCCTCGGCGAAATCGGGACGGCGTTCGACAGCGCGCCCATAGAATTTTGCGGCCTCGTCGGCATCGCCCCGCTCGAGCGCGAGCATGCCAGCGAACGCCTGAACGTCGGCACGGCCGGGCTGCAACTTCAACATCTCGCGTAGGAAGGCGAACGCTTCGTCGAGCCGGCGCGCCTGATAGGCTTGCATGGCTTGGCGCTGCAGCATCTGAAACAGGCCCGCGTCTCCGCCGGGGTGAGTGGATTGCATCAGCACCCCTCCGAGCCGGGTTCGCTCACGTGATCCTGCCGTTGCCGCAAGAGACCGCGCCTCCTTTGCATTGGACGCCACCGCTTGCCGCTGCTGCCGAACTCCAGGATGGGGTTCGGCAGGATGCGGCGAGGAGCGGGCCGCATAGTGCCGCCGCGCCGCCTTTCCCGCAACGCCGCTCGGTAACGACCCTGCCGCATGCTAACTGCGCACCATATTCCACCGTTTCGGACGTCCGCTCGCAGCGGCAAATCATGCAGCCGCAACTCATGACGCCATCACAGCCGTTGTTCGGCCAACGACACTTGCTCGACCCGTCGAGACTCAGCCAGCGCGCTTCCGCGCCGAGACGCACCAATACGGAACCTGATCGGAAAACATCACGCATTCACGCTGCTCTCTCTATCCGCCACGGCGAACACCTTATTTCCAATAGATATTGACGTATCACACCGCCACAATAGATTGCCTACTGCATCTCAGTGTTGATCGAATGACATGGAAACGATAAAGATTATAGTGAACCATCCCGTTGGAATAGTAACTGGGCAGCGATGCGCATTCTGCACTTCATCAACGATTTGCACGCGGCCGGCTCGCAAGTCGAGATGTTGCGGCTCCTGGGCGAGGAGCGTCGTTGGGGATGGGAGAGCGCGGTGGTGACGTTGGCCGATGGCCGCCTCAGCAGCGAGGTAGCGGCACTCGGTGCCCCGGTGTTCTCCTTGGGCATGCGGACCGGCGCGCCGCTTGCTTCGCACCTGCTCTACCTCTTGCGCGCGCCGGCCATCGTGTCCCTGACCTGGCGCTGGCGGCCGCGATTGGTCCAGGGTTGGATGTATCACGCCAACCTGGCGGCGAGCCTCGCGGCGACATGTCGCGCCGGCATCACGCCGGTGCTTTGGCGGATCGGGCAGCGATCCATAACCTCGCAATCGAGCGCCGGACCACTGCGGCGATGATCCGCGCGGGGGGTCTGGTCTCGCGGCAACCCGCCGCCATCATCTACAACAGCGAAGCGAGCGCGCGCCAACACGAAGCGCTCGGCTACGCAGCGGCGCGGCGGGTCGTGATGGCGGGCGGCTTCGACTGCGAGCTCTTTCGTCCTTTGCCGGAAGCGCGCGGCGCGGTTCGGAACGAGCTTGGCCTTGACGAGGACGCGATCTTAGTCGGCCTGATGGCGCGCCTTCACCCCATGAAGGACCATGTCGGCTTCCTGCGCGCCGCAGGTTTCGTGGCGGCGCGGCACCGCAATGTCAATTTTGTCCTAGCTGGGTCCGGCATTACCGCCGAAGCGCCGGAACTGCTTCAGGCTATCGCCGAATATCAACTGGAGGGTCGGGTTTTCCTGTTGGGCGTGCGCCGCGACATGGTGCGGCTGAACGCCGCTCTCGACATCGCCTGTTCCGCGTCATCCCACGGCGAGGGATTTTCGAATGCGATCGGCGAGGCGATGGCATGCGGGGTTCCGTGCATTGCAACCGACGTCGGCGACAGCGCGCGGCTCGTCAGCAATGCCGGAATGATCGTGCCGCCTCGCGATCCCGCCGCACTTGCGCGCGCCCTGGGCGAACTGATCGAGGCCGGTGCCGCCAGCCGCCGTCGATTGGGTGATGCCGCGCGACGTCACGTCGAACGCGACTTCTCATTGCAGGTGGTGGCGCAGCGTTACCGCGAATTTTGCGAGGCTCAAGTGATTCACACACCAGCCAGCCATCAGCAAGTTGTGAGTTGACTAGTAGATACCATCATAACTAGCTACGCCAACGGGGTTGCTGGTGCATCAATTTCTAGCGATGCCCTTCGAGGCGCGGTGCTGGGGCCGCGGGGGGCGGGACTTACTTTTTGGGCGGATGACCTTGGCCGCGCACGGAAACTCGCATGTACCGACCGCTCCGCGCTGGGCAAACATCGTTGCTCAGGTCACGCGACGGTTGCCCAGAGGCAGATCGCGCGTGGTGTCTTGGCTAGGTCGCGGACCCAACATGAGGTTCATTGCCAGAATGCCGCGGCAGCTGGGTGGCTGCCGCTTCGATTGCAGCCTGCACGAGGAGATGGAACGGCAGGTTTTCTTTGCCGGGTGCTATGCGGCCCAGGAGATCGCCTTCCTCCGACATGTCTTGAAACCAGGAATGAGTTTCGTCGATGTCGGCGCCGCATGGGGCCTGTTTGCCCTTGTGGCAGCGCATCAGGTGGGAAGATCGGGCACCGTTATCGCCTTCGAACCAGACCCTCGCATGCTCGCGAAACTGAAGGCCAATATCGAGCGGAACAACCTCACGAACACGCATGTTTGCAACGTAGCGGTCGCCGACCGAGAAGGCGAATTACGATTGGTGGTTTGCGAGCAAGTGCCGGGCTGGAAGTTTGCACAGCTCAGCACCTGCGACGCCACAGACGATGCAGGTTTGAGCGTTCGCTCAAGACGGCTCGACACGGTGCTCGACGAAGCCGGAGCCAGAAACGTGGATTTGGTGAAAATCGATGTCGAGGGAGCGGAGGATTTGGTGTTGACGGGTATGCGGGCGGGCCTGAGCAACTGGCGTTACCGCAACATTCTACTCGAGCTGCATCCGCTCCAACTCGCGAGCCGTGGTCGAACCGCTCGCGAGGTTGCGGAGGGCCTGATGGCGCAGGGGTACCGAGGATATGCGGTGGACGAATCCGACGCCGCCGCGCGCAAGGCTTACTACCGTCCCTGGCTGCACTTCTCGGAGTTCATCCGCCCCCTGGACATCGAGCGCGTAGAAATTTTTCCTCACACGCTCTGGCGTTCCCCTGAACAAGCGCATTGAGGACGCCTGCCGCCGTGAGTCTGGATTGTGTGCGCCTAAACCATATCCCTACTGGCCCGCCAAAACCGCCATAGGCGATGCGCATCATCTCCGTAATCCACGGCCTTTGGGGCGGCGGCGCGGAGCGTGCGCTTTGCACGCTCGCGGGCGGCTGGGCGGAAGCGGGTCACGAGGTCACGATTCTCACCTTCGAGCACGTGGGCGGGCCAAGCTACGCACTCCATCCGGCCGTCCAGGTGCGATGCCTCGGACTTGCGAAAGTATCCCGCCATTTGCCAGAAGCTCTGTCGCAAAACTACCGGAGGCTTCGGGTCTTGCGACGCGCCATTCGCGAATCCGACCCGGCCATCGTCGTCAGCTTCATGGAGCGGACAAACGTCCTCACTCTTCTCGCCACCCGGGGACTTGGCAGGGCGGTCGTCGTCTCAGAGCAAACGGACCCGCTTCTCTACGATATTGGGCGGCTGTGGGCTTGGGTGCGAAGGGTCTGTTACCCGTTCGCCGACGTTCTCGTTTGCCCAACTGCGCGCACTCTTGCCAGGTTCCAGGCGATGACCCGGGTTCGCGGCGTGGTCATCCCCAATCCGATCGTGATTCCGTCGCGCGCTGGTCAAACTTCCGAAAAAAATTCCGAGCGCCGCACTTTGATCGCGATGGGGCGCCTCGTGCATCAAAAAGGGTTTGACCTGCTTTTGGAGGCTTTCGCGCGCATCGCCCTTCGTCATCCCGATTGGTCGTTGACCATCATCGGCAAGGGGCCGCTTCAGCGTAAACTGCAGGAGCAAAGCGCGGCACTCGATCTGGGCGCGCGAGTGCACTTTGTGGGCGAGCTCACCGATCCCTTCCCGATGTTGCGCGCCGCCGACCTCTTCGTGCTTTCTTCGCGCTTCGAGGGGTTCGGAATGGCATTGGCGGAAGCCATGGCCTGCGGCCTGCCCGTGGTGAGTTTCGATTGTCCAGAAGGGCCGCGCGACATCATTCACGACGGCGTCGACGGTATCCTGGTGCCGACGGAGGACATAAATGCTTTGGCAACGGCATTGGGAAGACTGATGAACGATCCTCGGGAAAGAGCGCGGCTTGGCACGGAAGCCGCGACGTTGTTGACGCGTTTTGGCCCCGAGCCGGTTCTCTCGATTTGGCAAGACATGTTCGACGGACTCATCGCGGCACGGCTCGCGCGCAAAGGGGCCGCTGAGACCACGATTAAATCATCAGCCGCCAAACCGGATAAACCACTCGGGCAGCGACAATGAGGTTCACCATCCTCACTCCAACTTACAATCGCGCGCATTGTCTCGGGCGCGTCTACGAGAGTCTCCGCGTTCAGACGTTTCAGGATTTCGAATGGGTGGTGGTGGACGATGGCAGCACCGATCGAACGCGCGACCTTATTTCGTCCTGGAAGGCCGGATTCCCGATTCGTTACGTCTGGAAGCCCAACGGAGGAAGGCACACGGCGATCAACACGGGCGTGCAAATGGCTCGCGGCCAATTCACGGCCCAACTGGATTCCGACGACAGTCTCTTGCCCCACGCGCTGGAAAGAATCGACTATCACTGGAGGCAAATCGAGGATCAGGAACGGTTTGCTATTGTCGTGGCGCTCTGCCTCAGGGAAGACGGGACTGTCGTAGGAGGCCGGCTGCCGCGCGATCACGTGGACGTCTTCGGCATCGGCCAATTGGCGGCACTGACCGATGGCGGGCAGTGGGGCACGGCCAGAACCGATATTCTCCGCAAATTTCCATACCCCATCTTCAAGAATGAGCGGTTCCTTACCGAGAGCGTGGTTTGGAACCGAATCCTGCGCCGCCACGGCGCGCGTTACGTCGACGAACCCCTGCATATCTATCGTGTCACGCCCGACAGCTTGTCGCGCAGCGGAGATCACCGCTGGAGGAGTCCAAAGGGCGCGGTTCTCTTCCACGCCGAGCTCGCTCTATCGGACGCCCCGTTCAAGATGCGGCTGAAGTCGGCCGTCAATGCGCTTCGCTTTTCCGCCGTTGCCGCGGCGAGACAACTGCTGCCCCTGACGTCGGTCGAATGAAGATTTTGCTTCTTGTGCGATCGCTCGGGCGCGGCGGCGCGGAACGGCAACTGGTCGAGCTTGCCACCGGTTTGCAGCAGCGCGGTCATGGGGTGGCAGTCGCTGTTTTCTACGACGGCGGTCCCTTGAGCGCCGATTTGCTTGCGGCGACCGGGATCAGGCCTCGCGTCATCGGCAAATCGGGGCGGTGGGACGTGCTCGGACTTGCCCGGGGGCTCGCGCGCATAGTCGCGGACGAGCGTCCCGATCTCGTTCATTCCTTCCTCACCACTCCCAATATTGCGACCCTCGTCGCGAGGGTCCAATGGCCGCAATTGCCGTTGGTCTGGGGTGTTCTCGGTACTGATTGGGAGCCTCAATACGACGGTTTCGCCCACGCTATGGTTCGAGCCGAAGGACTACTCGCGCGCTATGCCAATCTCATCGTTTCCGATTCCCATGTGGGACGCACACACGCGATTGCGAGAGGTTTCCCAGCGGATCGTACGATCGTGATTCCAAGCGGCGTCGATCTCGAACGCTTCAAAGAGGACACTCACAGCCGCCGGCGCGTGCGTGCCGAATGGGGTATCGCCAACCATGAGATTTTGATCGGCCTCGTCGCGCGCATGGACCCGATGAAGGATCATGCCACGTTTCTTCGTGCCGCGGCAGCGCTCTCGGCGGAGCGTCGCAATGTACGTTTCGTTTGCGTCGGCGATCTGAATCCCATTATGGCGGCTTCGCTGCAGGAACTTGCGGCGGGGTCCGGACTCGGCAATCGTTTGATCTGGGCCGGCCCGCGTGGCGACATGCCCGCCGTCCACAACGCTCTCGACATCGGATGTTCCAGCTCCGCCTTTGGCGAGGGATTTTCCAACGCCCTGTTGGAAGCGATGGCCTGCGGTCGGCTGTGCGTTGCGACCGATGTGGGTGATGCCCGAGAAATACTCGGCGAGCTCGGTCGCATCGTCCCGCCGCGCGATTCACAATCGCTGGCGCGCGCCCTGGCCTCGCTTTGCGACGAACTCGGCGGGCCGGCGGGATTCCACCCTGGCACCCGTGAGCGCGTGATCGCGAGATTTTCGCGCGAGCGAATGGTCGCGGCGTTCGAGGCCGAATACCTTCGACTGTTGCAGACGAAAAATCGCAGGGCCGCCTAGTTCGGTGAACAGACTGGGCCTCGACGATCTTCGGCGTCCTGTTCGAAAAAACTCAGCGGCGGCGCGCGAGGCGGAGCGCCAAGAACGGATCAGGGAGCCGCGCCGCTAATTTCCGCAACCGAGCGCTCACGCGCGGGATTTGCATTGCATCACCAAGACGGCGCTCCAAAAACGCGCTCGTATCGGCACCTCCCTCGGAGCGGTCGTCCAGCCAATAAAGGGTGGTCGCCGCATAGACCGCAGCGAGCAGCGCCCGCTTGGTATAAAAGTTGAAGTCGGTGGCGGTATCGCCGGCCGCGTACCAGATTGCATCGACTGCATCGTAGAGGAGCCGCGCGCCCAAGATGACGTTTTGGGGCTCGGCCAGCAAAGCGAGAGAACGCCGCACGGCCTCGCGGTGCGCGACCAAAATGCGCAACCGGGTCTCGACCGCCGCCGCTATGCGTTCTCGCACTTTCATCTCGCCGAGCGTCGCCGGGTCCAGGGCCGCCAGCATCTGACGATCTGCCCAGTGGCTGAACCAAGCGACCGCATCACGCGGCCCGGCTGGAAACAAACCCGTGACATCCGCCGGGTCCAATCCCACGCGCTCGGCGGCTTGCAACAACGTGCGCTTGTTCCACCCGTCGAACGGAACCTCCGGCAGCAGCGCCGCCAGCACCGCGTCCTTGATCTCGGATCGTGCGGGTGCCATTCGCTACTGCGCCGCAGCCGCGGCGAGGTCTATCGGATATCGCTGCCACTCATCGAGGAACGCGATCAACCGATGGTCCGTCATGCGTTGAAGATAAAGGATGCCGTCGAGATGGTCGCATTCGTGCTGCACCACGCGCGCGTGGAAGCCCTCGACGGTGCGGTCAATGATTTCACCGTCGGGACTGATCCCCCGATAGCGGATTCGTCGATGCCGTGGGACGGCGCCGCGCAGTCCCGGCACGGAAAGACAGCCCTCCCAACCCAACTGCATCTCATCGCCGAGCGGCTCGATGACGGGGTTTATGATCGCCGTCATCTCCTGTGCGAAATCCAGCGGCTCGCCAGTGATACGCTCGGACGCCACTTTGAAGATAACCACTCGCTCGGACACGTGCACCTGCGGCGCCGCAAGGCCTGCGCCGCCGATATCATCGAGCGTCTCGACCATATCGGCGACCAACGCCTTTATGCGCGGCGCAGTCGGATCGGCAACCTGCGCCGCCCTTTGGCGCAGCACCGGATGGCCCATGCGGGCAATTTTCAAAATCGCCATGCCGGGCATGATACCAGCACCTGTGCCGCCGCCGCAAAAACCTGGTGGGTGCCACTTTCCCCGCGTGAGCGCGCTGCTTTTCGGCGCAGAAGGACGCTATGGGGATTGTGTGGGACCTCGGAGCATATATGATGAACGGGGTGTTTGCCGCCATCGAATGATGCGCTCGCCAGGCGTCATCATTTGGGCCGTCAAGGAGTCGCTGAACCAATACAATGGAGGGTGCGGTGTCCTTTACGAAGTACGTTAAGATTTTGTCGGGTTTGCTCCCTGCGGGAGCAACGGGCGTGTCGGTGCTTCTGGCATCGACGGCGCCGAGCGCCGCCCATGAGGAGCCGGCCGGATCGACGGCACAGACCGTGCCGGTGGGGGAACGCTTGGCCGCCATTCGCGACGCAGTCTCGACCGTTTCCGGCAGCGAAGCCGCGCCGGGGCAGCAGACCGAACGGGAGCCCATGGTGGCGTGGTGGAACGGCTGGTGGTCTTGGCCCAATTGGAACAACTGGCGCAACTGGCCTAACTGGCGCAATTGGGGCAATTTCTGGCGCAATTGGTAACATCGCCCTGCCGCGGGGGCGTGTCTTGACAACTGAGCCGCCTAAAATCCAGTTGCTAGTGGTACAGCCGACGCCATTCTGCAACATCGATTGTCGATACTGTTATCTGCCCGACCGAAGCTCGAAGGCGGTGGTGTCTGTCGAGACGCTCGGAAATCTGTTCAGCCAGATTTTTTCCTCCGGTTGGGCCCGCGATCATCTCTCGGTCATCTGGCACGCGGGCGAACCCCTGGTTATGCCGGTGCGGTTCTACCGCGATGCTTTTGGCATGATCGATCGGCTGAAGCCAGACGGCTTGCAGGTCACGCATTCCTTCCAGACGAATGGGACCCTGCTCGACGACGAATGGTGCGAGTTCCTGCGCGGCGAGCAGGTCAATTTCGGCGTCAGCATCGATGGCCCGCAACGGTTCCACGACCGCAACCGACGCACCCGGTCGGGACGAGGCACCTTCGACAAGACCATCGCCGGCATACGGCTGTTGCGCCGCCACGGCGCGCGCTTCCATGTGATTTCCGTGCTTTCCCGAGCCAGCATGGCAGTGCCGCGCGAGATGTTCGATTTCTACCTCGAAGAAGGCATCGAACAGGTCTGCTTCAACATCGAGGAGTCCGAGGGAGACCATGTTTCGGAAGTCCTGGGAGCCCGGGACGTGGAGAATGCCTACTACCGCTTCCTGAGCGAATTCTGGCGTCTCTCCGCGGCTCATCCCGGCCGGATCACCTTCATCCGCGAGATCGAGCATGCGCTCAAGATGGTGCTGCGGCCGAAGGAGGCCGAATTCTACAACGAGCTGGTGGAGCCCTTCGCGGTCACCAGCATGGACTGGGCGGGCAACGTGTCGACTTTTTCGCCGGAGCTGCTCGGCCTTAAGAACGAGACCTACGACGATTTCATCGTCGGCAACGTGAACCGCCAAACCCTTGCCGAGATGGCGGCCAGTCCCGTCTTGACCAAGATGAAGCAGGACATCGACGCGGGCGTGGCGCTCTGCCGGCAGCACTGCCAGTATTTCAGCGTCTGCGGGGGCGGCGAACCCGTGAACAAGCTGGCGGAGAACGGCAGCTTCGTCAGCACCGAGACCGCCTATTGTCGGGTGATGAAGATGCGCGGCACCGATCTCGTGCTAGACGCCATCGAGCGCGCGTCGGTTCCAGGTTCACAAGCGTCAGACGCTGTTGTCGGCGAACAGCTCAGTCAAGCACTTCATCTACCGGCGGAATGAGACGCCGGCACCATATCGAGGACAATCCTGCAAACCATTTCTTACACGGAGGACAGGATGAGTAGGCTCTTTCCAGCATTGTGCGCATTCGCGGCGGCCATCGTGCTGCAACTCGCGCTGAGCGGGGTCGCTTTCTCCCAGGGATCGCCGCCCACTTCGCCAGTCGCCGGCGGAGCCTCTTTGGAGAGCACCGCAGGCCCGCCGCCGGACGTCGCCGCGTCGCTTCCGACTTCCGCGACGCAGCCGACCGCCACGCCGCCGCAACTTCCGGTGCTTTGGATCACCAGCGTCGAAGTGATGCGCAGCAAGGGCGAACCGTTCCAGGATATCGTGCGCGTGCGCGGCGTCACGGCATCGCCGGGGTGGGCCGCGCCCGAGCTGGTTCCGCTGTTTGTCGGCAATCCCGGCGATCACATCCTCGATCTGCAGTTCATCGCGGAGGTGCCCGCAGAATCGCAACCCGCACAGGGTTTCGTCGCGATCTCCGCGGTCTTGCCGCTCGACCCCGGTCACCCCTTCACCGGGGTGCGCGTGCGCAGCGCCGGCAATGTAGTGGAAGTGACGCAGCTTCCCGGCCTCGCCGAGGCCAAGGTCACCATCGAGGATTGCTCCAAGTGCGTGGGCAAGAAGTTCGCCCCGAAGGGCAAAGCCGCCGCGGGAGCCCCTGGCGTGGTTCGGGAAGAAGACATGCCGCGCAATTTCCGCGTGATCCCGCCGCACAAGGGCGTCGCCGGCATTACGCACAACATGAACCGCCTCAACATCGTCCTTGGCGACGACGGCGAGACCATCGTCTGGGCGTTCTGGGAATAGCCCGCTCCAACGCGGCGGCTCGTCAGGCAATCGAGCCGCCGCCCCGCGCCTTCACTTTCCAAATGGGTTGTGCTATAGGGCCGCGCCCCAACGGCAGCGGAGTCAGCGGCTCGTGCAAATCCTTGTTCGTGACAACAACGTCGACCAGGCGCTGCGCGCCCTCAAAAAGAAGCTGCAGCGCGAAGGCATCTTCCGCGAAATGAAGATTCGCCGAAACTACGAAAAGCCTTCCGAGCGCCGAGCGCGCGAACGAGCCGAAGCGGTACGTCGCTATCGCAAGCTGCTGCGCAAGCGCATGGAGCGGGAAGGCTACTAGCCGACCCGAACTCTCCCGGCCACGACAAGCCGCCCTGCGGGCGGCTTTCCGTTCGATGAGTCCCCTTCAAATCTCGCCAGTGGTGCGAAACTGGATCGAAGGGGATTCTCATGATCATGGTCCGAGCGAGCGGCGCGATGCCTTGGCATTGTCCAGCCACCGCCCAAAAGTCGTCTCATTCTCCGACCATGTTCCACCCGTGGGATGGTGCCGCGTGATGCACCGTGTCTCGGCTATTCCCGGAGGATGACATGCGTACTGTCACGGCTCTTTTTGCCGCCACCGCCATGCTCGCGCTTGCGGCGTGCGCCACCGAAACCGCTCAGCAGGCCCAATCCCGGGCGTTCGTGCTCTACTTCGAACGCGGCTCCGCCGAGTTGACGCCGGAAGCGCAAGCGATCGTCGCCGACGTCGCCGGAGCGGCGCAGAAGTCCGAACGCGCGGAAATCACCGTCGAGGGCGCGGCCGATCGCGGCGATCGCGACGTGGACCTAGCGGCACGCCGCGCCGCAGCGGTCGAGCAGGCGTTGCGCGCCGCCGGCGTTTCGGAGGCCGAGGTCAGCGTGCGCGGCCTCGACACGGCGACAGAGGCCGGCGGCGTCGCCACGCGCCGCGTCAAGATCACCTTGGTGGCAGAACATTAACTCGACAGCGCGAGGCGTGAGTGCCTCCGGCCTCACGCCCCCAGCGCCTTGACGATGTCCTCGCACATCTTCTTGGCGTCGCCAAAAAGCATCATGGTGTTGTCGCGGTAGAACAGCTCGTTCTCGACGCCGGCATACCCCGACGCCATCGAGCGCTTCACGAACAGCACGGTTTTCGCCTTCTCCACGTCGAGGATCGGCATGCCGTAGATCGGTGATTTCGGATCGTTCTTGGCGGCGGGGTTGGTCACGTCGTTGGCGCCGATCACGAAGGCGACGTCGGTCGTGGCGAAATCGCGGTTGATCTCCTCGAGTTCCAGCACTTCGTCGTAGGGGACGTTCGCCTCGGCCAGAAGCACGTTCATGTGGCCGGGCATGCGGCCCGCCACTGGATGAATGGCGTAGCGTACGGTGACGCCTTCCTCCTTGAGCAGGTCCGCCATCTCCCGCAGCGCATGCTGCGCTTGCGCCACCGCCATGCCGTAGCCCGGGACGATGATGACCGAGCTCGCGTTTTTGAGGATGAAAGCGGCATCGTCGGCACTGCCCGACTTGACCGTTCGGTCGCCCACGCCCGCGCTGGCTGCGACCGCGCCGCCCTCGGTCCCGAAACCGCCGAGGATCACGTTGAAGATCGAGCGGTTCATCCCCTTGCACATGATGTAGGAAAGGATCGCGCCCGAAGAGCCCACCAGCGCGCCGGTGACGATCAGCAGGCTGTTGTCGAGCGTGAAGCCGATGCCGCACGCGGCCCAACCCGAATAGGAGTTGAGCATCGAGATCACGACCGGCATGTCGGCGCCGCCGATCGGCAGGATGATGAGGAAGCCCAAGAGCAGCGACAGGCCAACGATCGCCCAGAACGCCATGGGCGGCTGCGCGACGACGAACCAGGCAAGCGCCGCGACCAGCAAGAGGCCCAACAACGCGTTGAAGGGATGCTGACCGGGGAAGACCAGCGGCGAGCCGGTGATGAGGCCTTGCAGCTTCCCGAAGGCGATGATCGAGCCGGTGAAGGTGATGGCGCCGATCGCGGTGCCGAGCCCCATCTCGACGAGCGAGCCGGTATCGATGGCGCCGGGCACGCCGATCCCGTACGCGGCGGGCGAGAGGAA
>DATIYT010000081.1:0-4279 GCA_035517495.1 Allostellaceae bacterium | reverse complement strand
TACGGCTCGCCGAGAATGCGAAATCGGCTCGCCACGAGGTCGAGCATTCCTTCGCTCATTCGGGCGTTGTATGGGCAATGCTGCACTGTGAGGCTCTCTTCCATTCAGAGTTCCCAAATCTATCAAACGCACGGGGCAGCCAAAGTTTCAGCTCCAAGCTCGACGTTAAGCTCCAGGTTGATTTCGGGTGGATTGAGGAGGGTGTTCTTGATGAGGCAATGCTCGACAGAACGCATCAACCCTTCCTTCTGCTCAGTCGTGAGGCTGACCGGAGTGTCGACGCGGATGCGGAAGTTGCCGAGACGTGCAGGCCCTTTCAGCTTTTCAGCCGCGACGGAGACGGCAACGCCGGCGGTGGCTAGCCTCCGCGTACGCAGATATTCGGCCGCGTAATAGGCCGCGCAAGTGCCGAGCGAGGCAAGAAGGAGTTCCGGCGGAGTCATGCCCGCGTCGGTGCCGGCGTTTTCTAGAGGCTGATCGCAAATGATCGTATGAGTGCGTGCGTTGACTGAAAACCTGACGGCATCGATTTGCTGGATCTGGACTTTCATCTCATTTCTCCGAAAGAATGAAGGGCCGCGCTTTCTTGCGAACGGCTCCCAGCAGATGAAAGCCTTCCTTCGCTCGGAACGTTACATGCAAACAGATGTTTTCCCGGCGGTCTAGAGCGGAACCAAGATAGCTATAGACGGGAGAGGCAAAGAGGTTCATCGTTTGATTGGCGACGATCCGCATTGACGGGAAATGGCGCGACCTTATTCGGATGATTTGCGCAGGAAGTTTTTGGAGGCTTACGAGGCGGGAGCCGGCAGCCTGAGCAAGCTGGCTAAGCAGTTTCGTGTGAGCCTGCAATACGCCAAGAAGATTCGTGGGCATCTGAAGCGCACGGGGCGCAAGGAGCGGGCCAAGCAGTCGCGCCACGGGGCGGTGAGCCGAGTGACGGAAACGGCGCGATCGGCACTGCGCCAGTGGTTGGGGGATCAGCCCGACCTAACGGAGATGGAACTGCGCGAGCGGCTGGCAGCCAGCGGAGTTGTGATCTCGAAAAGCCGTGTGGGACAACTGCTGCGGCAGATGGGACTGCGGCGCAAAAAAAATCGCTCCACGCGGTTGAGCGCGACAGCGCGGAAAACCGCGCGCGACGGGAAGAGTTCCTCGCCACAGTTGGCGCGATCCCGCCGGAGAAGCTGAAGTTCCTGGATGAAAGTGGCGTCACCACGCAAATGACACGGCTGTGGGGGCGTGCGCCGAAAGGCCAACGGGTAGCCGAAGCCAGGCCGGAGGGGCACTGGCAGGTCTTGACCACGCTGGGCGCAATGAGCCTGGAGGGTATGGTGGCAACAATGACCGTGGAATCGGCCACTGACGGCGATGTCTTCGAGGCTTTTCTGGAGCAGGTGTTGTGCCCCACGTTGAAGGCCGGCGACGTGGTGGTGATGGACAACCTCAGCGCCCACAAAGTGAACCGCGTTCGGGAACGGATCGAAGGCGCAGGCGCCCGACTGCTCTATCTCCCGCCCTATTCACCGGACCTGAACCCCATCGAGAAGGCATGGTCGAAGTTCAAGCACTTCCTGCGTACAGCCAAGGCACGAACCCGCGAAGCGCTGGACCAAGCCGTGACCGAAGCGCTCAAAACCATCACCGCCGACAATGCAGCCGCTTGGTTCCGGCACTCCGGTTATGGCTTACAGCAACGGTAGTTTTGCTCTAGGCCGTTCAATCGCTTAGAGTGGGATGCATCCGGTAGTCTTGCATTATGGAGCGCATCTGCACCCATTGCCACGCCGTGCTTGCGCCGGAAACCCAAGCCGACTGGTGTCCTGCCTGCGGCGGAGCTCTGACCGAACGGCCTGACTTGCCGGACTCCTGCCCAAAGCCCGCGCCCGAAGTCGATCATCGCGGCATTGTTCTGCCGCGGCGTCACGCACTCGGCGGTATCATCACGCCGAAATAAGCAGCCGGACCATTCATGAGCGGTCGAGATGCAGGAAGTCAGCCGGTCGTGTCCAATCCCGCCGACTGCGCCAGTCTCTCCTGGCGTTCATCGAACGTCCAGAACCGCTCGGCCCCGAGTTCCAGAGCGCACGCCACGTGCAGCGAGTCCAACGTGCGTACGCCGAGCGTGGGGCCAAAACGCCGCGCAAGATCGATTGTTGTTTCCCATATTCTTGCCGGCAGGTTCTGCAGAATCCAGACTGCGGCGACGCAATCGTCTTCAAAATCGCGCCAGGCTCGTGCGGCTTCTCCCGATGCAATTCGGGTTCGAAAGACCTGCCTCTCGAGCGCATGTGCGAACTCGATGCGATTGAAGGGCGTGAGCCAAACAGCGGGCTTTGAGCTCATACGCCGCCGAGCCTCAGCTGAATGCGCATCGATTGTGTATAGCGACACGACGAGGCTGGTATCCGAGTAGATCAATAGCGGCTGTTCCTCTCTTCGATCAGGTCTTCCACGATCGGAATAACCCGATCCCCAAAGATCGCGCGCGCGCGAGCCTCGAAATCCGGCCACTTCGACGCTGTTGGCCGGTGGGGCTGCGCTTGATCCGGCACAATTCTCCCCAACACGCGATTGCGCTCGCGCAGTTCGACCGTTTGGCCGGCCTTGAGCCACGCCTTCAGTTGGCGGGTATTGCGCAGTTCGCGCAGATTCATGCTCGGCATGGCTCCATTGTGCCACAAAATGTGTCACATTGCTTGAGCCGGCCGGAGCGGGCAGACTCGCTATTCGCTCGTTGTGGGATCGATGGTCGTCCGCACCTGCGAAATCCGGTTGGCCGGGAATCCGCCCAGCTCCGCATGGCGGCGAACGGCAGCCTCATCGGGCGCGATGTAGACGCAATAGACCTTGTCGTCGGTTACGTAGCTGTGGACCCACTGAATCTGGGGTCCCATCTCGCGCAGAACACCGCACGACTTTTGTGAGATGGCCTTCAGTTCATCCGTTGACAGCTTTCCGGCTCCCGGAATCTCACGCTCGATCACGTACTTGGGCATTCGTTGCTCCTCGTCATCTTGTGTCTGACACCGCTATCGCATTTCCTGAGTTACTGTATCCCGAAGCCGCAGCATCCAAGTCGACGCGACCCCAAGGAGCGGCGACCGTTCTCAGAATTCCAAAGGCCACAGCAACTCAGGAAATGCCGTAAAGCTATTGTGACGCAGACGAGGTTGAGGTGGCGAGTCTGCCTTTCCGGCAATCCGTCTGGTGCGCCACTCACGCTTGTTTGGACAGCGTTATGCGCAGCCATGCCGGCACGCCGGCCAGCCGGATGCGCTCGATCAAGTAACTCCGCGCGAATTTCGTCGGCTCGAAGATGCCAACAAACTCGTCGGTGCTGTAAGTCATTCCGAGCTGCTTGAGGAAGAATCGCGGCGCCAGCAACCGACGGATGAGCGGCTCTCCGGACAGGTTGGCTCGCACCGCTTCGCCTAGCGCCGTGCGGTCGCAGTCCCGGTAGGACTCGAAGAGCAAAGCCGCGCACCCCGGCCGCAAAATGCGAAAGATCTCATCGATACACTTCCGGGGATGGTCCCAGAGATAAAAACTCCCTGTACAGGTGACGAGATCGAAGAAGTTGTCCGGGTAACCACTTCGTGCAATCTCACCATGCCGAATCTCTGCCGAGGTGTCGTCAAGGCGCTCCCGCGCCAGCGTCACCATCGCTTCGGAAATATCGATCCCGAATAACTCAATGAGGGGATGGATTCGGCCAATCTCGAAAAGCAGCTGGCCTGGCCCGCAACCGACATCGAGGAGCTTGCCGCTCTCGATTCGCGATGCAAGATCTTGGGCGATCTCCCGATGCTGCCGCTCTATCCCTCCCGCCCGCGTCAGACTGCGATAGAACCTGGCGGCAAAGCTCGGAAGCCTGGCGAAGTCCTGCTGCCCGCGGCTGCTCATAGCGCCCTACCTCTATCCATTCCGTGCGCGCGGCTTCTGCCCTTTCACAGGTTCTCCGCCGCCCTTTGCAGCGCGACCACGTAGTTCCCGCAAGGCGTCAAAGCCAATCCATCGCGCGGCCTTCGATTCCGAATTCGCGAGTTGTTCCGACATCTTCATCGCCTCCTCGCGAAGAGACGCATTGCGCTTGCCGATCTGCCGCAGCGCCCAGTTCACGGCCTTCCTGACGTATTGGCGCTCGTCGCTTGCGGCCTTGCGGATCAGCCGGAACGTCGCGCGAAATCGGCTGTCCGGCGCTGTTTTGTCATGAACCGCGAGAGCTGCCAGCAAGGCGAAGGCGGCGCGCCGGGTGTATTCCGGCTCCGCATCGGCC
>DATIYT010000080.1:0-22703 GCA_035517495.1 Allostellaceae bacterium | reverse complement strand
AACCTACAGCGATCCCTTCGACGCACTGTTCCAATTCCAGCAAGCGCTAGATGCGCTTCGAGCCAGCAACTGGCTCGAACAAAGCCCAAGCGGAGTCGGTGCCTATCCACCGATCAACGTTTTCCGCAAAGGTGACGACATCGTGATCATCGCGGAGGTGCCGGGAATTAAGAAGGACGACCTGCGCATCGACGTGAAGGGCAACACGATCCGCATCGCCGGGACTAAAACGGCTGGCTACGGCGAAAAGGCGAGCGTCCATCGCCGCGAGCGCCTCGCCGGCAGTTTCGATCGTGCCGTCAGTGTGCCCGTGGAGATCGACACCGAACGCGTCAAGGCGGAATGCCGCGATGGGATCCTGGCGCTGTTCCTGCCGCGCGCTGAGCGGGACAAACCGCGATCGATCAAGATCACCTGAAGGAAATGGAGGGAAAGATGGCTCAAGATAAAGCGCTCGAGGTTCGCGAGAAAAAGGAGCTGGTAACCAAGGAAGAGAAGACCGCTCCGGCGAGATACTATGTTCCCACGACGGATATCTACGAGACCGAAGATGCGCTCACTGTCGTAATGGAGGTGCCCGGCGTCGAGAAGAAGGACCTGGACATCAGGCTCGAAAACGACGTGCTCCATGTGGAAGGGAAGATCGACTTCGCGAAATACGAGGGCTTAGACCCGCTCTATACCGAGTACAATGTCGGCCATTTCGCTCGAAACTTCACGCTTTCCAACAAGATCGACCAGCAGCAGATCGGCGCCGAGTTGAGCGATGGGGTGCTGACTCTGACCCTCAAGAAGGCGAAGGAGGCGCAGGCGCGGAAAATCGCGATCACATGAGTGCCGCTGCGCCCAATACCATGAGGGTACAAAAGCTGTGTCCCTTGCCTAACCGCGCTCCGACCCCTAAGCAAAGTACTGCCATCTACTAGCCCTGCTTCGGCGGGGCTTGCTTTGCTCACAGCGAGCTAGGGCTCCTTGCATCGGCGATACACCAAATGTCTGTCTCTCGGCGGAAAAACAGACTCAGAGCCGACGTCCCTCCGACGACCGTTCAAGAACGGTCCTACGCGCTGAACTGGCCGATGTCTGCTTGTTGCCGGTGAACGGACTCTCCGCGGACATCGGATTTTGGGCGGCTCATGACCCTGGCTGTTCTCTAACTCGGGGGCGGACGTCAAGCTCTCCGTGATGTTCCTGCCGGGTTCACTGTTCTCTCCGCAGTAGGGTTGAGCCCTCTGCATAATGGCGTTGGAGGACGTAGGCGGATCAATGTGTGAATCGCGGTTGCCTCGATGAAGCCTCGCAAAGCCAGGGTCGATCTCGCCGACGCCGCCGTCCCGACAGGGACATCTCGTCCGCTCTCGCGGAACTCGTGAGATTATGTTTTCTAGGCCGCTGCCTCCTTGCTGGACCAGATAAAGTCGGTTTTATCGCATCACATGCGATGCAGGATGACCGCTAGCTTCCGTGCCACCGCGATCTTGGCCTTCTTGAAGCCGATGCGTTTCCACAGCCTGTGACCCCAGGCCTTGAGCTTGCACCATCGTGGTACGCGGGTGAGCAGCACACCGGCGGCCTCGAAGAGGTGGGTCCTGACCATGGTGTCGCCGCATTTGGAGATCCGGCCGGTCCAATCGACCTCGCCTGAGGCATAGCGGCGTGGCGTCAGTCCGAAGTAGGCGCCGACACTCCTGGAGCGCCGGAAGCGACTGGGTTCGTCAATTGCGGCACAGAAGGCCAAGGCATTTATCGGCCCGATTCCCGGCACGGTCATGAGACGGCGACTCTCATCATTGTTCCGCGCCATGGCCAGCAGCTTGCGGGTGAGACCCGCGATCTCCCGACGCACAACCTCATGCACGGCAAGCAGGGGGCGAACCGCTTCCCGCAAAAGGCGGTACTCGCCAATTAGCTCTTCAGCCCGGCGGCGAAAGATATTGCTACCGGCCTTCGCAATGACAAGGCCATGGTTCTTGAGTAAGCCGCGGATCTGATTCTCAAGATCGCACTTGGTCTTCACCAACTGCGCTCGGCTGTTGAGGACTGCCCGCACCTCGTGGCAAGGCAGGCTCTTGACCCGGATCTCCTTGTACCAACCGCATTGCATGATCCGAGCCAAGCCCGCGGCGTCGTTCCGGTCGCTCTTGTTAATCTGTAAAGACAGAGCTGCCTTGGCATGACGCGCATCGATGCAGATCACCGGCAAACCGAGCGCTCTGAGTTCGTGCCAAAGCCAGGTCGCGGTCGGGCCGGTCTCGAGACCGATACGCTTCGCGCTCCCTGCCTTTACCCGGATGAACTCAGCAAGAGACAACGGTTCCGATAGCACCGTGCCTTCCGACACGATCTTGCCGCTGCCATCGACTACGCAAATTGACGTCTCTTTGAGTGAAACGTCCAATCCAACATAGACTTCCATAGCTGCTCTCCTCATCGTTCATCATCCGAATCTGGCTCAGGCCAGACCTCGCAAGATTACGGAGAGCCACGTCTCGCGCCGATTGGGCGCATCCCAATCCCCGAGTTACACCATGTGTGAAAACGCTCGAATCAACTGTCGCCGCGCAACAAAACAAACAATTTCTAGTCGTTGACACATCAATGATGCGAGGCCGAAAGTCTGTACGAATCAATCTTGCGTCGGATCCGTCCCTTGCAGGGTTTTCACACAGCCAAGACCCAACCCGGACATCTACTCACTGGCCAACGGTCGGCCACCGTCCGCGGAACCTGCAATGAAATGACGATGGGCCGGCTCGCCGTGTCTACCGAACGCGCGGCGCGAAAAGAGGGCCCCGGCTATCGCATGCCGGGGCGTGGCGCAAATTTCACTGATCCGAAACCCGACGGAGGCAGGAACCGGATTTAACTAGCGGTGCCCTTGATAGCGCAGTGTGATGGCACCGATGCCGCCGGCCACATTGAGACCGGTGTTGCCCGAGACGCTCAGCGGCTGCAACGAGATGGTATTGTTCGAGCCGCCCACCAACACGTTGGCGCCGACACCGACGCCAACGGTAGCACTGGCCGTAACGCCGCCATAGCTGCCGGCAAGCGCTCCCGGCGCCACGTTAGACGTGGGCGCGAACACGCCCCAGACAATCACCCCTCCCTGCGTGTAGCCGATATCGACGCCCCACTTGTCGATATGGCCGGTGTAATGCGAGACCCCGCCACCGGGCTGTGAGTAGCTGCAGCGCAGCTCGCGCGAGGACCCGAAGATGAAGCCCCAGCCACTCGAGACATTGCACGTCAAGGTGCCGGCGCTCACACCACTGGCTTGGGCCTTTGCTGGAGTAGTGCTGTCGTAGGCCATCGCTCCGACGGTTAGCGCAACCGCAGTGATCGCCAAGCCGACCTTCCTAAGCATGTTTATCGACCTCCGTATCATGGCTGTCATCGTCACCGCGCGAGTTTGCCCTGTTCAGCGTCGTTTGCCAATTCAACGCCGCACTGAGTGACCGGATTAAGCGTCTGGCGCGGCCGCGGTGGCAGGAGTAGCATGCACATCTCCTAAGCATGACCTGGCCCCGCCGGAAACGAGCGGGGCATTTTTCTGTGTCTTTCGGGATGCCGCGGCGGAATCGTTACGGCTTCTTAGGGCACGGAAATGCTTCCACCTCTGCAACTGATACCAACATCGCTGCGCTGTAATTGAGAAGCTCAGGATGTTGATTCGCGTAATTGCGAAACGCCAACCGCAACGGTGTGATCGGTGTCCCTGCGGGCGCATGACGTTGTGCTCGAAACAGCCACCATCATCACGACCTAACCCAACGAGCTATGCGCGCCGATCCATAATCGGATGCCCGCGATCCTTGCGGTAACGACTATGCGACATGGCTCGGCGAGAAGCCTGCGGAGACTGCTGAGTTGCTCGCGATGCTCAAGCCCTATCGGGCGGACGAGATGGAAGCGATCCCGATTGGGCGACGCATTGGCAACGTAAAGTTCGATGATCCGTCGCTGATTGAACCTGTGGCAGATACAGATAGGGTCAAGCGCGAGACGGCTTCATGCGCCAGCCTCGGAGAGCGGTGGGAACTCGACGGGCTGAACCCCAGCCCCTGAACGCCAATTGGGCGAGAGAGGGTTTCCCCTGCCTCGCCCTTGGCCGAGATCGCTTCGACGAAGGATTGCTCCTCATCGGGCGTGTCTCAGACGCTCAGAGTGGTTGGCTAGGTTCGGAGCGTCCTCCTATCCGGAGCTACCGGGACTAACCAGGACCACCTATACGGTACCGAGCCACCGACCTGATCCACCAGCGACCTCACGGCCACAAGTGACCCAGCGTATGCAACTTCTGCGATCCTCACGAGATTACAGTTGGCTGCACAGAGACCAAGTCCAGGTTGGGAGTGATTATTGAGGTGTCATCCCCTTTCTGGCCAATCACCACTCTGGCCATCTCCATGACGAATGGAGCCGTTGGGCTCTCGCCCCTTTGCCGATCCCTTGAACCCCGCAGGGCCTGCCGGTCTCGGCAATTTCTAGTTAAGCACCCCTTCTTCGACGATCAACTCGCAAATTCTAGCGAAACTAAAAAAGTGGTGGATAACTTTTGCGGCCAGCCACCGCCCCGGCACATGTGGGTTGATCCGAGCAGCTCCCACCATTACCCGCTGAAGCCCGCAATGGTCAGGTAAAGACCGAGGATCAGCGTTCCGCCCAGGTAGAGATAAAAGCGCTCTTCATAGTGCAGGGCGCGAAGAGCTGATCGTTGCATCAGGCGATAGGGCAAGCAGCCCAGCGCCTCGGATCGCCATCAGCCATCCCACCAAGGTGACGACAACGGGCAACGCGCCCGCAGACCAGACGGACCAATTATCATGGCGATCATTTCGACGAATAGCAGAAGCGGCGGGTTTCTGATGAGCGCCTTGATCGTCGCTATGGCGCTTTGCCTGCGCGTCATCATCGCCCCAACGCCAGTATGATGCAGTAGAGGCCGAGGAACCTGGCGAGGAAAATCGTGAGCGGCGACATGCGCACCTCCGGGTTCAGGTCGCGGGATTATCAAGCCGACGCTGCCGCCGCGCCGTTGGTACTCCCTTCATGAGAACGTGCATGACGGCATAGCGGAAGTCGAGACAGCGGATGGTGGCCGAGCCCGCACTCTCGTTGTCGCAATGGAACCCGTTGGGCGAACCAAAGTGCAGCGCGCCCTCCGCCGTGCCCACGCGGGCGGGCGCGAAGAACTATCCATCGCAGGGGGATCAGCGGGACCTGTATCGCGGGCAAAAGCCGTGGAGCGTGACATTGAGAGGCGATTGGGTTGGTCGCATTAAACGCGTTTGTCTAAAGCGCAATGTCTCGCCTTGATCGTCGCCACTGGCGCGTCGCTTTGGCGGGCCTTGCCTAGAGCGCGGATCGGGCTTGCAGGCTCTGGTGCGCACGAAAATGCGGCAGCGTTGAGCTTGTGGGGCATCGGGATTGGCCCAGAGCGACTATTGCTCGCCGGCCGAAAGGGAAGATTTGCCCTCGGGGGCTCCCCTCCCGCTACACTCACGTTGAATTTGAGCCGGACGGGTTCAGCGTGTTTGGCTGCCGATCGTGAGGCCCCATGATCGCCATCTCCCTTCAAGCACCATGAAATGATAGCGCGAACTTCTGGTATTGGCAGCTTTGGGGTGGAATCTTCGTGTTGTCATCGGTTGAACGCGATCCGCCCGCACTGCAAAGCGGTTCCTTGATCTAGATCAAGGGGGGATTGCTTCGCGCACTTATATGCATTTCACAGCAACCAGGAGGACTCCGTATGGGCCAACGCATTGATCAGTTCTGCGAAAATCTTCGCCTCAAGCTGACGAATATCGACAGTGGCCTCACTAGCCTCAAAGCCAAGATTGACGGGAAAACCCAACAAGCCGAGCAGGAAGCGCGCAGCCACCTTGAAAAAGTGCGGCGGCAGATCCAGCAAAATCGCGCCAAGGTGTCGGCCGCGCAGACGGAAATGAAGGAGTGGGCGGAAAGCCGCAAGGCGGCCACTAACGAGAAGATCTCCGAGTGGAAGGCCAAGCGCGAGACCAGCAGATTGCAGAACCGCGCCGATAAGGCCGAGCGGTACGCAGCAGCTTCGATCGAGGTGGCTCTTGCGGCCGTGGACGAGGCCGAGGAGGCATCACTCGAAGCGTGGCTCGCCCGGCAAGACGCCGGCCCCACGCTGGCCAAGTCAGCCTGAGATTAGTAGAGCGAATTCCGCTCACGCGGAATTCGCTCAATTCGTCTTGTAGGGGGCTCGCGTGTGCATTGGCGGTTCCACGTGCGTGGTATTTCCGAAGAGAGCGGGCTGCTCGCGGTCGCGCCGTCCCGGAACCGGCCCGACGCGCGCGGCTTCGGCTACGTGCTCGACGACCTCTCCGGCCGCTACCCACCGCACGATTGGGCGAAGCGCGCCATCGCGGCCTATGGCCGCTATGCCGCCGACCGCATCGTCGCCGAGACCAACTTCGGCGGCGCGATGGTCGAGAGCACGATCCGCTCGATCGACGCCAACGTACCGTTCAAGGCCGTGAGCGCCTCGCGCGGCAAGGCGATCCGCGCCGAGCCGATCTCCGCGCTCTACGAGCAAAACCGGGTGAAACACTGCGGCAGCTTCGGCACGTTCGAAGACCAAATGTGTGGGTTCTCCGCGACCTTCGACCCCCGGACGAAGCCGAAATCTGGATCCAGCAATACGCGCGGATGGCGCGCGAAGAGCGCGAGCGCGGCGATAAGCCGTTCGCGCCCGTGCGGCCGATCATTTCGCCGCCGGCAATGCCGCTAAAGCCACCCGAGCCCGAGCCGAAGCCGGCCGCGCCCGCGGTCACCCTCAAGGCACCGCAGCCCTGGATGAGCTTCGCGCCGGCCCGCGGCGTGCAATATTGCAGCGACGGCACCGGCCTCATCGAAGGCGTGGCGCCCGAACACCTCGACGCCTTGCTCGCCGCCAGCTGCTGGCGACCCCAGACCCCGACCCGGATCGCGCGGCGCTACTTTGGAGCGCCGCCGCCGAGTCGGCGCAGGTTACCAGCGGCCATTCCCAAGGCCGAAACCACCGAACGCCGGCTCAGCCTGACAGCGAACCTCGCGTTCGGCGACTCTCACGATGGTGCCCCGTCGGCGTCCCCCATCCGACGGGGCTTTTTGGCGCCTCCCGCGCGATCGAGCGCTGCGGCGAGCTGCTGCAGTTCTCCGGCGTGTTCAGCGCCTCGGCCGCGTCTTGCTCGCGCGTGCCGCTCGCTCACGTATGCCGGCCAGCAGGAGCTGTCGTACCCAGAGGCAAAAATCGTTGGCATCTTCTGCTCCCATAATTAGACGATTAACCATAAGTAACTATTCCGAGTGTCAAATTCTATTTACAATTGATCGCCCTCTCTCGACCTAAGTCATTGAGATAACGAAGCTGGCAAGTTTTTTGCTGGTGATCTCAAGAAACCGTGAGTTGCAGGACAGCGATGCGTGCTTACAAACTAGCACTTTTCGCGATGGCGCTTGGCGCGGTCGGCGCGGGCGCGGCGCGGGCCGACGTTCTTTACAAGAATCCCAATTTTCCCCCCGGCGATGTCTTCTCCTCGAGTTGGCCCGCCGGCACCTCGGGCAACGTCGCGGGTCAGACCGACGCTTGGACGATCAATTTCGGTTACACCGTCGGCAGCTCGTTCGTGTTCTCTGCGCCTGCGACCGTCACCGGCGTCGACTTCGGCGCGTGGGCTTTTGTCGGAGATACTCTCCAAACTATCGATTGGGCGATCGTCACCAACCCGGTTGGCGGCATGACCCTTGCCAGTGGCGGCCCGACCAGCGTGACGCAGAGCATCGTCACAACCAACAGCTTCGGATACGACCTCGACGTGGAATCATTCTCCATACCAGCGACGTTGCTGGGCGCGGGCACCTATTGGCTCGAACTGAACACCGCCAGCGTCGCTAACGGCGACCCGATCTTCTGGGATCAGGGCGGCGGCACGTCGATGGGTTGGGAAAGCGCAGACGGGTTTTTGGATCCCGCGGTTGAGGGATCCTGCAATAACGATCACGGTAGTGCGACGAATAATCCCGATGGCTCGCAGTCGTGCGGCATGTCGTTCGATCTTACCGGCACCACCACCGCGACTGTGCCGGAGCCGGGAAGCCTCGGGCTGCTCGCCGGCGCGCTGATCGGTCTTGGCGCGATCCGGCGCCGCAAGCGCGCATAGTTTCGCCTTAACAGGCCATGTCGACGGCGCCCGCTCAGGCGCCGTCTTTTTTGCGCTCTTGCCGACCAACTTATCACGCCGCGCATCGCTGCCCTTTCTGCAGTTCGTCATCGACGTCCCGCCTGATTTCATCGACCAGCATCCCCAGTGCCGCGGCCGCGGTGGTGGCACGTCTGCCGCTCAGCGACATCGACACCTCCGAGCTTGGCGGCGCGCCTTATCGCGCACCGGCGAGTCCGGCGTCAAGCGCGTTTCGGTGGGAAATCCGCATCCAACCGTGTCTGCTAAGCCATTGACCAGTAAACTGAGGCCTACTTCATTGCGAAGTAGCTGGGCCTATTCCAGTGCGGCGACGCGCCCACCATGGCGATCACGTGCACGCCGTCGAGAACGCCGCGAAGATAGGCGTCGCTATAGCGCTCGTGGTCCATCTGGGCTCAGCAACCGAGCCACGTGGGTGCGCGCTTTTGCAGGAAGGCGTCGATTCCCTCCTCGGCATCGCGCGCGAGCATGTTGGTGGTCATCACCTCGCTCGCGTAATCGTAGGCGGCGGAGAGGCCGAGATCGGCCTGGCGATAGAACGCCTCCTTGCCGATCTTGAGCGTGAGCGGCGACTTCTCGCTGATCGTGCGCGCGAGTGCCGTCACCTCGGCATCGAGGCGATCGGCCGGGACCACGCGGTTGACAAGGCCCAGCTCGTGCGCCCGCGCGGCGGATACGAAATCGCCCGTGAGCAGCATTTCCATGGCGGCCTTGCGCGAGACCGCGCGCGAGAGCGCCACCATGGGCGTCGAGCAGAAGAGCCCGATGTTGACGCCGGGAGTGGCAAAGCGCGCCCCCTCCGCCGCGACCGCGAGATCGCAGGACGCGACAAGCTGGCAACCGGCGGCGGTCGCGATGCCGTGCACCCGCGCGATCACCGGCTGCGGCAGCCGCGTCAAGCTCAGCATGAGGTCGCTGCACTGGCGGAAGGTCGCTCGATAGTTGGCTCGGCTTGGATCGGCCCGCAGCTCGCGGAGATCATGGCCCGCCGAGAACGCGGGCCCAGCGGCCGCCAACACGACGACTTTGACCGCGGGATCGCCGCCGATCGCATCAAGCTCGCGTTGCAGCGCTCCCATCAGCGCGTGCGAAAGCGCATTGCGCTGCGCTGGACGGTTGAGGGTGAGCGTCGCAATGCCCTTGTCGTCGCCGCGCAGGAGGATGGGCGCTTCCGTGGTTTCGGCGGGTCGAGCAGTCTCGATGGTGCTCATGGGGTCCTCGGGGATAGGCCACTTGCCGCATATCAGCCCGTTTGACCCGCGGGTTCAAGGCCGGCAATGATCGCTCGAAATTCCTCGTTCGGAGCAGCCCCATGTCCCGCATCACGGCCGATGAATTCCGCGCGATCATCCGCGAGAAGCTCCCGATCGCAGCCATGATGGAGGCGGAGGTGGTGTCGCTGGAGGAGGGGAGAGCGGCGGTGCGCATTCCCTTTCGCGCCGACTGGTTGCGTCCGGGCGGCACCATCAGCGGACCGGTGCTGATGGCACTCGCGGACCTCGCGATGTACGCGGTCGTTATGTCATTGCTCGGCCGCGTCGAGGCCGCCGTCACCACCAATCTCAATATCAACTTCCTGCGCAAACCTGCGCCTGCGCCGCTGCTGGCCGAGGGCCGGATGCTGCGGCTCGGCAAGAGCCTCGCGGTGGGCCAAGTAGAACTATTCAGCGAGGGCGATCCCGAGATGGTCGCTCACGTCACCGCCACGTATTCCATCCCTCGGTAATGATGCCCGTGGTGAGGTATCCGGATACCGCATAACCAAGCCATTGGCCCGGAGTGGATTTCGCATTGACTAAGGGACGGCAGTCGGCATACTGCGCCGCCGCATCCGGGAAATCCGCTATGAAGACCTATACCGCGAAACCGTCCGACATCCAGAAGAAGTGGCTGCTGGTCGATGCCGACGGCCTCGTGCTGGGCCGGCTCGCCGCGATCGTCGCCAATCGGTTGCGCGGCAAGCACAAGCCGACCTACACCCCCAACATGGATTGCGGCGACCATGTGGTGGTGATCAATGCGGAGAAGGTGCGCCTGACCGGCAACAAGGCACAGGACAGCGTGTTCCGCTGGTATACCGGCTATCCCGGCGGCCTCAAGGAGCGCACCAAGGGAGCGATCCTCGCCGGCAAGCACCCCGAGCGCGTCATCATCAAGGCGGTGGAGCGCATGGTGCCGCGCGGCCCGTTGGGCCGGCGCGTCATGGGACACCTCAAGGTATATGCCGGCGCCGCGCATCCTCATGAGGCGCAACAGCCGCAAGTACTGGATGTCGCCGCGATGAACCCGAAGAACAAGAGGGCTTGAGCGCCATGGCCGACCTGCAATCCCTGGGACAGCTTCGTCAGGCGTTGACCGAGGCGAAGCCCGCGGCCCCCGTGGTGGAAGAGGCGGAGCCTGCGAAGCCGAAGCTCGATGAGTTTGGCCGCGCTTATGCGACCGGCAAACGCAAGAACGCCGTCGCCCGCGTTTGGCTCAAGCCCGGCACCGGTAAGATCACCGTCAACGAGCGCGACAGCCCGATCTACTTCGCGCGGCCGGTGTTGCGCATGCTGATCAACCAGCCCTTCGCGATCGCCAATCGCGTGAGCCAATACGACGTGATCTGCTCGGTGACCGGCGGCGGTCTCTCGGGTCAGGCGGGCGCGGTCAGGCACGGCATCAGCAAGGCGCTCACTTTTTATGAGCCGTCGCTGCGGCCGTTGCTGAAGCAGCACGGATTCCTCACGCGCGACAGCCGCGTGGTCGAGCGCAAGAAGTACGGGCGCGCGAAGGCTCGACGCAGCTTCCAGTTCTCGAAGCGCTGACGCGCGAACATCCGTTTCGCGGGGCGCTTCGGCCAAGATCGAAGCGCCCCTTTTTTATGGTCAATTACGGGATTTGAGAGGGTCGAAATGACTCCAAAGGTATTTATCGACGGCGAGGCCGGAACCACGGGTCTGCAGATCCATCGGCGGCTCAAAGGGCGGCGGGATATTTCTCTGGTCTCGATCGATTCGGCGCGGCGCAAGGACGCGGTTGCTCGGCGCGACCTGCTCAACAGCGTCGACCTCGTGCTCCTCTGCCTTCCCGACGACGCGGCGCGCGAGGCGGTCGGCATGATCGAGAGCAATTCGGTGCGGGTCATCGACGCATCGACCGCGCATCGCACGGCGCCCGGCTGGAGTTACGGCTTTCCCGAGATGTCGGCGGGGCAGCGTGACGCAATCATTGCGTCGCGGCGCGTGGCGAATCCCGGCTGCTATCCGACCGGCTTCATCGCTCTCGTGCGCCCGCTGGTCGAGGCAGGACTCTTGCCGAAGTCCTGGCCCGTCACCGTCAATGCGGTCTCGGGTTATTCCGGTGGCGGCAAGAGCATGATCGCGGAGTTCGAAGACCGCGCTTCACCCAGCTACACCGAAGTGCCGTACCGCATCTATGCGCTGACGCTCGCGCACAAGCACGTGCCGGAGATGCATCACTACACTGGGCTTGCGCACGCGCCCCTGTTCGCGCCCGCGGTCGGCCGATATGCCCAGGGCATGATCGTCGAGGTGCCGTTGCAGTTGAATGCGCTTCCGACGGCGCCGGCCATCAAGGACGTGCACGCGGCGCTCGTTCGCGCCTATGGGGGGGAACGCTTCGTGGAGGTGGCCTCGCTCGAGGAGGCGGCGTCACTCAAGACGCTCGATCCCGAGGGCCTGAACGGCAGCAACCGGATGAAGCTTTTTGTGTTTGGCTCGGACGAAGCAGGGCAGGCTCGGCTGGTGGCGCTCCTCGACAATCTGGGCAAGGGTGCGTCGGGCGCTGCGGTGCAGAACATGAACCTGATGCTGGGCCTGCCGGAATCGAGTGGCCTCGGCGAGCCGTTCACGGCGTGAGCCGCCTGATAGTGCCATACCGAGACCGGCGCCCGGTGATCGCGCCCGAAGCCTGGATCGCGCCCACCGCCACGGTGATCGGCGCGGTCGAGATTGCTTCCCATGCCAATATTTGGTTCGGCTCGGTGCTGCGCGGCGATCTGTCGCCGATTTTCGTCGGCGCCTATACGAATATTCAGGACGGCACCGTCGTGCACGTGTCGGAGCGCATCCCCGAAGGCACGCGCATCGGTGCCAACGTCACCATCGGCCATATGTGCTTGATCCACGCGTGCGTCCTCGAAGACGGCTCCTTCATCGGCATGAAGGCGTGCGTCATGGATGGCGCGGTCGTGGAGACCGGCGCTTGGGTCGCGGCCGGCGCGGTGGTGACGCCGGGGAAGCGCGTCAAATCGGGCGAGCTTTGGGCCGGCACCCCCGCGCGGTTGCTGCGCGCCGTCAGCCCTGAGGAGAAGCTCTATATGGAGCGGCTCCCGGCGCATTACGCGAAGCTTGCGGACGAGTATCGGTAGAAAGCTCGATGGTGTAGAACCGCGTGTCGAGCGCCATGCGCGAGAAATTGGCGGGCAGCTCGGTCTCGGCAACGCGCGCGAAGCCGCTCTTCTCATAGAAGCGGTGGGCCGCGCGGAACTTCTCCGTGGTGCCCAGATAGAGGCGCCGAATCCCCGCGGCGCGTGCGTGGCCGAGCAAGGCCGCGAGCAGGCGTTGCGCCACCGACTTGTCGCTGCCGCGATGGTCGGGGCGGACGAACATCTTGCGCAACGCTCCTTGACCATTGCCAAGATCGACGAGCCCGACGCAGCCCACGACTTCCGGGCCATCGACCGCGACCCAGAAGCCGCCGCGAGCCTCGCGGAAGTAGCCCGCGACATCCCGCAGGTCCGGCTGGTCCTCATAGGTGATGGCGATGCCGAACTCGCGCTGCTGAATGCCGAGCACAAGCGCCGCCAGCCCATCGGCATCGCCGATCTCGAATGGACGGATGGTCGCGCTCACGGACAGTCCCAGAACGAGCCAAGGCTGGGCTCGAAATCGTCTTCGAGCGCGATATCACGGAGCGGCCAGTCGTCGGGCGCCTGCAACTCGCGCTCGGCGCGCACGCGCGTATAGCGCTCGCGGAATGCGTGCCAGAGCGAGCTGCCGGGCGGCCGCGACCTGACATCCACCGCAGCAGGCAGTGGTGTTTTTTCACTTTCTGTCAGGGCGGCAATGCCGCCGCTGTCGCTCAAGATTCTCAGGTTCATCGTGCTCCTCCGCTTTGGCCCGGGGGCCGGTCGATTGGAGCTGTCCTGAAAACGACAAAGGCCCCGACCGTACCGGCGGGGCCTTTGAGATGGTTTGCTTAGAAGTTTAGCGAGCGCAACACCTCTCCGGCCCCGAAAGCACGAGCTTTCGATTCCAACACATAACCGTCGAGAAGGTCGCGGGCGCGTTCATGGCTCGGAAGTTAAGCGCCGGTGCGCAGTCTGTCAATCATTGCAATGTATCAATACATTCTCGCGGGGCGTTCGCCGCTCACTCGCCGTAGGTCGCGGCATCAAGCGCGAAGGCGAGACCCTGCCAATCCCGCTCGCCCGAAGCTTGCTTCTGCCCATTGTCCCGTGCAACCCGCTGATATAGCGCGAGCGCAGCAGGTCCGTCCACGCCGCTGCAATCGATATCCAAATGCTCCGCCAGAAGTTCACAGCGGAGCGCACGCACGAGGCTTGGGTCCCAGAAGCTGGCGTTGAGCTCGCTGTGCCCTTGCAGCGAATAAGCGTGCAAATTGCACGAACCGATCGTGGCCCAGCCATCGTCTACCAGCATCAGCTTGCCGTGCACGTAAATGTTCTGCCGCTTGCCGACCGAGTTGAGTGATGCAATTCCGGCCAGGGTGAAATTGGGGTGGCTCCCTAATCGAGCCAGCGCGTCGAAGTGCGGCTTGCGCGCGGGGTTGCGGCGCGCGGCCTGCACATGCTCTTCGGGTTCCGCCGGCACGAGCATCACGACGGCGACGCCGCGCACCAGTGCGCGCTCGATGGGCGTAGCGATCTCGGGAATGGGAATGGCCTGGTTCTCGATATAGATCGAAGAGCGGGCAGTTTCGATTGCGCGACAGTACTGCTCCAATATCGTCTGCTCGCCCGATGCAATGTCGTAAGCGGCGCCGGCCGGCGTCGGCGTGTTGTCGCGATAGCGGTCACGATCGATCGTGCGCTGGACCTGTACGAGGCTCGATCCTCGCGGCTCCGAGACTCGCGTCGGAAACGGCAGCTCATCGCCGCCCGTGTGGCCCCATGTTCCATCGTCGCTCGAGCGCTCGCTGGCTTCGTTCCACCGCTGGACGAAGTTGTGATGCACGTCGCTCGACGACGGACCCGCGAGCTCCAAATGGGCATCATGCCGCCACCCATCCCTATGGCCGGGCGAACCCAATGCCATCGCCGTCAAGTTGATCCCGCCGACGAACGCGACCTCGCTCGGTCTGCCGGCATCGACCAGCCATATCTTTTGGTGATGGCAGTAGGGACCGCGCGCGCGATCCCAACGGATACGGAAGCGCGAAGCTCGCTCGCGCAAAAAGTCATGATCTGCCGCCGATCCCGCAAATGTTCGGCCGTATCCGGAACTCTCGGTATTGGGACGCCAGAAGATCACCCGCACATCGAGGCCGCGTTCCGTGGCACGGTCGAGCAGGTCGAACAGCGAGACGCCGCGGTCCGGTATAGCGAAATCATGGGCGTAGAAGGTCACGGTGAGCCATACGCTGCGGCGAGCCTGCTCGACGGCGCCGGCAATGCGCCGGAACGCCGGCGTGCCGTCGATCAGAGGGCGCAGCAAATTTCCGCCGCGAAGGGGATAAGAACCGCCGTCCACAAAAGAAATATGGCGCGCGCGATCGGGCGTCATTCCTGGGCCAACGCGATCGGTTCAGCTTGCTTGAACCAGCACGTAGGTCCCCGGAGCGTCGGCGATCGGCTTCAGCTTGCCGTCGCCCGGCTGTCGCGCCGGCACCTGGTCGCCGCCGTATCGGCGAATCCATTCCTCCCACGCCGGCCACCACGAATCCGGATATTGCGTCGCGGTGTCGAGCCAAGCCTCTGCGGTCGGCGGATTCTTTTCATTGCGCCAATGGCCGTATTTGCTCTTTCCCGGCGGATTGACGACGCCGGCGATGTGGCCCGAGGCAGCCAGCACGAAGGTGACGGGTCCGCGGTAGATCTGTGTCGCGGCGTAAGTCGAACGCCAGGGCGCGATATGGTCTTCCCGGGTCGAGAGCAGGAAACTCGGCGTCTCGATGGTTCCAAGGTCGATGGGGACTCCCTCCAGCGAAATGCCGCCAGGCACGACAAGCTTGTTCTGCTGGTACATGTTGTGGAGATAAAAGCTGTGCATGGCCGCGGGCATCCGCGTCGAATCGGAATTCCAGTAGAGCAGGTCGAATGGGAACGGCTCCTTGCCCAGGAGATAGTTGTTGACGACGAAGGACCAGATCAGGTCGTTGGCGCGCAGCATGTTGAAGGTGGTCGCCATCTCCGAACCTTCGAGGTAGCCGCGCTCGTTCATGCGCTCCTCGAGGTACTGGAGCTGCTCCTCGTCGATGAAGACCGAAAGCTCGCCCGCCTCCTTGAAGTCCACCAAGGCCACGAAATAGGTGGCGCTCTTGATGCGATCATCGCGCTTGGCACGCATGTAGGCGAGCGTACAGGCGAGCAGAGTACCGCCGATGCAATAGCCGATCACGTTGACCTGCCGCTCGCCGGTCGCCTGCTCGATTGCGTCCAGCGCGGCCAGGGGCCCTTCCAGCATGTAGTCGGCGAAGGTTTTCTGCGCCAGCTCGCGGTCCGGATTGACCCAGGAGATCACGAATACCGTATGCCCCTGCGCCACCGCCCATTTGATGAAGGAATTTTCCGGCCGCAGGTCGAGAATATAAAACTTGTTGATCCAGGGCGGCATGATCAGCAACGGCGTGCGCTGCACCGTCGGGGTGGTGGGCGTGTATTGAATGAGCTCCATAAGGTCGTTGCGGTAGACTACCTTGCCAGGGGTCACCGCGATGTTCTGCCCGACCTTGAACCGATCCAGGTCGGTCATCTTGATCAGCAGCTTGCCTTGGCCGCGCTCCAAATCCGAAAGCAGGTTGCCTAATCCCTTGACGAGGTTCTCGCCGCCGCTCTCGATGGTGGCGCGCAGCACTTCCGGGTTGGTCAGGATGAAGTTGGAGGGCGCCATCGCGTCGACAAACTGGCGCGTATAGAAGTCGACCTTGCGCGCCGTCTTCTCGTCGAGGCCGTCGACATCCTTGACGGCCGCCTGCATCCAGCGTGCGGTGAGGAGATAGCTTTGCTTCACGTAGTCAAAGACGGCGTTGTCGCTCCACGCGCGGTCCTTGAAGCGGCGATCCGCGGCGTTCGGCTCGATCACCGGCTCGCTGGACTCGACGCCCATCAGGCGCTCGGCGGTGTGCTGCCAGAGTCTCAGGTAGTCCTGCCAGAGGCCGAGTTGCGCCTGCACCAGACGGGTGGGATCGGCCACCATCCGCTGGGTCATCTCGAGGAACGCCTGCGCTATGTTCAGCGGGTCCGCCGGGGTCGCCGCCTGCGCCCTTTGGCGTTCGAGAAAATCCTTTACGAGTCGCTGGCTCCGCTCGGCGATCGAGGCCCATTCGCGCGCAAGCTTCATAGGGTCCGGCAATTTCGCGCCGGATTCGTTAGTCCCTTGCTTCTGCTTTGGGGTGTCTGCCATAAAATCAGCGGTCCGGCGCCCTCTGGGAGATCGTGCGGGTTGTAGTCGGGCGACTTCATATACCAGAGGCCGGTCTCGATGGCAGGCTCATTGTTGAACGGGCAAGGAACGGAGTTCCCGGGACGGTTGTCATGATCGATAGCAAGACCGCTTTTCACGCGCGACCGATGCTCGCTACAGCGGCTGTTTTCGCCACTACGCTGCTGCTGTCGGCCTGTTCTTATCCCGACTGGGCGAACCCCGTTGAATGGTATCGCGGTCTCAGCGGCTCGGCGGCGGACGATCCGAGCGGTACAGAGCCCAATGCAAAGAACTTGGAGGCGGGTAGCGACGAGCCCTATCCGAGCCTCGGCACCGTGCCCGAGCCGCCGACCAACGCCTTGAGTTCCGACGAGCGAGAGCAGCTCCGCCAAAGCCTGATCGCCGACCGCTCCAATGCAAAGTACGTCGACAACAGCGATCAATACGCCGCGACCGCGCCGAAAGCGGTAGCGGGCCCGGTGGCTACGCCGGCGGCGGCGAGCGGGACCGCGACTGCTGCGGCGGGTTCAAGTACGATCGCCTCTGCGAGCGATGGCGGATCTGCTGGCGGCGGGAGCAGCTCAACATATGAGCCGACCACCGCGGGATTAGGAACGTCGCGCACGGCAGGCGTGCCGGCGACGACGGCACCAGGGCCGCCGGGCGAAAGCAATTCTCCCTCGGTGGCCGCTGCTACACCGCAGCACACGCCCCCGCACCACGCGCTCGGGACCCCCAGCACGGCACCCCAGCCGCAGACGCCGCAGGAGTCATCGCTCACTCCGCCGACCATCAATAATCTGCCGCAAGGTGATCAACCGAGAGCGGCACCGGCGGCGCCTGGTACGACGGCGCAGGTGCCCGCGAAGCCGCCGTCGCAACCCGTGACGCCGCCGCAAACGGCGTCCCTGCAGCCACCGCCCGTCACGGCGCCGACGTCGCCTGCAACCATTGCGCCGACGACACCACAGGGAGTCACGATGACAGTGGGGGTCGTGCGCTTCTCCGGCAATTCCACCCGTCTCGGTCCGGACGAAATGGCGCAGATTCGTCAAGCGGCGCAGATGCGCCAGCAAAACGGCGGCGTCATTCGCGTCACCGCATATTCGGTGCCGTCAGGCTCGCGCGATGCGGCATCCGCCGAGATCGATGGGTTCGGGCTCGCGATGGATCGCGCGCGCGCGGTCGCGGTGGCGCTCACGAATGCCGGCGTGCCAGCGCGTGCCGTCGAGGTCGGCGCTACGCCGGCCCCGCTGGGCGAGCAAGGTGGCGTCGCGGCACTCACGTTGGAATATTGAACGGAGCAACGACATGGGTGCCGCGCCTTTTCGCGACAGCAATCGCGTGACCTCGTGAAGCAGCCGCTCCGGATCGCCGTCGCGGGTCTTGGAACGGTCGGCGCCGGCACGCTCGACCTGCTGCACCGCAATGCCGAACTGTTGCAACGTCGCGCCGGGCGGCGGTTGCTGTTGGCGGCAGTGTCGGCGCGCGACCGCCAGCGCGACCGCGGCGTTGATCTCTCGGGCGTGCGCTGGTTCGGCGACGCGGCAGCAATGGCCGCTGACCCCGAGATTGACGTGGCGGTGGAGCTGATTGGAGGTGCTGAAGGCATAGCGCTCGATTTCGTGCGCGGCGCATTGCAAACCGGCAAGCATGTCGTGACCGCCAACAAGGCACTGATGGCGCATCATGGCACGGAGCTCGCCCGACTCGCCGAGGCGAAGGGTGTGTCGCTCGCTTTCGAGGCGGCGGTGGCGGGCGGTATTCCAATCGTGAAGGCGCTGCGCGAGGGGCTCGCGGCCAATCGCATTACCCGCGTCTATGGCATTCTCAACGGCACGTCGAACTTCATCCTGAGCACGATGCGCGAGACGCGCCGTGAATTCGGCGAGGTGTTGGCGGAGGCGCAAAAGCTCGGCTACGCCGAGGCGGACCCAAGCTTCGACATCGACGGCGTGGATGCCGCGCATAAGCTCGCACTCCTGACCTCGGTTGCGTTCGGCACCGCGGTCGATTTCGCCGGCGTCTATATCGAGGGAATCCGCCACGTATCCGCGCTCGATATCGAATACGCGCGGGAGCTGGGCTATCGCATCAAACTGCTGGGGCTCGCGCGACCGACCGAGCACGGCATCGAGCAGCGCGTGCATCCCTGCATGGTGCCCCTGACCGCGCCGATCGCGAGCGTCGAGGGCGTCTTCAACGGCATCGTGGTCGAGGGCGATTTCTGCGGCCGCGTCATGCTCGAAGGACGGGGCGCCGGCGCGCAGCCGACGGCGTCCGCCGTGGTTGCCGATCTGATCGACATCGCGAGTGGGCGCCATTCGCCGAGCTTCACCGTTTCAGCGGCGGAACTTAGGACGCAGCCGGCATCACCGATGGAGCGACACCGCGGCGCCTACTATGTCCGCCTCATGGTGGTGGACCGGCCCGGCGTGATCGCCGACGTGGCGGCGGCGTTGCGCGATCAGCAAGTGTCGATGGAAGCAATGATCCAGCGCGGGCGCGCGCCGGGCGAGGCGGTGCCGGTGGTGCTGACCACTCACGAGACCGAGGAAGCCGCGATGCGCCGCGCGCTCCACGAGATCGGATCGCTCTCGACGGTGCTCGAGCCTCCGCGCATGATACGCATCGAGAGTCTTTGACGCCAAGGAATCGGAGAGGACCCAATGTCCGACAGCAAAGCCGACAGCGGATGGACGGATCGCAACTTGGCGCTGGAGGCGGTTCGCGTCACCGAGGCGGCGGCGCTCTCGGCGTCGCGGTTGATGGGCCGTGGCGATGAGAAGGCGGCCGATCAGGCGGCTGTCGATGCGATGCGTCAAGCCCTGAACGCGCTGGCGATCAATGGCACGGTGGTGATCGGCGAAGGTGAGCGCGACGAGGCGCCGATGCTGTACATCGGCGAGAAGGTGGGCACGGGGCACGGCCCCAAGATTGATATTGCGCTTGACCCGCTCGAAGGCACCACCATCACTGCCAAGGGCGGCGCCAACGCCTTGGCTGTGATCGCCATGGCCGAGGCCGGCGGATTCCTCAATGCGCCCGACGTCTATATGGACAAGATCGCGATCGGCGGCGGGTTGGGCGAAGTCGTCGACCTCGACGAGTCGCCGGGCGCCAACCTCAAGAGTCTCGCGCGTGCGAAGGACGTCGAGGTAGCGGATCTCGTGGTGTGCATCCTCGATCGCCCACGTCATGCCGAGTTGATCGCGAAGGTGCGCGAGGCCGGCGCACGCATCATGTTGATTTCGGACGGCGACGTCAGCGGTGTCATCGCGACTTCGCGCCCCGAGAGCGGCATCGACATCTACATGGGATCGGGCGGTGCGCCCGAGGGCGTGCTGGCGGCGGCCGCGCTTCGTTGCATCGGCGGCCATATGCAGGGCCGGCTGCTGTTCCGCAACGACGACGAGCGCGCCCGTGCGCGCAGGCTCGGGATCACGGATCTCAATCGCAAATACGGCCTGCTCGATCTCGCCAAGGGAGATGTGATGTTCGCCGCAACCGGCGTCACCAACGGCAGCATGCTGCAGGGCGTGCGCCGTTTCGCCGGAGGTGCCGTCACGCATTCGATGGTGATGCGCTCCAAATCGGGTACCGTGCGTATCATCCAGGCGCAGCATAATTTCATGCGCAAGACCCACTACGGAGCGTTCGCGCGCTGAGACCGGATGTGCGGCGCTAATCGACCGCGACTGCAATGAAGGGCCAAGAACGATGGGGACCGCCGAGACCGCTGATGCGAAGAGAGAAGGGGATCGTGGGGACGAGCGGGGGGCAGGGGATTAAATCGCCGTCCGTTATCAGGTGGCGCTGATCCATGGAAGCGGACGTGATCGGTGAGACGGGTTTTCTCGGCGTCGACAGATCGTTGAGCGGACGCCGTTGGCGCCAGCGCCTCGCCGACGAGCGCTTGGGGCTGGCACTCGCGCAGCGTTTGGCCGTGCCGGAAATATTGGGACGCGTGCTGGCCGCGCGCGGGGTTGGCGCCGAGGACGCCGAGCGCTTTCTCAGCCCGACCTTGCGGGAGCAGCTTCCCGATCCGAGTTCGTTCCGGGACATGGACGTGGCGGTGGAGCGTGTCCGGCGAGCGATCGAGAGCGCCGAGCCGATCGCAATCTTCGGCGACTACGATGTCGACGGCGCCACATCGGCGGCGCTGCTGCGGCGATTTCTCGAAAGTGTAGGCGCGAGCGTCGCCGTCTACGTGCCTGACCGGCTGACAGAAGGCTATGGCCCGAATGCGCCGGCACTGTTGCGGCTGAGAGATCGCGGCGCCCGCGTCGTCATCACCGTTGATTGCGGCATCACCGCGCACGCTGCGCTCGCGGTGGCCGCCGAGGCTGGTCTCGACGTGATCGTGCTCGACCATCATGTGGGCGAGCCGGCGCTGCCGCGCGCCGCGGCGGTGGTCAATCCCAACCGGCTCGACGAGCAGAGTCCGCATGGCGTTTTGGCGGCGGTGGGCGTCGCGTTCCTATTCGTGGTCGGTCTCAACCGTGCGCTTCGCCGGGGTGGCTGGTACTCGAGTCGAAGTGAGCCTGACTTGCTGCGGTTGCTGGACTTGGTTGCGCTGGGCACGATCTGCGACGTGGTGCCGTTGACCGGCATCAACCGGGCCTTGGTGGCGCAGGGACTGAAGGTGATGCGCGGTCTCGGCAATACCGGGATCGCGGCGCTCGCCGAGGTGGCGTCGGTCAGCGAGCGGATCGACGCTTATCATGCGGGCTTCATGCTTGGACCGCGCGTCAACGCCGGCGGGAGAGTTGGCGAGGCTGATGCGGGGACGCGGCTGCTTGCGACCGACGAACCCCATGAGGCGCGCGCGCTGGCCCAGGAACTCGATCGGTGGAACGACGAGCGTCGCGAGATCGAGGCTGCCGTTCTAGCGGAGGCGATCGAGGAGGTGGAGCGGGGAGGCAAGGGGATGCCGCTCGCATTCGTGGCGCGCGAGGGCTGGCATCCCGGTGTGATCGGCATCGTCGCGGGCCGCCTTAAAGAGCGCTACAACCGGCCGGCCTGCGTCGTTTCGCTGGAGAAGGGCGTGGGCAAGGGTTCCGGACGTTCGATCAACGGCTTTGCGCTCGGGCCCGCGGTGATCGCGGCGCGCCAGGCGGGATTGCTCCTCAATGGCGGCGGTCACGCGATGGCCGCGGGCTTCACGGTGGCGCAGGAGAATCTGCAGGCGCTGCGCAATTTTCTGGTGGATCGAGTGCATGCGGCGCACGGACCGGATGGGCTGGTCCCCGAACTCGGGATCGATGGCGCGCTGATGCCTGCGGCGGCGACGCCCGAGTTCGTGGTGCTGCTGGAGCGGCTGGCGCCGTTCGGGGCCGGGAACAGCGAGCCCAGGTTCGCGTTTCCGAACCTGCGCGTGCTGCGCGCGGAGGTGGTGGGGACCGCGCATGTGCGTGTTGTTTTCGCAGAGGCTGCCAGCAGTCGCCGCCTTCAAGGGATTGCGTTTCGAAGCCTCGAGACCGATCTCGGCCGCGCGTTGCTGAAAGGCGGGGGGCGAAGCTTCCATGTCGCGGGGCACCTCCGCGCCGATGGCTGGCAGGGGCGGAACGATCTGCGGGTCATGATCGACGACGCCGCGGAGGCTTGAGCAAATCCCGCCGTGTAAATTGGGGGCGTGCATGCTAGGGGACGGTTAGCGCCGCACGGGTGCTACCCGATGGCTTGCTTGATTTCCGAGCCCACGGCCTATAGACCCTTGGCGCGCGCCTCGCCGACCCCTTCGTCTAGAGGCCTAGGACATCGCCCTTTCACGGCGGTAACACGGGTTCGAATCCCGTAGGGGTCGCCAGATATCACAAAGTGCAATAAATCGCTGCGGCACAGGCACTTCTGAGATTGATCAAATTTCGTCCCCCTG
>DATIYT010000079.1:0-3505 GCA_035517495.1 Allostellaceae bacterium | reverse complement strand
GACTCATATGACATCGAGCGCGCAAGGGCGGCATAGAAATGATAATCGGCAATCTCGAGATGCGACGTGATCGTCCAGAGGAAGGGCTCGACCTTGAGCACGGCCTCCATCGCCCCCGCCGCGTCGCAGGCGAAAACACGTCCTTGCAGCTTGCGTGGCCAGTACCAGCCGATCGCCACCGTGAGGCCCGGATCCCGCTCCAGGCGGTGCTCGAATGGCAGCTCTGCAAACTCCGGACCGTCAAAAGAGCTAAGGCTCGGGGTAAGTCCACGCAGCGCCATAATCAGCCGCAGCTGCCCCGTTATGATGTCGACGATGAGACCGAACTGCAATTGCCGGGCGAACTCAAGCCGGCGCTCGGCCTCTCGATGCACTTCTGCGAGCGGCACGCCGGCAGCAAGCAGCACCGAAACCAGATTGCAGCTACTGTAGGCTGCAAAGGTGAGATCGCCGATCTCGTTTGCGACGTCGAGCGCCCGCTGCACCAGTTCGGGGCCGGATCTGGCGTGCTGTCTCCAAGGATTGACGACGTGGGAGAAATCTAAGTAGACGCGCGCGCGAAAGCGCGTGAGACCGCGTTTCTCCACTAGATCGAGGCCGAGCTGACCAAATTCGAATGCCGCAGGGTAGTTGCCGAAATGCGGTCCGAGGAGCAAGCCAAGCCAGACATAGGCCAGGCACGAACCGTGCGTGTTCCCGTGCTCTACACTGATGTTTGCCATGCGGGCAACGACCAAGGAGAACAGGTTCTCATCTGTGA
Source organism: Allostellaceae bacterium (assembly GCA_035517495.1). Taxonomy (GTDB): domain Bacteria; phylum Pseudomonadota; class Alphaproteobacteria; order ATCC43930; family CGMCC-115725; genus DASZHJ01. The sequence goes on along the minus strand of DATIYT010000079.1, from coordinate 2,745 downwards.
ACAGTGTGGGCGGAAGAAGCGCTGTCAACACGTTCAATTGCGCCTGCCAGCGGGGGTCCTCCATGAGGGGCAGGTCAATAAGAGCCTGGATAGGCCGAGAGCCGATCTGCTGCCAGATCCGCTTGAACTCGTGACGCACCTCGTCCTGCGCAGGATGAGGCGGCCATGCAACACCGACCGACCGTAGGTAATCGAGCCCGACTTCCACGCTTTGGTTGGAGTGTCCGAGCGTCATCAGGAGATCGATCCGCAGGCACGCAACAGAAGCCTGGTCGGCGAGCCCGACCGCACGGGAGGAAAGCAGCGCCAGATGCTGCTCGGCATTGACGTGATCGCCCGTGAGAAACTCGCATTCGGCCCGTTGCAGCTCGAGGGCGAAGGTGAGCTTGTAGTTGCGGTCCCAGCACTCCTGTGCCAGCAGCGCACGCCCCAACGCGAAGAACTTCAATGCCGCGGCATAGGCGCTCGATTGTTTGGCCTGCCGACCAGCGATAAGGTTCAGTTCTGCGAGGCGCTCCCGCTCGTCAGGTAGCGTGATCAGTTCGGCGCCTCGATTGAAGTGGCTCACGACCTCGAAGATATTCTCCTCGATCTTGAGCGATGCGGTCCGTGACGTGAACAACCTGCCGATCCTGAGATGTTCGGCCGCGCGTTCGCTTTCCGGAACAAGCGAATAGGCCGCCTCCTGGATGCGATCGTGCGCAAACCGGAAGCTCCCAGCCGAGCCCTCGACCAATTCCTGACGAACGGCCGGCCAAAGAGCTAAGTGGATTTGCTCCTCGGAAATGCCGAGGACCAGTGAAAGTGTCTTGATGCTGGCGATGCTCCCGAGGCAGGCCAGCTGCCGCAACGCTTTCTGCGTCTCGGTCGGCAGGCGGATGAGCTTGGCGACCATAAGGTCGACCACGTTATCGGTGTATCCCTTGCCGTGAATACGCTTTGGATCCCAGGACCATCGTGCTGCGGCATGATCAAAGCTAAGCAATTTCTGTTCGGCGAGCGAAGAGAGGAACTGGATGGCGAAGAACGGATTGCCGCCGGTCTTCGCGTGCACCAGTTGCGCAAGCTGTGCGCCGCGAATTGGATCGCAGCGAAGGGTATCCACAATCAATTGCCCGAGATGTTCGCAGGCGAGTGGCGCAAGCGTGATCTCCGCTATCCTTCCACCTGCGCTCCTGATGGCGTCGAGCTTCCGCCTGAGCGGATGGTCGGCCGTCACTTCATTGTCCCGATAGGCTCCAATCAGCATGAGGTTCTGCAGATCCGAGCGGGTCAAAATATCCTCAAGGAGGTCGAGCGTCGCCGCATCGAGCCATTGCAAGTCGTCGAGGAAGAGCGCCAGCGGATGTTCCGGCCGGGCGAAGACGCCGATAAAGCGCCGAAGGACGAGCTGGAAGCGCCTTTGGGCATCCTGCGGCGGTAGTTCCGGTACAGGTGGCTGTTCTCCGATTATGAGCGTCAGCTCGGGAATAAGGTCGACCATAAGGCGTGCGTTGGGACCCAGCGCAGCGAGAACAGCCTCGGCCCAGCCACGCAGTTCGACGTCGCTTTTGCCGAGAAGAGGCCGGACGAGGCTCTTCAGACTCTGGGCGAGCGTCGAATAGGGAATATCACGCTTGTACTGATCAAACTTGCCTGCCGCGAATTGCCCTCGCAGCGGCACCAGCGCCTTGTGTAGTTCATTGATAACCGAAGACTTCCCGATGCCGGAATATCCAGTGACGAGTACCAGTTCCGGCGAACCGCTCGTAACGGCGCGTTCGAAGGAGGCGAGCAACACCTCACACTCACGCGACCGCCCGTAAAGCTTTTCAGGAATCAGCAGGCGGTCAGACATGTCGTGTTGGCCAACGGCGAAGTCGTCGATGTTGCGCCCGGCCTCCCATTCGGCGAGGCAACGCCGTAAATCGCGCTCGACGCCACCGGCGGTCTGATAGCGTTCCTCGGCTGTTTTGGCGAGCAACTTCATGATGATCGACGAGACAGCGCCGGGCACGTTCTTCAGCTGCTCAGCTGGCGGCACGGGACGCCGCGCGACGTGACAATGCACCCACTCCATCGGATCGGACGCAGAGAACGGCAAAGAGCCCGTAAGCATTTGATAGAAAGTGCAGCCGAGGGCGTATAAGTCACTTCGCGAGTCGATCGAACGATTCATCCGGCCGGTCTGTTCAGGTGCCATGTAAGCGAGCGTGCCGGCGATTGTCTCGGGCGGTTCCGGCGCCTGGCGTTCGCGCGGAAGCCGGGACGCGATGCCAAACCCGGTGAGCCTGACTTCTCCACTCGCCTGGTTGATTACGATATTGGTCGGCCGGATGTCCTTGTGAACAAGGCCACATTGGTGCGCCTTGCCTAGCGCCGCAACGATTTCGATGGCGACCCGCAAGAAGCGTTCGATTTCGAGGGGCTCACCGAGCAACCGTTCGAGCGGCTCCCCACCCGGATCTTCGAGTACCAGGGTTGTTCGAGAGCCTTCACGCGTGAGCTCCAGCGGACGCAAGGCCCAGGCGCCATCTAGCTCATCCTTCAACCCAAATTCGTGATCGAGGCGTTCAAGGCATGAAGATGTCGGGTGCTGGGCAGCGGGCAATATGACCAAGACGGAGCTGTGGCTGCCGTCTCTACTCACGCGCCATCTTCGGCAGAAGACCCGCTCGTTGTCCTCCAACAAAAGAAGGTCGCCTTCTGCCTGCGCGCCGGATCGAAACAATGGCTCCAATTGCCGTGCTCCGCTGGCAAGCTGCC
>DATIYT010000078.1:0-48704 GCA_035517495.1 Allostellaceae bacterium | reverse complement strand
CCCGGTCGATTTGGTCACGACCTCGGCGAGCGGGCTCGATCCCGACATCACGCCGGCCGCCGCCTACTTCCAGGTGCCGCGCGTCGCCAAGGCTCGCACCCTCAGCGAGGACAAGGTGCGGGCGCTCGTCGACGCGCACATTGACGGGCGAATCCTCGGGATTCTCGGCGAGCCGCACGTGAATGTTCTAAAATTAAATATAGCACTGGATGATGTGAAATAGGTCGCTCGTCTTTGCTTAGGGGGAAGACATGCGGTTACGTTCGGGAGCAGCGGCGAAACTAGTTTCGCTGTGTGGTTTTGGCGCGCTGGTGACAATGTCGGCGGCACGCGCCGACGAGGCGGCGCCGGCTTCGTGGGCCGATACCATCACGTTCTCGGGCTACATCAACGCCGGCATCATAGGGAACCCGCAAAACCCCGCCAATGACATCAACTTCGGCCAGCTCTATACCGATCGCGCCAATACGCCGGTGCTCAACCAGTTCGCCTTGACCGTGACCCGCCCGCTCGACCCCAAGGCCACGGGCTACGATTTCGGCTTCACCTTGACCGGCATGATCGGTACCGACGCACGCTACACGCATTTCCTCGGCGAGCTGGACCGCACTCTCAATGGCGACTACCAGATGACCATCCTGGAGGCGGACGCGCTGTTCCATCTGCCGTGGCTCACCGACGGCGGCATCGACGCGAGACTCGGTCAGTGGCCGAGCCCGATGAGCGCCGAGAGCGTCACCCCCGCCAACAACCCGCTCTATTCGCATTCCTACATCTACAATTTTGGTGTCACCGTCTCGCACACGGGCTTCTGGACCACCACCCACGTCGATCCCCAGCTCGACATCTATCTCGGCATCGACAGCGGCAATCAGACCACCCTGGGTTCGGGCAACAACAACAACGCCGGGGCCGGCCTCGTCGGCGTCGGCCTCAATCTCCTGGGCGGCAATCTGACGGTCGTGGGCTTGAGCCACTTCGGTCCCGAGAACTCCAGCGGCGCCGGCGAGCCCTTCAACGTCAACAGCGCATACCGCTGGTACAACGACGTCACCACCACCTGGAAGGTGAACGACACGCTTACCCTCACCACCGACCTCAACTACGTCCATGACGACGGCTTCAACGCGTCGGGCTACGGCATCGCGCAATACGTGAGCTATCAAATCGACGATCAGTTCACTCTGCAGGGCCGCGGCGAGGTGTTCTGGGACCCCCAGGGCTTCTACGTCACCGCCTTCCCGAACCCGCTCGATGCCGTCAACGCCCTTGACGGCAAGCCCAATACCTCGTTCTCCGGCGGCCGCACCACCTATGGCGAGCTGACCTTCGGCGTAAATTTCAAGCCTCCGGTGTCGGCTCCCTTCACCGGCTTGGTCATCCGACCCGAGATTCGCTATGACGCTTCCCTCAACGGTACCCACCCATTCGGCACCTCCACCGGAACTTCAGGACACCAAGTCACCCTCGGAACCGACATCATCATCCCGTTCTAGGGAGGGGACCGGCATCACCGGCAAAGTAGGCGGCGCCGCGCAAAAGGCGTACCCTGCCGCCGGCTGGCTTGTCGGTCGTTACCTCGCTGCTGCTGATCAGCGGATGCTGGAACGGCTGCACCACAACGGTACGCGCGGTATTCTTTACGCTATGAGCACGGCCGAGCAATCGCTGACGGGTCAACGCCCGTCGCCCGAGGCGCTGCTGGAAGCCGCCAAGGCGGAGCAGCGCGGCAAGCTCAAGGTTTTCCTCGGAGCGGCGCCCGGAGTCGGCAAGACCTATGAAATGCTGGTCCAGGGGACCGCCCGGCGGCGCGAAGGCGCCGACGTGGTGATCGGAGTGGTCGAGACCCACGGCCGCATCGAGACGGAGCAGCTCGTGCGCGGTTTCGAGATCGTGCCCCGGCGCGTCATCGATTATCGCGGACAGACGCTGCACGAAATGGACATCGACGCAATCCTGAAGCGGGCGCCCACCTTGGTGCTGGTCGACGAGCTCGCGCACACCAACGCTCCGGGAAGCCGTCACCCCAAGCGCTACATGGACGTCGAAGAGCTGCTGGCGGCCGGCATCAACGTTTACACCACCCTCAACATCCAGCACGTCGAGAGCTTGAACGATGTCGTGGCGCAGATCACCCGCATCCGCGTGCGCGAGACGGTGCCGGACGGAATTGTCGACCAGGCGGACGAAGTCGAGGTCGTGGACCTGACGCCGGCCGACCTGATACAGCGGCTGGGCGAGGGCAAGGTCTACGTCAAGGATCAGGCGCAGCGCGCGCTCAAGCATTACTTCAAGCCGGGGAACCTCGCGGCGCTGCGCGAGTTGGCGCTCAGGCGCACCGCCCAGCGCGTCGACGAGCAGATGCTCACCTACATGCAGGCGCACGCGATCGCCGGGCCCTGGGCCGCGGGCGACCGGCTGCTGATCTGCATCAGCGAGAGCCCGCTCACGGCGCAGGTGGTGCGGCAGGGGAAACGGCTCGCGGATCAGCTCAAGGCGCCCTGGACCGCGCTTTACGTGGAGACCGCGCGGCATCTGCGCCTCACCGAAGTCGAACGCGATCGCATCGCCGATGGGCTCCGGCTGGCCGAGCAGCTCGGCGCCGAGACCATCACGATTCCCGGCAGCAGCAGCATCGCCAAGGACGTGCTTACCTACGCCCAGGCGAACAACGTGACGCAAATCATCCTCGGCAAATCGACGCGGTCCTGGTTGTTCGAGCTGGTGCACGGATCGGTCGTCTATGACCTGATGCGTCACTCCGGCAACATCAGCGTGCAGACCGTCGCCGGGGAGGGCGAGAAACTGCCGGCCAAGACCGTGCAGACCCGAACCGACCACGACGGGTTCGACGTCATTCCCTATCTCAGCACCACGGCTCTGGTGGCGCTCGCGCTTGCGATCGCGCTCGGAATCGACCGCTTCATCCAAGTCGCCAACATCTCGCTGGTGTTCCTGTCGGCGGTGCTGCTGAGCGCGATCCTCTATGGCCTTTGGCCTTCGCTCTACGCGACGCTGCTTTCGGTACTCGCCTACAATTTCTTCTTCCTGCCGCCCATCTACACCTTCACCATCGCCGATCCCGCGAATTTCGTGGCGCTGGTGTTCTTCGGCATCGTGGCGGTGCTCACCAGCAACCTGACCGCGCGCACCAGCGCCCAAGTGCAAACGGCGCAACGCCGCGCCAAGGCGACCGCCGAACTCTATGCCTTCAGCCGCAAGCTCGCGGGTATCGGAGACCTGGAGGATTTGCTGTGGGCGACCTGTTACCAGGTTGCCTCGATGCTCAAGGTCCACGTGGTGATCCTGCTGCCGGAGGGCGGCAAGATGACGGTGCGCGCCGGCTATCCTCCCGAGGACGAACTGGACGAGGCGGACATTGCCGCCGCGCGCTGGACCTGGGATCACAACCGCCCGGCCGGCCGCGGCGCCGACACTCTCCCGGGCGCCAAGCGCCTCTTCCTGCCGATGCGCACCGAGCGCGGCGCCGTCGGCGTGATCGGCATCGATCGCGAGCGGCCGGGCCCTCTCCTTACCCCTGACGATCGGCGGCTTTTGGACGCGCTCAGCGATCAGGCGGCCGTGGCAATCGAACGCATTCACCTGGCCGAGGGTATCGACGAGGCGCGTGTCCAGGCCGAGACGGAGCGGCTGCGTGCGACGCTGCTGTCCTCGATCTCGCACGATTTGCGCACGCCGCTTGCTTCGATCATCGGCTCGATCACGACACTGCAAAATGCCGATCGCACGCAAGATGCAACCACGCGTGATGCGCTGGTCGGCACGATCCGCGACGAGGCGGACCGGCTCAACCGGTTCGTCGGGAATCTGCTCGACATCACGCGGCTCGAAGGCGGCACCTTGCAGTTCCGCAAAGAGGCGGTCGATCTCGCCGAAGTCGTGGAGACCGCTTTGCGCCGGGCCGCGCGCATGCTCGCGCAACATCGGCTGCAAGTCGACATAGCGCCGGACCTCCCGATGATCGACGTCGATATCGCGCTGCTGGAGCAGGTTTTGTTCAACCTGCTCGACAACGCCAGCAAGTACGCCCCGACGGGATCGGTTATCCGAATCCTGGCGGAAGCCGCCGCGCCGGATACGGTTCGAATCGAGGTTCAGGACGAGGGCGAGGGAATCCCGCCCGAGCAACTCGAGCAGATCTTCGACAAATTCCATCGCGTCCGCGACGGCGATGCGCGCACGCCGGGTACCGGTCTCGGCCTTGCGATCTGCCGCGGTTTCATTGAGGGAATGGGCGGCACCATCGTGGCCGCCAACCGCGCAGACCGTCCGGGCGCCCGCTTCATCATCGATTTGCCGAGCGCGCCCGCGGCCAAAAGGACGGCATCGCTATCATGAGCAAGACGCCGCGCATCCTGGCGGTCGACGACGAGGCCGCCATTCGTCGCTTCCTCCGCTCCGGTCTCGGTGCGCAGGGCTACGAGGTGGTCGAGGCGGAGACCGGCGAGGCCGCCCTCGCCGCCGCCATGAGCGAAAAGCCGGACCTCGTGGTGCTGGACCTCGGCCTTCCCGATATCGATGGCCTCGAAGTGCTGCGACGCATCCGCCACACATCGCCGGTGCCGGTGATCGTGCTTTCCGTGCGCAGCGACGAGCGCGGCAAGGTCGAGGCGCTCGATCTCGGCGCCGACGACTATGTGACCAAGCCCTTCGGCATGGAGGAGTTGACCGCACGGGTGCGGACGGCGCTTCGCCATCGGCTGCAAGAGCAGGGTGCGCAACCCGTGTTCCGTACCGGAGAGCTGACCGTGGATCTGGTGCGGCGCCTGGTGGCGGTGCGCGGCAAGGAAGTGAAGCTCTCGGCCAAGGAATACGACCTCCTGCGCTTGCTGGTAATGCACGCCGGCAAGGTGCTGACCCACCAATTCCTCTTGCGGGAACTCTGGGGCCGCAACACCGTGGAGGATGTGCAGTACTTGCGCGTCTACGTGCGGACCTTGCGCCAGAAGCTCGGCGAAGACCCGGCGCGGCCACGCTTCATTCTGACGGAGACCGGCGTGGGCTATCGGCTCAAAGCGCCGGACTAGGGTCGGGACTCATTAAATCCACCATGCGACGACGCGGCAATACAGACTGAGGCAAGGAAATTTCGAGCGAGCCTGTCGTATCGCGTGAATACACGGCGGAAGTCCGTGAAATGGGGTCAATTTCAACATCGGACAAGCAAACGACGGACAACACGGACTCGCAAAAGATCTCATGGCCAAACGGGTACGCCGTCCAGCCCCGCGGTTTCTGGCAGGCCGCAGATCAGGTTCGCATTCTGCACCGCCTGGCCGGCCGCTCCCTTGCCGAGATTGTCTACCACGCCCATCGCGATCACCAAGTTGCGCTCTGGATCGGCCGCATAGCTGACGAACGCGAGGTTCGAGCCGGTAGCCCATTTGGTCTGCGGCGGCTTGTCGGTCACGCGGACGAACGCCCGCCCGGCGTAGAAGCGCCGGGCCGCGTCCAAGCACTGGCCCGTGGTGGCGCGGCCGCGGCAGTAAATGGTGGCGAGTACGCCGCGGGTCATCGGCACCAAGTGTGGCGTGAACACCAGCCCGGCCGCGCTGCCGTCACTCAGCCGCTCGATCGTCTTGGCAATCTCGGGCATGTGGACGTGTTTGAGCAGACCGTAGGGCAGCAAGTTCTCGTTGCTCTCGGCGTAGCCGAACTTGCTGTCGGCGCCGCCCCGGCCGGCACCGGAGATGCCGGTCTTGACGTCGATCACGATGTTGCCGGGCTCGATCAGCTTGTTGACCAGCAGCGGCGCCAGCGCATTCAGCGTCGCCGCGGGGTAGCAGCCGGGGTTGGCAACGCGGAGCTGACCCTCGATCTGGGCTGGCCAGACGTCGGCCAGGCCGTACACCCAACCCTCGACGTAGCGGTGGTCGCCGCCGATGTCGACGATCTTCACGTCCTTGGGGACGCGCGCCAGCGCCTCGGCCGAGGCGCCCGTGGGCAGCGACGCGAACAGCACGTCGAGCTTCGGTAGGGTCACAGGGTCCCACTTCTCGATCACCAGCTCGGCCAGCTTGGCCGGCACACCGGGGAAGCGGTCCACCAACCGGCTGCCGGCGCTGCCCTCGCCCGCGGCGTAGATTAGCTCGAAAGACGGGTGGCTCGCGACCAGGCGCATCGCCTCGCCGCCGCCAAAACCGCTGATCCCGACAATGCCGACGCGAATGCTCATGGTGGTGTCCTACTGCTGGAGTGAGCGAACAAGTACCGAACCCGCGCGCAGCATCGAGGATATGCGAGACATCGTCTACGAGCTGAAGAGACATAGTACCTACATTCCCTGCGGTGCTTCCGCATGATTATGGTCACGATGTTCACCGTCGGTTTGGTTGCACCGACTGCTTTCGTCGCCGCGGAGATCAAGGTGTTGACAAGCCGTGCGCGCTAACCGAACTCACAGGCACGTTCCGACGCACCGGCACACATGAGATCGCGCTCATTCTCGCGCCGCCTGCCGAGATCAGGAAACGCATGATTCCGAAGTTCGCATCTGAGCTTGGCCGTTTGGTCATGCGAACTTCGGAATCGGGACGCTAGGGACTAAGTCACGCCAAAAGCTTCAGCAGATCTTTTGCGATATCGGCGATCGGCATCACAATTGCAGCCAGTGGAATCGCGGGCACGATCGCCGGGATTGCAAGCATGCCGAGATTGATCCGCGTGACCGGCACCATCCTCATTCGCTCCACGACCTGATAACTGTCGGCAAGGCCGCCGAGCGACTGGATGTCTGGCGAGCCAAGCAGAGGTTCGTCCTTTGGTGCGCCACCGCCGATCCATTTCCTATCGAAGAGAATCGTGTACGCCGTGCCCAGCGTCCCGTATTGATACAAGCCGCCTTCCTTGACCTTGTGCAGTTTCGGGGCAAACAGCAGCAACGGAGACACGAAGTAAAGCAGCAAAAGGATCATGACCGCCGCGTAAGGCGGGAGAAACGCATAAAGGGATGCGCCCCCGAACAAGACACGAGACGCGATGCCCGCCGATAGCACCGCACTCAAAGCAAAAAGGATGCTCCCCAGCGGCGGCACGGCTTTGCCCAAAAACGCCAAGCCTCCCGCGCCGTCCGGATGAGCTGGCGTCAACTTGAGGTCAAACTTCGCGACCTCTTTGATGAATCGTGCCCAGACCGTGACCCGATAAATCCAGCGCAAGAACAGGAAATGGAATATCGGCATAGCGACAAGCGCGTACCAATATCCGGAAGCCGAGAGATTTCCGCCCGCTCGAGGCAAGTACCAAGTTCCAGCGCTCGCACCCGCCCTGTAGTCGATCGTTGCCCAGGAGAACAACAGCACGAGGGCAATCAAAATCAGCGCGGCGACCCGTGAGTCGCGAAAGCGGATCGTGGCGGCAATAATTTGAGCAAACCGCTCGCGGTCTTCCGCGCGGACCAGTCCAGATGTCACGAAGTGCTGAACGGTCGCTCGAATTTTTTGACCGATCGATTCCTCGGCGAGCACCAAGATCGGTATGGCGATCAAGCAGCGCACGTGTACCGCCAAATCCTTGATGAATGGGATTGTGATACCGCTGATCGCCGATCCCTCTATGGCCGAGAGAAACGCCAGCGGAAGCCAGGAAATCATCGCCAGTAACAGGGCATTCCGCCTCAAAGCCGAATGCGAGAGTGGTTGTGCAAGCTTCAAGCGCTGCAATACGCCGTCGCCGGGTCCACCTTCGATGATCGAAAGCGTGTCTTCTTGGCTATCAACCGGCGGAGCCATCATATTAGCCTGCTTGGCCGCATCAGCCATTCGTGCACCCCGAATTATCGCTCCCGTTCACCCTAGCCAACGACGACGCTGCTCCTGACTCCCCGTTAATCGTTCGGCGTCAGCTAAAGAAGTATTCTTAGGGCCTTGGCGGGCAAGCCTGGGCTCGCTGAAGCACCTGATTAGGGACACTTACCGCCGTTTCGGCGATGCACGCTTCCGCTTGCGCGTGCGTCTGCTGGCGCCTTCGAACGCGGATGCGTGTCCGAGATGCGTCATTTTCGACCCGATCCGGCCAATCGCGTGCCTTGCGCTTCATGCACCCCTCCCCAAAAGCCGACCTGAGGCTGGGCGCATGGCTGTGGCTGCTTGCTACACGCCCTGGATCAGCGACCGCGCGCGGGGCGCAGCCCGCCAATACCGATGCCGCGCCCGCCCCATCGCTTCCAGAGCGAGCGGCCGAGCGCCGCACCGGTCAAGATGAGACCGGCGGCAAGGACGAACCAGGCCGGCCTGACGCCGGTCTGCAAGGTGAGATTGACGGCGAGCACCCGCATCGGGTCGACGCCGACGCCAAGCCAGAAATAGACCGCCTCTCCGACCGCTGTTCCGAGCGCGGCAAAGAGGGTCACCGCAACCACCACCCATATGGGCAAGGGTCGCTGCTTCGAGTACGGCAGGGCCGCGAGGCGATAGAGCATGAGCCAGGCGAACATCCCCGCGAGGATAAACGGCTCCCACTGGTCGAGCTTCGATTGCATGGAGTAGTGGATCGCCGCGAGCACGCCGATCCCGTAGACGATCCGGTGCAGGCGCGGCCAATTTCGGCCCAATCGCCGCATCATGCCGTCGGTCGAGGTCGCGGTGAGGACGGCAAGGCCGAACAGCGCGGTAAATCCTATGGTGAGGTAGATACGCAGCACGATCTCGGAGGCGACCTTCGCGAGATCGAACGCCTGGTCCGCCACGTACAACAGAAAATGCGTGGAGATATAGGCGAAGGCGGCAACGCCGATCATCCGCCGCACCAGGATCAAGCGCGGCCACTGCAGCATCTGCCGCGCTGGCGTCACCAGCAGTGCCAGCATGAGGAACCGGATGGCCCAGAGCCCGCACTGATGGATTGCTTCCATCAGCGGCCGCGCCGCGAAGTCGCCGCTGCGGGTCGCGAAGCCGAACCCGATCCATATCCCCGGCAGGAACAACGACGCGAACACGACCAGCTTCAGCGGCGAAACGCGGCCGCTGTAGTCGCGCCAGGGTTGGAAACGAGGGCTCATCGGTTGCGCTTATCGCATAGGTGATCGCACGAGGCCAAGTCCCGCGGGGGCTGCGCTTGCGTACGGCAGCGAAGACACCACATTATGATCGCAACCTATGGGACTTACGGAGGCGAGAGCGATGAAGACGGATGCCGAGTGGCGCCAGACCCTGACCCCCGAGCAGTATCGGGTCCTGCGGCAGCACGGCACCGAGCGGGCGCATACCAGCCCGCTCAACCACGAGCACGGCCAAGGCAACTTCGTATGCGCCGGCTGCGGCCAGCCGCTCTTTGATTCTGAGACCAAATTCGACAGCGGCACCGGCTGGCCGAGCTTCTGCGCGCCGCTGGAGGGAGCGGTCGAGACATCGCGCGACTTCAAGCTCGTATTGCCGCGGACCGAAGTGCATTGCAGCCGCTGCGGCGGCCATCTCGGGCACGTCTTCAACGACGGCCCCGCGCCCACCGGCCAGCGCTATTGCATGAACGGCGTCGCGCTCAAGTTCGAACCGGAGAAGAAGGGCGGGACCTAAGCGCACCCCCCTCGCCGGCCAAAATACCCTCAGTTAATGGGATGTTAACGCCGGCATTTCAGGATGCCCGCGGCTGGGGGCCGTGCGACGGTCGCACGTCAGGCCGGTCCGGCCGAGAGGTGCGCCCGATGTCGAACGCCCGCCAGGCTGCGGCGGCCTTGAACAATATCCGCGACCGTCTGGAGCGGCAGCCATCGATCGCGACCCGAGCCGAGACCGCGGCGGAAGTCGGGTCGCTGCTTTCCTCCGGCACACTCAGCAAAACCGAATCTCAAAGCGCGCTCGCCATCCTCGAGCAATTGGTGCGCGACACCGAGCAGCAGGTTCGCGAGGCGCTGGCGCTGCATGTGCGGACCTGCGCCATCCTGCCCCCGTCGCTGGCGCGAACGATCGCCGAAGACATCGAGACCATCTCGATCCCCTTCATTCGCATGTCGCCCTCGCTGCTCGATGCGGACCTGTTGGCGATCATCGCCTCCGGGATCACCGCCAAGCAGGTTGCCGTCGCCAAGCGCGACCGGGTGACCGAGCGCATCTCCGACGCATTGGTCGCAACCAAACGTCGGCGCGTCGTCACTTCATTGCTGGAGAATCCGGGCGCTGCGGTCTCCGAGCCTTCCTACCAGAAGATCATCGAGGATTTTCATGACGACACCGGCGTCCAAGACCTGATGGTGGAGCGGCCGGTCCTGCCGCTCAGCATCACCGAGCGCTTGATTCAGATCGTGTCGGAGAGCCTGCGTCAGCGCCTCATCGAGAAACACAATTTGCCCGAGGACCTCGTCACGACGCTGCTCGACCTCGCGGGCGAGAGCGTGCTGATGCAGGGAACGCTGGCACCGCCGCGCAGCATCGACACCGAAACACTGGCCGCCCGCCTTGCGGCCCACGGAAGATTGACCCCGACCCTGCTGATGCGCGCGCTCTGTCTCGGCGATCAAAAGTTTTTCGAGGCTGGGATCGCGGTGTTGGCCCGGGTTCCCGTTGCCAACGCCGTCGCCCTGGTGGCCGATCGCGGACCTCTCGGCTTCAAGTGCCTCTATGAGCAGAGCGGCCTGCCGGCGGAATATTTTCGGGCCTTCCGCACGACGCTCGACGTTCTGGCCGAGCTGCGCGCCACCGGCGACGACGTTTGGAGCCCGCTCCTGCTGCAACAAATCCACGCCCGGGTGATGCGCGAATATGACGAGGCCTGCCCGGCCGATCTCAATTACTTCCTGGGCCAGATGGCCCACCGGATGCTTGGACGAACATCATCTCGCACGCGCTGGTAACAGTCAGTCCCACGCGACAGTCATCAATCCGTCATCAATATGATGTATGAGGCCCCACTAGGGGTACCACCTTTTGCGGGTTGATCCGTTGGGGGTCTCAAAGGCGACGCGTTTGTCTCGGCCACGCTCCTCTTGGCCACATCGGGCCTCGGCCGAGACGGGCCGATGAAGCTATTGCTGGTCACCGATGCCTGGCCGCCACAGGTCAACGGCGTGGTGCGCACGCTCAAGGAGACGATCCGCTTTCTCGAAACGCTGGGCCATCGCACCGAGGTGATCTCGCCGGTCGGCTTTCGCTGCATCCCCTGCCCCACCTACCCCGAGATTCCGCTCGCACTTCTTCCGGGCCGCGAAGTCGCCCGGCGCATCGATGCCGCCGCTGCGGATGCCGTCCACATCGTGACCGAAGGGCCGCTCGGCAATGCCGCGCGGCGCCACTGCCTGCGCCGAGGGATCCCGTTCACCACCGCCTATCACACAGCCTTTCCCGAATATCTGGAAGCGCGCCTCCCCGGCACGGAGAGACTCGCTTACGCGCATCTGCGGCGTTTCCACCGCCCTGCCCGCTCGGTGATGGTTCCGACCGAAACCATGGTGCGCCGGCTCGAGAATCGTCATTTCCGCAACTTGCGGCTCTGGTCGCGCGGCGTCGACGCTGAGTTGTTCCGCCCGCGCAGCAAGAGCTTCCTCTCCGATCCCCGGCCGATCTACCTCTATGCCGGACGCGTCGCGATCGAGAAGAACATCGAGGCGTTCCTGAAACTCGACCTGCCCGGCACCAAATACGTGGTGGGTGCGGGACCGCGATTGAAAAAGCTGCGGGCGAAATACCCGAATGCCCATTACACCGGATATGTCGACGACGAGACGCTAGCGGCCTACTACGCGGCGGCGGACGTGTTCGTGTTTCCGAGCCGCTCGGAGACGTTCGGGCTCGTGCTGTTGGAGGCGCTCGCCTCGGGGCTGCCGGTCGCCGCCTATCCCGTCACCGGCCCGCTCGACGTCATCGGCGACAGCGGCGTCGGCTGCCTGCGCCCAGACCTCGCGGAGGCGATCGCGGGCGCGCTCGAGATCGCGCCTAAACGCTGCCGCGAGCACGCGCTCTCCTTTTCCTGGGGCGACGCGACCCAGGAATTCCTCGCCAATATCGGCTTGCCTGAGCCCGTGGTGACACCGCAAGCCGCGACCGCCGCCTCTATCTCACCCTCAAACTGCGAGAGCTTGAGCCCATCATGACGGCAGTGCTTCTGAAGAGCGCGGTGCTGCAAAACCGCGCGTCGAGCAAGAAAGGCCTCCTTGAAAGATTGTTCGCCGTCTGGTTCCAGCGCCTTGTCTACAACCAGATCTGGGAAGACCCGGTGGTCGATCTGGAGGCGCTCCGCATCGGGAAACAGAGTCGGCTGCTCGCAATCAGCTCCGGCGGATGCAACATCCTCAACTACCTGCTGGCCGACCCCGCGGAGATCGTCGCCGTCGATCTCAACCCCGCGCATATCGCACTGACGCGGCTCAAGCTCGCGGCGGTACGCCATTTGCCGGATCACGCCACCTTTTACCGGCTGTTCGGCAGCGGCGCCGATCCTGAGGCTTATCGGATCTACCGATACCACCTGCAGCCGCATCTGGACGATGACACGCGCGCCTTCTGGGAAGGCCGCACGCCGCTCGGCAAGCGGCGCCTCAGCTATTTTGCCGAGGGCCTCTATCGCCACGGCATGATGGGGCGCTTCATCGGCTTCTTGCACATGTTGGCCCGCATGACCGGGGGCGATCCCAAGCGAATGCTCGAGGCCACCAGCATCGAGGAACAGGTTCGGCTCTTCGAAGAATGGATTGCGCCCGCCTTCGACTCGCGTGCAATCCGGGCCCTCTGCGGTCTTCCCGCGATGCTCTACAGCCTGGGCATTCCGCCCGCGCAGTTCGACGCGCTGCGTCATGATGCCGAGGGCGATCTGGCGCGGCTCTATCTGGAACGGCTGCGCCGGCTTGCCTGCGAATTTCCGCTCGAGGAGAACTACTTCGCCTGGCAGGCCTTCGGCCGACGCTACGGCGTGAGCGCGCAGGGCCCCATGCCCGACTATCTGCGCGAGCGCTCCTTCGCCACCCTGGCCGAGCGGGTGGGCCGCGTCCGCACCGAGCTTGCCTCGGTGACGGATTTCCTGGGCGCCGAGCCGCCGCGGAGCATGGACCGCTACGTCCTGCTCGACGCCCAGGACTGGATGAGCCCAGGCCAACTCACACAGCTCTGGCATGAGATCGATCGCACGGCACGGCCGGACGCGCGCGTGATCTTCCGCACGGCGGGCCGCGCTTCGCCACTGGAGCAAGCGCTGCCGCCCACGTTGCTCGCCAACTGGCGCGCCGAGCACGAGTTGGCCGCGACCTTGTTCCGGCGCGACCGCTCGGCAATCTATGGCGGCTTCCACGTTTATAGCCGCTCCGGCTGATCCCATGACCGCCGATACCGCCCAGCGCATGGACCGGATGTATCGGCATCAGAGGCACATCTACGATCTCACGCGCAAATTCTATCTGCTGGGCCGCGACCGGCTCATTCGCACGCTCTCGGTGCCCGCGAAAGCGCGCATCTGCGAGATCGGCTGCGGCACCGGGCGCAACTTGGTGGCGCTCGGGCGCCGCTTCCCCGATGCCGAGCTCTATGGCATCGACGCCTCCGAGGAGATGCTCAAGTCCACGCGCGCCGCGATCGCGCGGGCGGGACTCGGCGACCGCGTCCGCATCTGCCGCGCGCTGGCCGAGAGTCTCGATCCCGAGACTGCCTTCGGCCTCGCGGAGAAGTTCGACGTGGTGCTGTTCTCCTATACCCTCTCGATGATCCCGACTTGGGAACAGGCGCTCGACCACGCGGCGCAAATGCTGAAGCCCAGGGGTCTACTGGCCGTGGTGGACTTTTCCGAGCAGCGGCGGCTCCCCGTCTGGTTCCGCGCTCTCTTGCGGCGCTGGCTCGCGCTCTTCGACGTGACGCCCCGCGCCGGCCTGCTCGCACATTTGCGCGCAATCGCGGCGCGCGAGGGCGGAGCCGTCAGCACCGAGCCGCTCTACCGCGACTACGCCTGCCTCCTGCGCTATCGACGGTGAGACACGAAAAATTCGGGAAGACGCGGCTCTCTCTATCTCACACGCTTCGGCTCACTCCTAGCCATCCGCGATGTCGAAGACCGCAACGCCTTCGCTGTTCTTGGGCCGACGGAGTGCCTCCGGATGGCGCAAGGTGCGAACGGTGTCGTTATATCCGGCGCGCCAGTGCTCGTTCATGGCGAGGCGCGAGAATTCGTAGTCCTTGGATTGTCCTTCGTAATTCTGCGCGCGATAGATCAGGTGCACGATGCTGAACACCTTGGGTTCCGCCTCGACGCGGAGCGCCCGCACCTCGTCGGTGTCGCGAAGCTGCGGCGGCAGTTCATTTAGAAGGTGCGAGACCATGTTTCGCGCCCGCTGCGAATGCGAGACGTGCTCGGTGCTGGCGCGCGTGCGGCTCGAATACTGGATTTCCTTCAGCCGCGTCTGCACCTCAGCCATGGTACGCGGGAAATCGCCGCGCGCGCTCCAGAGATCGACTTGGAAAGCCAGCGAATCAAGGCGCGGCTCGCGGTCGAACAGCCACTGCAGCGGCGTATTGGAGACGAGCCCGCCGTCCCAATAATACTCGCCGTCGATTTCCACCGCCGGAAAGCCCGGCGGCAACGCGCCGCTCGCTATCACGTGCTCGACGCTAATCGCGCGATCCCGGTTGTCGAAATAGACGAAATTGCCGGTGCGCACGTTAACCGCGCTCACGTTGAAGCGCGTTTCGCACGAATTTATCCGATCGAAATCGATCAGTCGTTCCAGGGTCTCGCGCAGCGGTGCGGTGTCGTAAAAGCTGGTGGCCTCCATCGTGCCCGACGGGCTGAACCACGGCGGCGGGAAGCGCGGCGTGAAAAATCCAGGCGCGCCCTGGGTCAAAGCGGCGAACGCGGCGAGTCGATTGAGGTTGGCGCGGCCACCGTCGCCCCGAGCCACCGTTTCGGCAAGCTGGCCATCGAAGGCGAGGGTCGGATTTCCCGTGATCTCGTCCCAGAACTGCCGCAGCCGCTCGACGCGCTTCTCCACCGGATTGCCGGCAATGAGAGCGGCATTGATCGCGCCGATCGAGATGCCGCAGACGTGGTCGGGATGCAGATTCGCCTCCTCCAGCGCCTCGTAGACACCGGCTTGATAAGCGCCGAGCGCGCCACCGCCCTGCAGCAGCAGGGCGATGCACTCGAAAGGCGGGCGGGTCTCGAAGCGCTTCACCTTGGGGCGCTCGCCGGTCTTCAAGTCGGAAACTTGGCGCGTATCCATTGCTGTTCCTCCGCTCCCGAAATCAATCCTGACTGTCCCGGTGCACGCTGCTCACCTCTTCGTCACGGCCGCTGCTGTCGCTGTAAAACATCAGTGCCATCAGCCCGACGCCCAGCGCCGATACTAGGATCGCTCCCGCAATCAGCGCGATATTTGCCTCAAGGTTGAAATCCAAGGCTCGAAAGCCGTTCGTGGCCCAGGCCAGGAAATAGCCAAGCACGATAGCGGCGACCGCAACCGCGAAGAAAGTGAGCGTCCAACGCCGCATCGTGGCTCTCCAGTGGCCCCCATCAATATAGGGCGGCCGCGCGGCTTTGTGGCTAGGCGCCCGTTACCTTTCCCGCATCGCCTCCTGCTTATAGCGCAGCAGCGGGCTCAGGAGGTATTCGATCACCCGACGTTGACCGGTTTTGATCTCGACCGTGACGGCCATGCCCGGCGCCAGGTTCACTGGCTTGCCCTCGATCTCCATGTCAGTGCGGTCCAGGGAAACGTGCGCGGTGTAGACGAGGTCCTGCGCCTGGGATTGCGGATCCTCGCTGCCGCGCGCGCTGGCGCTCGTCCCCGCGCCGGAACCGGCGGCGCTACCGCCGGGCGGACGTTCCCGCACGATCGCGTCCTCGGAGACGTCCGTCACTGCGCCATGCAGCAGGCCATAGCGCGTGAAGTTGAAAGTGTCGATCTTGATCTCGGCGGGCTCGCCCACGCGCACGAAGCCGATGTCCTGGTTCTGCACGGTCGCTTCTATCTCGAGCTTGCTGTCGGCGGGCACCACCACCATCAGCGGCTCGGCGGGCGTCACCACGCCGCCGACCGTGTGCACCGCGATCTGCTGCACCACGCCATCGACCGGCGCCCGCAACGTCTGCAACTCACGCCGCTCCTCCGCCTTCTTCAGATCCTCGGCGAGACTGCGCGCCTTCTGCTCGGCTTGCGTCAACCCCTCGAAGTTGGTGCGGCGGTACTCCGCCTCGGCCTCCAGGCGCTGCTCGCGCAGCGCCGCGAGCGCGCTATCGGCCTCCTGGAGGCGGTCCTTCTGCACCAATAGTTCCTGCTGATGCTCCACCAAATCCTGTTGCTCCTGGAGCAGAAGTATCTTCGAGCCCAGCTCCTTTTCGGTCAGGTATTTCCGCATGTCGACCCGTTGCTGCAACAGCGGGATCGTCACCTCGAGCTTTTGCACGGTCGCCGCGACCGCGGCGTGGTTTGCCTCTTGCTGCGCGATCTGGCGATCGAGCGCGGCAATCTTGGCCCGGTGCTCCGCCATTTGGCTCGCGAGGTATTGCCGGTTGAGCTCCAGTTGATCGGGCAAGGCGCCCGGCGGCGCCTTGAGCTCGGCCGTGGGATCGGCGGCTCCGGAGAGCGCCGCTCGGAGCCGCGCCGCCGCGAGAAGCTGCGCCGTCAGCTCGCTCTGGAGCCGGTCGCGCTCGGCGGCGCTTTCGGTCGGATCCAGCTCCACCAACACGTCACCCGCCTTGACCGCTTGGCCTTCATGAACATGAACAGCCCGCACCACGCCGGTTTCGAAAGGCTGGATCACCTTGCTGCGCCCGGTGGGCACGATCTTGCCGGGGGCGGTCGCGATGATGTCGACCCGCCCGAATGTCGCCCACGCGATCGCAAGTGCAAAGAAGGCGCAGATCGTGATCGCAACCGCGCGGCCCACGGGAGAGGCCGGCGTCTCGATCAACTCGAGCGCCGCCGGCAGAAACTCCCGCTCCTCATTCGACCGCGCCGGCAGCAAGGCCGAAGTCCGGGTTATCAGCGCACCACCTTCGCCACGCGCCATTCAGACTGTCCCCCCGACTGCCATTCTACCCCGAAACAAGAGACCTCGCATGCCCAACGGCTTCACGGTAGGCTTGGCGAATGATTCTGGTCGGGCAATACGACTCACCCTATGTGCGGCGCGTCGCCGTGTCGTTGCGCGTGCTGGGATTTCCCTTTGAGCACGACACCCGCTCCGTTTTCGGCGATTTCGAGGCTATGCGGCGCATCAATCCGGTCGGCCGCATTCCCTCGCTGGTGCTCGATAGCGGCGAGGTCCTGATCGATTCGGCGGCGATCCTCGACCATCTCGACGAGACGGCCGGGCCCGAGCGCGCCCTTATCCCGCGCGGTGGCGCGGCACGGCGGCGGGCGCTGCGGTTGATCGCTCTGGCGACCGGCGCCATCGACAAGATCGGCGCCGCGGTTTACGAGCGCTTCGTCAGGCCCTCGGCGCACCGTTGGCCCGAATGGATCGAGCGCTGCTATGTGCAGGGCACCGGCGCGCTGGCGGCCCTGGCCGCCGAGCCTTGGCCCGAGAGCGCACGGCTCGACCAGGCGCAGATCACCACGGACTGCATGATCCGCTGGGTGCAAATCGCCGATCCCGATCTCCTCGCCAGCGGCGCCTATCCCGCGCTTTCGACCCTTTCCGAGCGCCTGGAGCAGCGGCCCGAGTTTCAGGCGACATATCCCGCCGACTACGCGATCCCGCGCCGCGACTAGGCGAGCAGCATCCTTCGCTTCACTCCGCAAGCCGGAGGCCGCTCTCGCCGGAAGGGCCGAGCTGCGCGCGATGCAGTGCGGCATAGCGCCCGCCGGCGCGCATCAGCGCCTCGTGCGTGCCATCCTCGACGACGCGGCCGCGCTCGAGGGTGACGATGCGGTCGGCCTGGCGGAGGGTCGACAAGCGGTGCGCGATCAAGAGCACGGTCCGACCCGCGCAAATGCGGCGCAGATTCTGCTGGATCACGTTCTCGCTTTCGTAATCGAGCGCGCTGGTGGCTTCGTCGAAAATCAGAATGCGCGGATCCGTCACAAGTGCGCGAGCGATCGCGATGCGCTGGCGCTGTCCGCCCGAGAGCGACTGCCCGCGCTCGCCCACCAGCGTGTCGTATCCTTCGGGCAGCTCCAGGATGAAGTCATGGGCGCCCGCGAGCTCCGCGGCGGCGACCACGCGATCCTGCGCCATGCCGGGATCGGCGAGCGCGATGTTGTCCCGGATCGATCGGTTGAACAACACGTTCTCCTGCAGCACCACGCCGATCTGGCGGCGCAGCCAACTCACGTCGATGAGCGCAATGTCGATGCCGTCGATCAGCACCCTACCGCCTTCGGGGACGTAGAGACGCTGCACCAGCTTTGCGAGCGTGCTCTTGCCGCAGCCGGAGGGGCCGACGATGCCGAGCACCTGTCCCGCGGGGATCGCGAGGTTCACCCGGCTCAGCACCTCGGCGCCGTCGGGCCGGTAGCGGAAGCTCACATTCTCGAACACGACGTTGCCGTTCACCACCGGCGGCGTGGCGCGCGCGGGGTTGTAGAGCGCCTCGGGCCGCGTGTTGAGGATGTCGCCCAGGCGGTCGATCGAGATGCGCGCCTGTTGGAAATCCTGCCAGAGCTGCGCCAGGCGCAGCACCGGCTGCGCCACGCGCGTCGCCAACATATTGAACGCGATCAGCTCGCCCACGGTCATGTTGCCGGCGATCACCTGCTCGGCGCCGAAATAGAGCACCAGCGCGGTAACGACCTTGCTGATGAACTGCACGAGCTGGCTCGCCCAATTGCCAAGAGATTGCACGCGGAAGCTCGAGCGCACATAGCCCGAGAGCTGCTCTTCCCAGCGCTGCTGCATCTGCGGCTCGACCGCCATCGCCTTCAGGGTCTCGATGCCCGTGATACCCTCGACCAGAAAGGCTTGGTTTTCCGCGCCACGTGCAAAGCGCTCGTCCAAACGGCGGCGGAAGATCGGCGTCACCGTCGCCGAGAGCAACACATAGAGCGGCAGCGAGGCGATCACGACCCAGGCGAGGAAGGGCGAGTAGTAGAACATCACCGCCAAGAACACGAAGGTGAACAAGAGGTCGAGCACCAATGTCAGCGCCGACCCCGTGAGGAAGTTCCGGATGTTCTCGAGCTCGCGCACGCGCGCCACCGAATCGCCGACGCGGCGCGCCTCGAAATAGGCGAGCGGCAGCGCGGTTAAATGCCGGAAGAGCCGCGCCCCCAGCTCCACGTCGATGCGATTGGTCGTGTGCGAGAAGATGTAAGTCCTGAGCGCCCCCAGCACACATTCGAAAGCGCTGACCGCGATCAGCCCCACCACCAGCACCTGCAAGGTGGTGATGCCGCGGTGCACCAGCACCTTGTCGGTCACGACCTGGAAGAAAAGCGGCGTCACAAGCGCGAACACCTGCAGGAAGAACGACGCCACCAGCACTTCGGCGAGGACGCCGCGATACTTGGCCACCGCCTGGAGGAACCAGCCCACGTCGAAACGCCGGCCGAGATCGCCGATCCGCGCGCGGCGCGCCAGCAGCACCAAGGTTCCGTCCCAGAGCGCCGCCAAGTCAGCCAAGGCTATGAGGCGCGGCGCCTCGCGCCAGGGCTCCTGGACCAGCGCGCGCTCGTCGGCGACCCGCCCGAGAATGAAATAGCGCCCGTCGATCCCGCGCGCGATCGCAGGGAGCGGCGTGCCAGGCAGCCGCTCGAGGCGTCCCCGGATCGCACGCGCCTTGAAGCCGAGCTCGCGCGCGGCGCGCACCATGGCGGGAGCATCGAGCGCCGCGCTTCCGATCCGATGCCGGATCTGCTGGGGATCGGCGGCGACCCCCAGGAAGCGCAACAACAGCACCAGCGCCGTGAGGCCGGTGTCCGCGCCCGGCTCGCTGCTCCCCTCCAATTACCCCCCTTCGCCGCCGCCTCGATGTCACCCGCCTTGACGGCCGGGCCTCGTGGTGGCGTTCCCCTCCAAGTATCTGATCGCCGCCTGTAGCTGCGAATCGCGTTCGGTGCCGATCAAAGCCGGATTTATCGGCACGTCGCTTCCCTCCGATGTGCCGCCTGCCTTCGATCCCTCCGGTCCCGGGTGCGAATTGTCGAGCGAACCGGTGTTGCGGAGCGCGTGCGCCAGGTCGACTTCGCGTAACACCGTCGCGTTCGCCACCTGCTCGTCCTTGGGAACGCCCACGATGATGTCGGGAACGATGCCCTGATCCTGAATCGAATGGCCGGACGGCGTGTAGTAGCGCGCGGTGGTGAGGCGCACCGCGCCACGGTCACCCAAGGGAATGATGGTCTGCACCGAACCCTTCCCGAAGCTGCGCGTTCCCATCACCGTGGCGCGGTGATGGTCCTGTAGGGCGCCCGTGACGATCTCCGCGGCAGAGGCGGAGGCGCTGTTGATAAGCACCACCACCGGCACGCCCTCGAGACGGTCGCTGCGTGAGGTCACGTCGAACGCGTGGTTGTCGCCGCTAAGCCGGCCGCGGGTCGTGACCACGGTGCCGCCGTCGAGAAAGTCGCTGGAGATATCCACGGCCGCTTCGAGCAGGCCGCCCGGATCATTCCGCAAATCGAGCACCAGGCCCGTCAGATTGCCGTTTGCGCGGCGCTTCAATGCCGAAACCGCATCCACGAACTCCGACTGAGTCCGCTCGCCGAAAGTAGAGATGCGTACATAGCCGATGCCGCGGCCCTCCAAGTGAGATTTCACGGTGACGACGTTGATGATTCGCCGCGTCAGGGTCACATCGATCGGCGCATGATTGGCTCTGGTGATCTCGAGATTGACGCTCGATCCCGGCGTGCCCCGTAGCGTGGTGACGATTTCCTGCAGGCTCAAGCCGATGGTCGGACGGCCGTTGATCTTGGCGATCACGTCGCCGGGCTCCATCCCGGCCTCGGCGGCGGGCGTGCCGTCGATCGGCGAGATCACCTGTGGCCGACCGTTCTGCAGGGTGAGCTCGATGCCGATGCCGCCGAACTTGCCGCGCAAGTCGGATTGCATGGTCTGATACTCGGTCGCGTCCATGTAATCGGAATGCGGATCGAGAGAGCTGAGCATGCCCTTCAGCGCATCGTCGGTGAGCTCGTCCGGCTTCACCGGCTCGACGTAGCGCTGCTGCACCAACCGCATCACCTGCTGAATGAGCGCGGCATCGCCCGCATCGCCGGAGCCGCTGTTGTCCAGCCCTGCGGCCTCGCAGGAAAGCACCAGCGGCAGCACCATCAGGATGGCGACCGCGGCGCCGATGGTTGCGCGATGACGGTAGAGCTT
Organism: Allostellaceae bacterium; assembly: GCA_035517495.1. GTDB lineage: Bacteria > Pseudomonadota > Alphaproteobacteria > ATCC43930 > CGMCC-115725 > DASZHJ01. The sequence goes on along the minus strand of DATIYT010000078.1, from coordinate 27,510 downwards.
GATCTTCATGGGCCTCACCAGCGATGGGAAACGCAGCAGCACTGAACCATTACCCCCACAGTTTCGCATCCATGACAAAGCGGGGCCAAGTATTCTCGGCGCCTGGACGGTTGCTGGCGGGATTGGCAGGCTCAGGCGCTCGCACCAGGTCCCAATCGATTGCCGGTGGCGCCGGCGGTAGCCGTCGATCATTGGGGGCGTTGTCGTTCTGGGCACAACTACCGATTGATATCAAAGCCATCCATAAGATCGCGCCACGTCTCCGGCTCATTAATTTCCCCCTCGGCGGATCGCGGTGCGGCGCGCCCCATGCGAGCCAACGAAAATCAACCTTAACCCACTTCGAATTTGATCCCCTGCGCCAGCGGCAGCGCTCCCGAATAGTTGATCGTGTTGGTCGCACGGCGCATGTAGGCCTTCCAGGCATCGGAACCCGACTCGCGACCTCCACCCGTTTCCTTCTCGCCGCCGAATGCACCGCCGATCTCGGCGCCGCTGGGTCCGATATTGACGTTGACGATGCCGCAGTCGCTGCCGGCCACGCTCATGAATTGCTCGGCCTCGCGCAGGTCATTGGTGAAGATACTCGAGGCTAGCCCCTGCGGCACGTCGTTATGCGCGCGCAGTGCGTCCTCGAAGCTGTCGTAAGCCATGATGTAGAGGAGTGGCGCGAATGTCTCCTCGCGCACGATCGCCGTCTGGCGTGGCATATCCGCGAGTGCGGGGCGCACGTAGAACGCATCCGGGTACTTGTCGGTGAGCACGCGCTCGCCGCCGAATACCGTGCCGCCATCGCGCCGTCCCTGATCGAGCGCGGCCTGCATCGATTCGAAGGCGCGGCGGTCGATCAGCGGTCCGACCAGAGTGCCGGGCTCCAGAGGATCGCCAATGCGCACGGAGCGGTAAGCATTTTTGAGGCGCTCCAGCAATTTTCCCTTGATGCTTTCGTGCACGATAAGCCGCCGCAGCGACGTGCAGCGCTGGCCGGCGGTGCCGACCGCGGCAAAGGTGACGGCTCGCGCCACCAAATCGAGATCGGCGGATGGCGCGACGATCGCTCCGTTGTTGCCTCCGAGCTCGAGCAAAGCGCGTGCGGTTCTTGCGGCCACCACGGGCGCGAGCGCACGGCCCATGCGGCAGCTCCCGGTGGCGCTGATCAGGCGAAGGCGATGATCGCCGGCGATCTGCTCTCCCGCCTCGCGTCCACCCAGCACGACTTCGAGCAGGCCCGGGGGCGTCTCGCCGAGGCGCTGGGCGGCAAGTCCCAGCAAGGACTGGCAGGCGAGAGCCGTCAGCGGCGTCTTTTCGGACGGCTTCCACACCACCGGATCGCCGCAGACCAGAGCCACCGCGGCATTCCAGGACCAGACCGCGACCGGAAAGTTGAAGGCGGTGATGACGCCGATCGCGGAGAGCGGATGCCATGTCTCCATCATCCGGTGCCCCGGCCGCTCCGACGCGATCGTGAGCCCGTAGAGCTGGCGCGAGAGGCCGACCGCGAAGTCGCAGATGTCGATCATCTCCTGAACTTCGCCACGGCCTTCTTCGAGAATCTTGCCGGCCTCCAAGGTGACGAGACGGCCGAGAGCGTCTTTGACCCGGCGCAGTTCCTCGCCAAAGAGCCGCACCAGCTCGCCCCGGCGTGGTGCCGGCACCGAGCGCCATGCGCGAAACGCTTGGTCGGCGCGGGCGATCTTCTGATCGACCGCAGCCCTGTCGTCGCTTGGCACCCGGGCGATCACCCGGCCGTCGATCGGCGAGTGCACGGGGATATTACCGTCGGCCAAATGTTGCTGTGCGAGACCGAGAGATGACAGCAAGGCGGGAATCTCGGACATTACAACCCTCTCCTGAACTCGCGCACGTTCAAGGCGGCGCGAGCACGGATAGTCTATGCTGGGTCGTGTATCGCCGCTAGCGCGGCAGCCGCAGCCCAAGTCCGCGGCGGAGCGCCGTCTCGTAAAGTACGCGCGCGGCGGCAAGATCGGCGAGCGCATCTCCCGCGAACAGAAACATGATCCGCTCCTGCGCGTGCTTCCGGCCGGGGTGCGAACCCGAGGCCAGATCGGCGAGGTCGCTCGCGAATGGACCCGCCGAGGCGAGCCTGCCCTCGCGCCCCACCGCTTCGCTCTGCTGGCGATTGTCGGTCGCGAGATGGTCGAGGCGGGCGAGACCTTCCCGGAACCAGGTGCGGCCGAGATCGACCGCGCTCGCAAAGCCGCCGGGGGCGAGCCAATCGGGATCGAGGAACGCCGAGAAGCCGGGAGCCGCGGGAACCGAGGTCACAATCACGTCGACGCCCACGACCGCGTCCTTGGGCGCGCGCGTTGTCTCGCCGGCGAGCCCCATGCCGCGCGCGGTTTCGACCAGCGCCCGCGCGCTTGCCTCGCTCCGGCTGTAGGCGCGGATGCGCGAGAGGCGCGGCAACACGCTACGCAGCGCCGCGAGATGGCTCCGCGCCTGAACGCCACAGCCGATGAAGCCGATGCTCTCGGAATCGCCGCGCGCGAGATGCTGAGCCGCCAGCGCGCTCATGGCCGCGGTGCGGGCGGCGGTGATCCAGTCCCCATCCATCACCGCGAGCGTCCTCCCGGTCGCCAAGTCCGAGAGCACCACGAGCGCGGAAATCGAAGGCAAGTCGCTGCCCGCTCGAACCGGTACGATCCCCACCCACTTGACCGCGGCCAGACCGGCCTCGGGCAGTGCCACCGGCATCGCATGAAAAGCATGCGCAGGTGTCACGGATATGCCGAGCTTGGGCACGCTCAGGACGGCGCCGCGCGCCTTGGCGGCGTACGCCTCGGCGCAGGCCTCGCGGACGGCGTTGGGGGCGACTGCGGCCTCGGCCACCGCCGCGCTGGAAAGATAGAGGATTTCTTCTGCCATTCCGAAACTCAGCCGGAAGAACGCCGCGATGACGCGAACCCGTCGGCGCTCAACCGGTCCCAGCACGAGCGGATGTCGCGGGAGAGGCGGTGCTTCATGATGCGCTCGCTGGGTGTTCGCTCGAACGCCTCGACGACCGCGATATAACGGGGATTCTGATAGGCGGCGAGCCGTTCGCCGAGCCAGGCTGAGAGGGCTTCGGGATCGATCGTGGCGCCCGGTTTCGGCTGCAGGAAGAGCTTGATCTCCTGCTCTCCCACTTCGGCGGCGACGCCGATCATCGCGGAATCCTCCACGGCCGGATGCATCGCCGCGACGCGCTCCACCTCCCACGCCGAAACGTTCTCGCCGCGGCAGCGCACGCTATCGCTGAGACGGCCCAGGAAGAACAGATTGCCGTCGCCGTCGAACTGACCGAGATCGCCGGTATAGAGCGACCCGCCTCGCCGCGCGCGCTGGGTCGCCGCAGGTTGCCGGAAATACCCGGCAAACAGCGCCGTTGGATCCTCTGCGTGCACCACAATCTCGCCCCGTTGACCCGTCGGCGCCGGGTGATCGTCGGCGTCGCGCAGCTCCACTTGAAGCCACGGGACCGGCTTCCCCACGGAACCGACCGGGCCGCCTTCGTTGTAGGTCGTGATGCTTGACGCCTCGGTCATTCCGTAACACTCGCGGATCTCGACGCCAAAACGCTCCTCGAAGGGACGCCATATATCCGCTGGACACCCGCCGCCCCACGCGATCCGCACGCCGTGGCGGCGATCGAGCGCACTCGGCGGCTGCTTCAGGAGGATTTGCAGAATGCCGCCGAGAAAATGGATATGCGAGGCCCCATAGGCGCGGGCCTGCTGCCAGAACCCGACAGCACTGAAGCGTTCGACCATGGCGAGGGTCACCTTGCGCAGCAGCGGCAGCACGATCATTTGCAGACCGCCGATGTGGTAGAGCGGCTCCCACATCAGCATCGTGTCGCCATCGCGCGCCGCCGACACGAGCGCCACCGCTTCGCCGGCGTGCCGCAGCATGGCGTGGGAAAGCATGACCCCCTTGGGCTCACCGGTGGTGCCGGAGGTGTAGCAGATGGCGAGGCAGTCATCGCCATCGGGCGGCGGCTCGTCGAAGCGGATCTCCTCGTCGAGCAGGGATTGAAGGAGTTCGCCGCCTTCCGCCTCCCCGTTGCTGAGCAGCGGCACGCCCGGCAGCTCGGCGCCGCAGGCGCCGATCGTCGGCACCAGATCGGCTTCGGCAATCACCAGGCTCGGCGAGCAATGCTCCAGCACATAACGCAGCCCTTCGCCGAGCGCTCGCGCATTGACGGGGACCAAGACGATGCCGGCCTTGGCGAGCCCCAGGATGGTCGCGAGCGTGGCCGGGCTGTTGCGCAGCATCACGGCGACCCGTTCGCCGCCGACGATGCGGCGCCGCCGCAGCGCGGCCGCCAGCGCGCTCGACTGACGATCGAGCGTGCCGAACGGGATCGGCGCACCCTCGAAGCGCGCGAACGGACGGCGCGGTTCGCTCCGCACCGCCGCCGCGAACAATTGCAGGAAGCCGTCGGTCACGATCAGCCGCCTAACGGTTGCGCGAAGGGCCGCGGCGTGCGGCGAAGAACTCCTCCATCATGTGCGCGGGCTCGCCGGTTGCAAAGGCTTCGCGCTGGATGCGCATGCCGGCTTCGAGGCAATCGCGGAAGCCAGCCTCGGTCATCTCGCGAAAACGCTGCTTGTTGAGGCGCATCGCAACCGGCGGCTTCTCCGCCAACTCGTGAGCCAGCGCGAGCGACGCCGGCAGCACCTGAGCCGGCTCGACCAATCGATTGATGAGACCGAGTGCCAGGCACTCATCGGCATTCATCATTCGGCCGGTCAGGGTCAAATCGATGGTGCGCGCGATGCCGATTATTTCGCGCATGATCCACGGACCGGTGGTGCTGGGAATACCGGAGTTGATCTCGGGCTGACCCATGCGTACCCCCGCGTGGGCGACGCGGAAGTCGCAGAGCAGTGCTATCTGGAAGGCCGAGCCCGCGGCAACGCCGTTGAGCGCCGCGATGAGCGGCTTCGAGAGCGAGCGGATAAGATCGTAAAGCTCCTCCCACTCACGTATCCACTCGACCGCGCGGTCGGGATCGAACTCCATGCTCTCGGCCAGGTCTTGACCGGCGCTGAAGGCCTGTTCGCCGGCTCCCGTGAGCACGATTGCGCGCACCGCCGTATCGGCCTCGGCCTGTCGGAGCGCCTGCATCAGCTCCTCGCGCATGGGACGGTGCCAGGCGTTCATGACGTCCGGGCGGTTGAGCGTGATGATCGCGACGGCACCTTGCCTAGTCGCCGCGATAAAGGCAGGCATGGAGACCCCCTTCTTGGTTATTGCCTTAGAAGCGCCCGCGCGAGTTGGGCGGGGCCGCGATCAAGCGTGCCAGAGGGCACGCGCCTTAGCAACCCGCGCGCCGTCGTTGACGCGGACTTATTCCATCAACTCACAGAGCACCCGCGCCGCCGCCGTGATGCCGAGGATCGCGGGAACACCCGTGACGGCACGCACGATATCCTTGGCTGCGGGCGTGAAGCTCATGCAGTCGAGCGCCACGAGGTCGGGCCGGTGCGCGGCAAGACGCTGCGCCGCCGAGCGTATCTCCGCAGGTTCGGCGCTCGGCATCACCGCGTCGCCCACGACTTCCAGACCCGGCCGCGACCATTTCTGCGTGAGTATCGGGATTTGCTCCGGGAGCGGCGCGAGCAGGCCTAATCGGCCACGCGCCAGCAGGCTTTCCGCCATTCCGTTGAGAACACGCGAGGGAAACACCACGCCGGTATCACCAGGAATGGGCGGAAACTCGCCGGTACAGTTGAAAAGGATCGCGTCAGCGCCGTCGCGTCGCAGCAAAGCCAACGCCGCCGGCGCATGCTCGATCACATGACGCTTCGAAAGCTTGACCTCGCGGCCGCCCGGCAACCGCGTATAGAGCGTGTCGTCGCCGTTGATCGGCGGCCGGGCCGCAATCTCGGCCTCGCTCAGTCCGTCAAGGCAGCCGCGCAGCACGATCCGCGTGCCCTTGGGCACATAGTCGGCGACGGTGGCCGCGATGTCCTCCCGCGGCGCATGGCCGATGACAGCGATCCCGAGCGTGCGATTCATACGGCAAGACCTTATGACTCTCTCCGGCAGTTAGCAATTGACGCGCATCACGGTCCGGCAAAGACTTGCGGTTTCCAATTCGCAAGGGAGTCCTGCCATGACCGCACATCGCCCGACCGTGATGGGCACTCGCCATATGGTCGCGGCCTGCCACTACCTCGCCGCCGAGGCGGGATTCCAAATTCTCGAGGCCGGCGGCAATGCGATCGATGCGGGGGTCGCCGCCGGCATCGCGCTCGGCGTGGTGCAGCCGGAGTTCGTCGATGTTGCGGGCGTCGCGCCGATCATCCTCTATTCCGCCGAGCGGGATGAGGTCGTCACCATCAGTGGCCTCGGCACCTGGCCCAGGGCGCTGGAGCGCGATTTTTTTCAGCGCGAGCACAAAGGCAAGATTCCCCGCGGCGTACTGCGCACGATCGTGCCGGCGGCGCCCGATGCCTGGATCACCGCGCTGGAGCGGTGGGGCACCATGAGCTTCGGCGAGGTGGCGCGGTCGGCGACCCGTTTCGCGCGCGAGGGATTTCCGGTCTATCCCTTGATGGCGGAGATCATCGCCGAACACGAGAAGGACTATCGCGATTTTCCCAGCAACGCCGCGATTTATCTCCCGGGCGGGAAGCCTCCCCAAGCCGGCGACATCTTCGTGCAGGCGGACCTCGCGCGCACGCTTCAGTACATGGCCGACGAGGAGAAGGCCGCACGCTCGCGTGGCCGCGATGCAGGACTCCGTGCCGCGCGCGATGCCTTCTATCGCGGCGACATCGCGCGGGCCATCGTCAAGTTCCAGAAAGAGAATGGCGGGTTCTTGAGCGCGGAGGACTTGGCGCAGTTCCGCGTCGGCATCGAGCCGCCCGTTCACACGCGGTTTGGCGACGTCACGGTCTATGCCTGCGGACCCTGGTGCCAGGGTCCCTCGCTGCTGCAAGCGCTCAACCTCGTCGACGCCGCGGAGATCGCGCGGCTGCCGCACAACTCGCCGGAATATCTGCATATCCTGGTCGAGGCGGTGAAGCTGGCCTTTGCGGATCGCGAGGCCTATTTCGGCGACCCGCGGTTCGTCAAGGTGCCGATGGACGCGCTGCTTTCCGAGGAATACGCGGCGCGGCGGCGCGCGCTCATCCGCCGCGACCGCGCGTGGCCCGAGATGCCGCCGGCCGGCAGCGCCGAAGACTTGAAGCTCGCACCGCCAAACCGGCCACTGCCGCGCGCCGAGCGGGTCTGGAACCCGCCCGAGCTCGACACCTCCTATCTTTGCGTGGTGGACCGCCGCGGCAACGTGTTCTCGGCAACGCCGAGCGACGGGTCGTTCAGCGGCCCAGTGGTGCCCGGACTGGGCATCTGCGCCTCTCCCCGCGGCAGTCAGTCATGGGCCGACCCCAACCATCCCTCGGGCGTGGCGCCGGGCAAGCGCCCACGCCTCACGCCCAACCCGGCGATGGCGCTCAAGCCCGGCCATTTCGTGATGCCCTTCGGCACGCCTGGCGGCGATGTTCAGACGCAAGCGATGCTGCAGGTCGTCCTCAACATCGTCGTCCGCGGCATGGACCCGCAGAATGCGATCGAAGCGCCGCGCTTTGCGTCATACAGCTTCCCCTCTTCGTTCGAGCCGCACGCCTATCATCCGGGACGCCTCAATCTGGAGAGCCGGATCGACAAGCGCACGGGCGAGGCCCTCGGCGATCTCGGGCACAAGATCGAATGGTGGCCGGATTGGGTTTGGCTTGCCGGCAGCGTCTGCGCGATCGTCGCCGACCAGAAGCGCGGCCTGCTGTCCGGCGGTGCCGATCCGCGCCGGCCGGGTTACGTTTTGGGCTGGTGAGGGATCGTACGCGATGACGCGAGCCGTCCGTGCGAGTCTCGTCGCCGTGTTGCTCTTGTTCTCAGGTCTCGCATTCGAACACCCAGCAGCCGCACAAACTCTGCGGGTCGGCGTGCGCTCCGACTTCGTGATCGATCCGCATTTCCTGTTCCTCGGCCCCAACATGGCGGCGGCGCGTTACCTCTACGACAGTTTCGTCGATCGCGACGTCGATGCGCATCCCGCCCCGGGTTTGGCCCAGTCCTGGACCCTGCTTGACGAGCGCACCTGGGAGTTCAAGCTTCGATCGGGGGTCTTGTTCCATGACGGCAAGCCCTTCACGGCCGAGGATGTCGCCTTCAGCATTGCGCGCATCCCGACCTTGCCCAATAACCCCGGCCCCTACACCGCCAACCTGCGCGGCATCGAAAAGGTCGAGATCGTCGATCCCCTGACCATCCGCCTGCACATGGATAGTCCCGATCCCGTGATCCCCGGACAGATGACGAACATCTTCATCGTCTCATCGAAGGCGGCCCAGGAAGCCACCTCCGCCGACTTCGCCTCGGGCAAGGCGGCGATCGGCACCGGGCCGTTCAAGCTCGTGCGTTTCACGCAGGGCGAGGGCATGGAGCTCGACCGGTTCGACCAGTTCTGGGGCAAGAAGCCGGTGTGGCAGCATATTTCTATCCGCATCATGCCGAACAACGCCGCACGCGTCGCGGCGCTGCTCGCGGGGGACGTGGACCTGATCGAGGACGTGCCGCCAGAGCAAGTCGCGACCGTGAGGCAAAGCGGCGCTCAGGTCTTTGCACGACCAAGCGACCGCGTGATGTACCTGCTGCCCAATGTGGGCGCGGAAAAGCTGCCGCTGCTAACCGATGTCGACGGCAATCCGCTCGACAAGAACCCGATGCGCGATCTCAGGGTGCGCCAAGCGGTCTCCAAGGCGATCGATCGCAAGGCATTGATAGAACATGTCCTTTACGGTGAAGCGGTCCCCGACGGCCAGATCGTTCCGGAGGGGTTCGGTGGGTATGATCCCGCGATCAAACCCGAGGCCTACGACCCCGCCGCTGCCAAGCAGCTTCTCAGCGAGGCCGGATACCCCCGAGGGTTCGGCCTCACGATCGCCTGCACCAACGACCGCTATGTCAACGACGCGCAGATTTGCCAGGCGCTCGCGCAGATGCTGAGCCGGGTTGGCCTCGCCGCCAAGGTACAGACGATGCCGGGAAGCGTGTTTTTCGGCGCGGTCAAGAACGGCAAGAACCTGATGCCGCTGATCCTCTACGGCTCGTCCAGCGGCTCCACGCGCGACGCAACCCACGTGCTCTCGCTGGTGCTGCACAGCAACGATCCCAAGCGCGACTTCGGCCAGAGCAATCGCGGCGATTTCCGCGACGCCAATCTCGACCGGTTGATCGAAGAGGCGGCGTTCGGTCTCGGTCCCGACCGCGAGCAAAAGCTCTCGATCGCCATGGCCGAGGGCATTCGGCTGCTCGCGGCCATTCCTCTCTATAACCAGATGACCATCGCCGCCGCACGCAAGGGGATCGACTTCACCCCGCGCATGGACGAGCAGCTCGTCGCGACCTATGCAGTACCAGCGCCGTAAGTCGCTTAGGTTACGCTAGGGTTTGCTCCGATGAGCCGCTGTGCTTCGGCCGCGAGGGTCGCGAGATCGCGCGATACGTCGATCCGGTGCCAATCGATCCGGCCAAGATCATAGCCGAGCTGTAGGTGCAGCACGCGCGTGCCGGCGTCCGAGGCATCGTCGCGCCGGGCCGTGATGCGATCGGCCAGCAGCTCCGTCGGCCCTTCGAGCCATAAACCCACGAAGGGAACGGCATGCTCGCGCGCGACCCGTTCGATTGCCATCCGCTCCTCCGGCCGCAAGAAGGCCGCATCGGCAATCGCGACATACCCTGAAGCAAGCGCGGTTCCCGTTTCCTCGTAAAGCGCCTGATAGACCAAGGCGTTTGTCTCGGGCGTATAGGAGTGAGGCGGCAGCTTGGTTTCCGGCTCGACACCCGCCAAGCGCTTGCGCAGCATGTCGCTGCGCACGATCCGGGCGCCCGGCGGCGCGCCCATGCCGGGCGCCACAAGCTGCGCCAGAGTGCTCTTGCCCGTGCCGCTAAGCCCGCCGACGGCGACGAGCCGTGGCGCGGTCGGCCGCAGCACTGCGAGGGCGAGATCAAGATATGAACGCGCTTGAGCATGCAGTGCGCCGCGCGCGGCACCTCCCACATGGGCCCGGATCGCCGCGCGCAGCGACATGAAGAGCGGCATCGCTGCAAGCCCGCGGCTCTCGTCGCTGCGGTCCAGGTACCGGTTGAAGGCGAGATTGGCGAGGCCGGGGAGACCGCGGTGCAGGAGATCCATCAGCAAGAAGGCGACGTCGTAGAGAACGTCGATGCAGGCGATGTCGTCGCTGAATTCGATCGGGTCGAACAGCGTCGGCTCACCCTCGAACAGGCAGATGTTGCGCAGATGCAGATCGCCGTGGCAGCGCCGCACCCGTCCTTCATCGCGGCGGCGGTCGAGCACTACGCCGACACTGGCCAATGCCTTCCGCGCGGCAATTCGCCATTGCTCGACTTCCTCCAAAGGCAATATGTCCGGCGCCAGGCGAAGATTTTGGGTCGCATCGTCGATCGTGGCGGCAATACTTGCCGCGCCGCCGAACCCGTGCGCGCGTTCTGCCGAATGATGAAAGCGCGCGATCTCGTCGGCGAGGCGACGCATCAGCAGCGGAGTGAGGCGACCGGCCTCGGCGAGGCGATCGAACAGCAGCGCCTGATCGAAGCGCCGCATCTCCACGATCCATTCGACCGGCACGCCGTCCCCATCCAAGGCGAGCGCGCCATCGCTTTCGCGCGTCACCTTGTGGAGCGCGGTGTAGAGCTTGGGCGCCATGTGCTTTCCCAGCGCCAACTCCGCCTCGCAGCATCGGCGACGCCGTTCGAGCGTCGAATAATCGAGATAGGAGAACCGTACAGCGCGCTTCATCTTGAAGACGCGTTCGCCTTTCAAGATCACCGTCGAGCAATGGGTGTCGATGCGTTCTGCCGGCTCCTGTTTTCCCGCGTCCGCGAGAAATGCCGCGATCTCGTCCTGAGCGTCGGGCATCGCGTCGATCGAGCCGGCCGGCGCTATCCCGGCTGGAAGCCGAAGGTGCGCTGGAAACGTTCGGCGTAGCGCGGCCAGACTTCGGGATTGAGTATCCGCGGCGGGCGCTTGCCGTCGAGAATGTCGAGCATCTGCTCTGCGGCAATGCGGGCGATGTTGAGCCGTGCCTCGCGAGTAACCCCCGCAGTGTGCGGACTCACCAACACATTGTCGAAGCGCATGAGCGGATGGTCGTGCGCCGGCGGCTCCTTTTCCCAGACATCGAGTCCGGCGCCGGCGATGCGTCGCTCGGCCAGCGCCTGCGCCAGAGCATTCTCATCATGGATGCCGCCGCGAGCCGTAGTGATGAAGAAGGCGTGCTTCTGCATGAGCGCGTATTGACGAGCGCCAATCATGCCGCGGGTCTCGTCCGTGCGCGGGCAATTGATCGACACGAAATCCGCGGTGCCAAGCAGCCGTTCCAGCTCGACCTTCTCGGCGCCGCGCGCGGCAATCTCCTCGGCCGACAAATAGGGATCATAAGCCAGCACCCGCATGGAGAAGAGACCGCGGCAGAGCGCCGCCACGCGGCTTCCCACATGGCCGATGCCGACGATCCCGATCGTCTTGCCGCGGAGATCGTTACCCATATAGAGGTTGCGCTCGATCGCGGGGGCACGGCGCATCGTGCGATCGGTCTCGATGATGCGCTTGGAGAGACAGAGCATCATCCCCAGAACGTGCTCGGCCACCGCTTCGGCGTTGCCGCCGGCCTGGTTCACCACCATCACGCCCGCCTGGGTGCAGTCCTCGAGCCGCACCGTGTCGTAGCCGGCGCCGTTGGTCGAGACCACGAGCAAATTGGGCGTGCGCGCGAGCAGGTCGCGGTGCGCATGATAGCCGAAGTCCAGCTCGTCGCGGGCGGAGCCGATTTGGTAGGCGTGGGCCGCCGCCAGCACGGGCGTTGCTTCCGGCTCCGGTGTCCAGTTCTCGAGCTTGTCGAGCCGCACCTCGGGCCGCGCCGTCACGATCTCCGCGAACAGGAGATCGGCCAAGTACTTCACATAAAAAATGCGCTTGGTATTGACCGTCATCGCCGCTCCCTCGCCTCTTTCCGGAAATTGCGGCGCCATCCTAGCGGAGGCGCGGTAAGCCACGCAAAGGGGCGCATTGCGGTCTTTCGGCGCATTTGGCCGCGGCGGAAAGACGCGTGCCGCGCTTGCCGCGAAATTGGAGACCTATGAACGGGCCGGACGACGCGGCACGATGAGGTTCGCCACCAGTATCTGCACAGGTTCGTCGTTCTGGTTAAGGGTGGTGGTGCGCACCTTGATCACGCCTTGCTCGGGGCGCGACTTTGAGGGCCTCACCTCCAGCACCTCATTTTCGAGACGCAACTCGTCGCCCGGTCGCACCGGCTTCGGCCAACGAAACTCATCGAATCCCGCGCCGACGATGCCGCCCGCGGGCTTGAGGTCGCTGTCGACCAATAGCCGCATGGTCATGGCGGCGGTGTGCCAGCCGCTCGCCGCGAGGCCGCGAAAAATGGTGTCGCGGGCAGCGACATCGTCGAGATGGAAGGGCTGCGGATCAAACTCGGCCGCAAACGATTTGATTCGCTCAATATCGACCCGCATGCGGCCCGAGTGATAGGTCTGGCCCACGGCGAAGTCCTCGAGATAAAGCGCGGTCATGGAGAGTGTTCTCGTTCCGGCGATTTCCGTGCGTCAGTGTCAATTTCTGGCGAAGCGGAGAGATCCGCGTTGCGCTGATCGTCGTGAACCCTGCGCGTCCTATGCCCGCTCCGGGTAGTTCCGCTTCGATCAAGCTAGCGCAGTCGCGTGCGCAGACCAACGGCCCCGAAATGCCGACCTTTGATTGATAAAAATTGTTCGTACAAACAACTCATGATTGATTTGTTTTATTCGTTTGAGCGCGGACGGGCGACGCGAAAAGAATATACTATCATCAGGGGTGACTGCGTTTCTTTGGAGGAATGGCTCGCATGGATACAGCCGTTAACGCCGTGGCGCCGAACTTAGAGAAGGGGGAGGGCGGCGCGACACCCGACGATATCGAGCGCCTTCCGATCCTGATCGGCCTCACGGGGCGACGGAGTTACAGCGAAGAGGCCGCAGAAAACGATCGCCTGATCAAAATCGCGGCGGAGCGCTTTCGCCGTTTCGCGGAGTGGCTCGACGGGGAGCTTCCGCTCACGCCCAAGGTCCTCCTTTGCGGCGGTGATGCCGGCACCGACTTGGCGATCATAAGCGCCGTGCTGGAGGGGCCGCCCGACGAGCCGTCCCATCCGCTCTGGTCGGTCGTCGTCGTGCGCGCCTTCGACGGCTATGTTCCCGACGCGGAGAGTGCCGCGGCTTATCGCGAACTGGAGCTCGTACACCCCGGCCGGATTGCTTTCCGCACGCTGCGGCATTTGCTTTCTCTCAAAGTCGACCACCTCCATCCGGAAGAGGACGAGTCGGCCCGCGAGCGTCCGCCGGCAGCCGAGGCCCCAGGGGAGGAACATGATCGCTTCCGCAGCGAGCATTTCGAGCAGCATGCTCTTTGGCTCGCGCGCTATGCGACGCTGCTGGTAGCGGCATCCGCCGCGGGAACCGCGGAATACGGCCCCGCCAAGGCCGGCGCGACCTCCCGGGTCGTGGCATATCGCCGTGCGGCGGTTCCCGACGCGTTTGCCGCCGCCATCATCGAACGGAGTCACGAGCTGCTGGTCGGCTCGTCCTTGGACGAGCCCGATGGCGAGCATGTCTTCTGGATCGACCCGACCACGGCGGACAATTGGCCGACCGATCTGCCGCCATTGCAGGTCTTGCGGCCCATTCAAGAGATTTTCGATCAACGCCAAGCAACGCCCTCCCTGGCGGAGGCGCGGGACGCGATCTACGAGGAGCCCTTCAAGCCCTTCGCGCCTCTCTCCGTGGATGGGTACAAGGTTCCCGACGACCCCCGCTCCGCTCTTGAGGGCGCGCTCGTTGTCGCCAGCAAGTTCGAAGCCTTGTGCCGCCGCCAAATACCGTTGTACCGACGTCCCTTTGCGACCCGGAACGGAACCAAGAGCGCGGCTCCGTTCTCGAGCGAACCCCCGCACAAATTTCTGGCGCGGGTTCGCGATCGAAGGGCGCCTATGGGACACCAGCAACTATTCGCGCACTCGTTCGTTCGGTGGTCGCTGCGGGGACTGATCGGGCTGTTCCTGCTCGCCGTGTTTCTCTACGAAGCCTATCTCGAATTGCAGCCGCACCAAGAGTGGTGGCTCTTGGGCTACGTCGGCGTGCTCGCGGCCATTGCTGTCATTGTTGTGTGGGTGAACCGAATAGATGTGGCGCGCCGGACGGAGGACCTGCGCGGCTTGCGCGAAGTCCTGCGCGTGCAGCTAGCCTGGTGGGCATCCGGGCTCGAGCTCATGGTCGATCGCGTGCATCTGCGCAGGATCGACAGCGACCTGAAGATCATCCGCGAAGTCGCCGCCACCGTCTCCATGTGGGCGATGTTGCGGACATCCGAACGGGTCCCGGTCGCAAACCGAGATTTCACGGAAGCATCGGATTGGATTGACGAGCAGGTGACCTATCACCGCCGCCGGTGGGAGAGCAACGAAGGGTTCAAGCGGCTGTCCCAGCAAGGCGCCACGATCGGACTTCTCGCCGCGTGGCTTTCGCTCGCGGCCTTGTGGAGTGTCCGAGTTTTCGTGCTTCCCTATTTCGAAAAGAGCGCGACCTCAAAGCCCGATCAGAGCGTGATTTCAGACCTGCGGCCATGGGTTATCGTAGCGATCGCGTTATGGATCATCTGTGCCGTAACGGTGGCGGCCGACTTCATACGTCAATTCTCGAGTGCGCGGCTGTTCCGATGGCCCGGGAACCGCTGGGAATACGTCACCGCAGCGTCGGCTGTCGCGACGGCGACGGCACTGCTGGCGGTGGCGGCCTTCGGCGACATGCAGACCTCGGTTTTGGCGGCGCTCGCCGGCCTCCTGGTTGCGACATTGGCCGCGTGCTGGGCCACCCGCATGGAGTGGGTCACTGGGAAATGGCGGGTCCCCAGGATCTCCGAGCTGCAGAAATTTCGCTGCGCTGTCACCACGGCCGGATTTCTCATCGGCTTTACCGGAATCCTTGCGCCCGCGATGCCCACGATTGGGAGCACGCCCGCCGAGAGACCGACCACCGCAAGTGCATTACCCGCGGTGCCGGTAACCGAAAGCACGGCATCCACCACGACACCGATCACGGCCAGTGGATCACCCGCGCCAATTACGGGAAGTGCACGGGAAGCAAACCCAGACGTCTATTTCGCGTTTCGAGCCTTGGTGTTGACCGCGACAACCCTGGTTTTGGCCGCGTCCGGGATGCTCCGCTACTACGTGGACCGTCGCAATCATGCCGCGCAAGCCGCACAATCCGACGATTGCCTGCGGGCATTTCTACGTGCCCAAGCGATCCTCAAGGGCGCGCAGAAGGCGTTGGCTTCGCAGGGTGACGATGAGGGAGCGCTCAGGCAAGCCCGCCGGTCGATCATCGAGATCGGCATGCTGGCTCTCGACGAAAACGAGGCTTGGCTGCGCGCCCATCGCGAGCGCCCGGTCGAGGCTGTCAGATAGACGGAGGCTGCCCGCCTATTTCGCCCGCATCTCCGCCGCGGCATCCAGCACGGCGTGAATGATCTTGTCGTAGCCGGTGCAGCGACAGAGGTTGCCGGCGAGCCAGTAGCGCGTTTCCTCTTCCGTCGGGTTCGGATTGCTATCCAGCAGAGCCTTCGCGGCTACGAGGAACCCCGGCGTACAGAAGCCGCACTGGAGCGCCGCATGTTCCAGGAACTTGCGCTGCAGAGGGTGCAGATCATGGCCGCGGGCCATGCCCTCGATGGTTTCGATCGCGTGACCCTCGGCCTCGACCGCCAGCATCAGACACGAGCAGACCAGACGGCCGTCGACCGTGACACTGCAGGCGCCGCAATCACCGGAACTGCATCCTTCCTTGCTGCCGGTCAGGTGCAGTTCGTCGCGCAGCACGTCGAGCAATGTCAATTGCGGCTCGCAAAGAAACTCCGTCGGCTCGCCGTTGATGGTGGTTGTGACGTGGTGCTTGCTCATCGACGCCCTCCTGCGCGCTCAAAGGCGATGGCGGCCGTTCGGCGTGCCAGCACGCCCGCGACCTTGGTTCGGTATTCGATCGTGCCGCGCTTGTCGTCGATCGGCTTGCAGATGTGCCGCGCCGCCTGATCCAGCGCGCGAAGCGCGTTGTCGTCCAGCTTGTGCCCGATGAGCGCCTTCGCGGCGTCGGGAACGATGATCGCGGTCGGTGCCACTGCGCCCAACACGACACGCGCGTCGGTGCAGACGCCGGCCGTGTCGAGTGTGACGTTGACCGCGACGCCAACCACCGCGATGTCCATTTCGGTGCGCGGAATGAAGCGGAGATAGGCATCGCCCGAACGCGGCGGCCGTTTCGCGAGGCGAAACTCGACCACAAACTCGTCGCGGCCGAGCGAGGTTCGCCCCGGACCGGTGACGACGCTTTCCACGGGAACCTCTCTTCGCCCCTTGGCGCCGACGACCACGCAGGTGGCCCGCGCGGCAATCAAAGCGGGAACGCTGTCCGCCGCAGGTGACGCATTGCACAGATTACCCGCGAGCGTCGCGCGCCCTTGTATCTGAGTGGAACCGATCAGGTTCGCGGCCTCGACCACCCCAGGCCAGGCACGCACGAGCGCCTCGCACTCGCCGATCACGGCCGCCGGCGCAGCGGCGCCGATCGCGAAGCCGCCATCCCGCTCCTCTATACCGGAGATGCCGGGAATCCTCTTGGTGTCAACGATCAGGTCCGGCTTCACTCGGCCGGAGCGGAGCTGGACCAGCAAATCGGTCCCGCCGGACAGAACTTTTGCAACGCCCGCGGCGCCCGAGAGGATGCGAACGGCTTCCTCAACCGTCGACGGGGCTGAATAGGCTAGCATGGGTCGTGGCCTCTTTCGATTTTACCAGGCCGCACGATAGTCCAGCGTCGCTCGGCGGTCGAGGGCGAAGGGTAGTACCCCCGAGGGCGAGCCTCCTGCCTCACGGCTTGCATTTCGGCGCCCGGCGCGCGACCCTAGCACCTCAGGTACAACCGACTATTGAGGCGAGGCAGCCGTGGACGATCTCATCCCGAAGACGAAGCCGCAATTCAAATGGGTTGGAACGCGACCGATCCGGCCGGACGGGGTGCCGAAGGTGACGGGGCTCGCGCAATACGGAGCGGATTTCGTGATGCCCGGCGCTCTGGTCGGGCGCGTTCTGCGCTCGCCGCATGCGCATGCGCGCATCCGCTCGATCAATACAGCGAAAGCGGCGGCGTTGCCCGGCGTCAAGGCGGTGGTGACATCGGCGGACTTCCCCGAGCAGAAGTTCGACTACGTTGGTCCCGAGCGCGTGGCGGTCAATTTCTGGCATATGACGCGCAACATAATGGCGCGCGAGAAGGTGCTCTATGAGGGACATGCGGTCGCCGCCGTCGCCGCGGCCAGCAAAGCCATCGCCGACGAAGCGCTGTCGCTGATCGAGGTCGATTACGAGGTGCTGCCGCACGTCATCGACGTGGACGAGGCCATGAAACCGGGTGCGCCGCTGCTGTTCCCGGACATGATCACCCGCGGCGTCGAGCCGCCGCCAAAGCCCTCCAATATTTCGAAGCGTATCGAGTTCAAGATCGGTGACGTCGCCGCCGGCTTCGCCCAGGCGGACGAGGTCGTCGAGATGTCATTCAAGACGGCGCCCGTGCATCAGGCCTATATCGAGCCGCAGGCCTGCGCGGCTCGCTTCGATGCCGACGGCCAGGGCGAGCTCTGGAGTTCGAGCCAGGGACACTTCGTGGTGCGAGCGCTGACGGCGCAGCTTCTCGGCATGAAGCTCGGCGACCTCCGCGTGTATCCGGCGGAGATCGGAGGCGGCTTCGGCGGGAAAACCGTGATCTATCTCGAGCCGGTCGCGGCTTTGTTGGCGAAGAAATCGGGTCATCCCGTGCAGATGACCATGAGCCGCGAAGACGTGTTCAAAGCCACCGGCCCCACGTCCGGCTCCTCGATGACGGTCAAGATCGGCGTCAAGCGCGACGGCAAGATCGTCGCTGCCCAGGGGCTATTCAAGTTCCAGGCGGGCGCCTTCCCGGGATCGCCGGTGATGAACGCCTGCATGTGCGCGTTCGCGCCTTATGACATCCCCAATGCGCTTTCGGTCGGCTACGACGTTGTCTGCAACCGGCCAAAATCCGCGGCCTATCGCGCGCCGGGCTCGCCGATCTCCGCCTTCGCGGTGGAAAGCGTTCTCGACGTGCTGGCGCTGAAGCTAAAGATCGATCCGCTGGAATTGAGGCTGAAGAATGCCGCGCGGGCGGGAACGCAGATGGTTTACGGGCCGAAGCTTGCGCACAACGGCTATGCCGAAACCATCGAGGCGCTCCTCAATCATCCCGCTTACAAGACGCCGTTGGGCAAAAACCAGGGCCGAGGCGTCGCATCCGGTTACTGGTTCAATGGCGGCGGCGAATCAAGCGCCACGGTCCACGTCAACGAAGACGGCACCGTGGTGGTCGCGACCGGCAGCCCCGACATCGGCGGCTCGCGCGCCTCGATGGCGATCATGGCGGCGGAGACGCTGGGCGTCGACTACAGCCAAGTTCGCCCGATTGTCGCCGACACCGCCTCGGTCGGCTATACGCACGTGACCGGCGGCTCGCGCGTTACCTTCGCGACCGGGATCGCGGTGATCGAGGCGACCAAGAAAGTGATCAAGGAACTGTGCACGCGGGCGGCGATGATGTGGGACGTGGACCCCGAAGGCGTCATCTGGGAAAACGGGTGCGCAAAGCCCGCGGGCAGCAACGTCGGCGATTTCAAGCCGCTGACGCTGAAGGAGATCGCTGCCAAGCGTGCCCTCACTGGCGGCCCGATCGGCGCCGCCGGCGCGGCCAATCCGGGGGCGGTTGCGCCCGGTTACACGACGCAATTCTGCGACGTCGAGGTCGATCCTGAGACCGGCAAGGTCACGGTGCTGCGCTACGTGGCGGCACAGGATGTGGGCCGCGCCATCCATGCGGCCTATTGCGAAGGGCAGATCCAGGGCGGCGTCGTGCAAGGGATCGGCTGGGCGCTCAACGAGGAGTACATCTACGACGCCAAGGGACGCATGGAGAACGCGGGGTTCCTCGACTATCGCGTGCCCGTCGCCTCCGACCTGCCAATGATCGAGGCGGTTATGATCGAGGTGCCGAACCCCGGTCACCCCTATGGCGCGAAGGGCGTGGCCGAAGTGAACATCTGCCCGCCCATGGCCGCGATCGCGAACGCGATCGATCGCGCGGTGGGCAGGCGGCTGACCGAGCTCCCGATGTCGCCACCCAAGGTGCTGGCTGCGATCGACAAGGGCGCGAAGGCCTGAGTGCGATGAACGACGCCAAAGGTGTGGCTTCCGCCCACGTCGTCCTCACCGGCGGCTTGAGCCGGCGCTACACCGGCGGCGTTCAGGAATTTGACATCGAGGCCAAGAATCTGCGCGGCGTCATCAAAGCCATGGACCAACTCTACCCCGGGCTCGGCGAACATCTGGAACAAGAGGCCAGCGTCGCGATCGACGGCGCGATCCACGACGATGTCGGCTATTACCAACCGATCCGGCCGGGCTCGGAGATCTTCTTCATCCCGAAGCTCGAGGGCGGCTAGTGTCCCGATTCCGAAGTTCGCGGCCAAGCTCGGATGCGAACTTCGGAATCATGGGGACACTAGCAACTCATTTGAGCTGAGGCTTCAATTCAGCCGAATTGGGAACGATAGCTGGAGCGTGAGATCGGGCGCGTCGCGTGTTTCGCCGACGCCCGCCGTAAAGTTGACGACAACGCCGCGGCCCAAGATGGAGAGCACCCCGGCCGAGAAGATACCCTCGACCTGCTCCGACCCCGGAATATTCTTGCCGCTCAGACTTGTCGGCCGAATGAAGGTGAGTTGCTGTCCGAAGCTGAGCGAGGTTTCGGGGCTAAGTGCAATCAGCAGCCCCGCCGAGGGCGTATACTGATCCCCAGGCCTCACATTGTAGTGCGGCAGCGTGTTCTGGTACGAGAAGCCGCCCGTGAAAACGACGGGATCCTGCCGCTTGACGACCGTCATTCCTAAATTGAAGTCGTTGAACCCGGTGCCGACGGGAATATTGTTTTTCACTTGCCCTACATTCATGTTGTAGGTGGCGTTGACGAAAAGGCCGGGCACCACGTCGCTTTCCTGCAGAACCTGATGGGTAAGAGTGAACGTCGGGTCTCCGACACCCGAGGCACTGACGGAGGTTTCGGCGAGTCCCGAGGTCAACACGCGCGAGGCGTTCGAGACGCTCTTGTAGGCGAACGGGAGCCCGACTTGCGCCTGGAAATCCCAGGGCAGCCCAATTCTGAAGAGGTTTCCCTGCTGCAGCTGGGTGCTCCGAATCAGGTTATTGGTGATCAGAACGGCTCCGGTTGAACTCAGCGCGATTTGGCCTGGCAACGCAAACTGCTGGAACTGGTAACTTATGCTGGGCACGAACTCCATCGTGCCTGTTGGAAGAAGCGCGGCGCCCGATTGCACAAGGGCTCGTTCGAGCGCGTGTTCGGCGGCTTCCTCACTGACGGAGAATTGCCCCGGGGCCGACTTTTCCTGGGAAGGCGGTTGCGAGCTTGGCGTCTCCGACGATGGCGGTGATGTCGACGAGGGTGACGCGCCTGGCTCGCCAGACGGGGCCGCCGGCGGGGGTGACGACGGGGCCTGGGCCACCAAATTAGGCGGATCCGCCAACGCGAAGGGCAATTTTCGACTCGGCGCAGGCGGTGCGGCGCTCGCCGTAACGCTGGCCTGCTGCTCGGCATAGGCCGGTTTTACGCCGGCAGGACCGCGACTCGACACCTCTCGCTCCAATAGTTTGACGCGGCGGAGCAAGTCGGCGATCAAGACGTCCCGCTCATCGAGCCGCCTCTGGAGTTCCTTGATCCTGTCGGTATCGGAGGCGGATTTGGTCCGCGGCGCGGGTGTAGCGCCCGTCTGATCATCGGGATCCGTGGACGCCGCCGACGCGGTTGCGGCCCCAAAGCCCATGCATACCGCCACGACCGCAGCTAGATACCAAGTTCTGCCAAGGTGTTTGGGTCTATGCACTCGTTTGCCCCGCGGCGCGTCTCATGGAATCACTTGACGAATGAAGTCGCCCGAAGGCGCCACGAACAAATTGGGATTCGCGGTCAAGGCACCGGGCGGCGCCGGCTTTCCGTCACGGGTAACGATGAAGCCGATTTTTCCGATCTCCGGAAAGTCGATCCAAATGTTCTCGAATTTCTCCCGCGACATGGTCCGATTGCCGTAGGCGGGATCCCCCAGCAAAACCTTGTCCCCCACTATACCCTTATAGACCACAAAATGATTGTAACCGAGCGGACTTATCGCAACGATGAGCGGCGCGAGCGACCCCAAATCATCGAATGTGAGCTTGCCGTACCCGATCCCCACGTAGCCGCGGGTCGTCACGTAGCGCTTCAGGTCGAGCAGCGAGAACCCCTCGCGTACCCGCACGACCTCTGGATGCTCGATGTATTCTTGGCGCTGAATGAGACCTTGGGTGACCTGCCTTTCCGTGACGTGGTCACCGAACTGAAAGTTCAAAAGCGTGGCCAGCGCCGCCGCGCCGCAACTGAGATCGGCTTTCTGGCGAATGACGCCCTGATCCCGCAGCTCTTCGATCGACAGGACCGGTCCGGTCGTGGCGGCCAGCGAAGCATCGATCGGGGCCAGGCAGGCTGCAATTGCGCAGAGGAAAAGGGCATTGAATACGGCCCGAAGCCCACGCCCCGCCGCGAGGCCTAAATGACACAGCCATCTCGATGACAGTGGCCACGCCCCACACGACATCCGGCGCCTCACGTAGACTTCCGCGAACAAACGACCAACCACGGGTCGCAGTACGGAACCCCTTGGACTTACTTCGGTTAACCTGCCGAACGATTATAAGTCAATCACAATTTTGATAAACGCTGAAATAAAGCACGCATATTAGCGCGCCAAAATGAATACTAAAGTGATCGACCGATGGAAGCTAAATAGCGGGGCGACTCGCCCTTATGGAAGCGTGATGCTCAGGTAGAGGCTTGAGGTCGCGTAGGCGGCGCCAGCCGCCGGCGTGGATGAAGCGCTTGATGCGGTAGAACCGATCGCCGAGGCAGTGACCCCGACGGTCGCTACCCCGGTGGCGACGCTCACGTCGCCGTTGGCCGTCTGTCCAACGGCCGCGGCGTCGGCGTTGCTGATGGCGCTCGGGCTTCCGGCCGTAACATGGTCGAGCTGATCGTTCGTCAGCGCCATCGGCCCCGACGCGCTCGCATTCCCGGCGCAAATGATTTGCGCCACGTAGAACGCGGTTACACCAGCTGTCGTCCACAATGACTTTTTCACTGCCGGACCGTCTGTTAATGTCGGCCAGAAGCTCTCGTCTAGCGACGTTTGCGCGCGCCTCACAAGCGATGCTTGCCGACAAGCACACTTCTTCATGGGCGGTGACGCAATTCCACAAAGGAAGTACGCCGTTAGGAGGACGTTACAGACCGCGTGATGGTCACTATTGAATAGGACCGACACGCACCGATCACTGGAATACGACCGCGATGACTGGCCTCTCTAGCGGGCGATGACGGCAGACGCCATGCGCCCCTCAGGCAGCGAAAACCAAACAGGGACGCGGCCAGGTCGCAACGATCCGTGCCCTTGCGGCAGCGGGCGCAAATTCAAGCGATGCTGCGGGCGCGATGACGCGCGGGACGCCTCGGTTCCAATTCGCGAGGGCGCGTCCCCCGCCGGTGCCATGCCAAGGCAGCCAAACAGTGCGGCGCAGCGTCATCTCGAATTGGGAACGCAACTCCTCGGGGCAACAAAGTTCAAGGCAGCAGTCGCGGCGCTGCGCCAAGCCACCGACCTCGATACGGGATCGGCCGAAGCGCACCACGCGCTTGGGCAAGCCCTCCTTCATGACGGGCGTTTTGCCGAAGCGGTCGACAGCTTGCGCCTGGCAACGGTCCTGAACGACCGCCTTGCCACCGCGCATCACGATCTGGCAGCGGCACTGGACGCACTCGGCCGCAGCCACGAGGCGATCGCGGCGTGCCGTCGAGCAATCGAATTGGCGCCGCACATCCCCGAGAACCATCGCACGCTGGGTGAATTGCTGGAGAGCGCGGGAGATGCCGGAGCAGCAGCGCAATCCTTCCTTCGAGCCGCATCGGCCGCCCACGACACAACGGCCGGCCGCCTCGACAACGTCAAGGCCCAGCTTCTGCAAGACAATCTTTCCGAAGCAGAAGCGTGCTTACGAGAGGCAATCGCGCTCGATCGGCGCAGCGACGAACTACACAAGGTGCTGGGAGAGGTTTTGGCCAAGGAGGGGCGCTTTGCAGAGGCGATCGAAGCATGCGACCGCGCGGTCGAACTGAACCCGCTCCAGGTCCCGGCGTTTCTCACGGCGGTTCGGGCGGGCAAGTGCAGCGGGGCGGACCGCCCTCGCCTCACGCGGATGCTTTCCGCCCTGCACCACCCTTCGATCACCGATGCGCACCGCGTCTACCTGCACTTCGCGATCGGCAAATTTCTCGATGATGTCGGCGAATACCGCGATGCGATGCGGCATTTCGACAAGGCAAACGGCATCAGGGGCCGAAGCAGGCGATTCGACCCTGCGGCGCTGAGCGAGGTGATTACGCGGCTAATCAAGCGCTACACCGCCGATTTTTTCGCCGCCAACCATGCTTTCGGGCTGCACGACGAGACGCCGCTATTTATCGTCGGCATGCCGCGCTCGGGCACCACGCTGGTGGAGCAGATCGTTTCCAGCCATCCGGGGATTGCGGCGGGCGAGGAGCTGTTTTTTTGGTCTCGTCGAACTGGCTCGCGCGGCATTGCCGAAGCGACGTCCCTCACGGCGGAATCGGGACGCGCAATGGCGGCGGAGTATGTCGCGGAATTACGGCAAATCAGCCCCGGCGCGGCTCGGGTCACCGATAAGCAAACCTTCAACTTCCAGCAGTTGGGGCTCATTCACCTGCTGCTCCCGAACGCACGCATCATCCATTGTCGGCGCCACCCGATCGACACCTGCTTGTCAATGTACTGCACCTATTTCAAGGGGCAGATACCGTTCGTCGCCAGCCGGTCGGATCTCGCTTTCGCTTACCGTCAATACATGCGGATCATGGATCACTGGCGGGCAGTGTTGCCACGGGATCGGCTCTTGGAGATCGACTACGAAGCGCTTGTCGCCGATCGGGTGGAGCTGACGCGGAAGCTGATCGCCTTCACCGGCCTTGACTGGAACGACGCGTGCTTGCAGCCCGAGCGCAACGCACGGACGGTCACAACAGCGAGCCTTTGGCAAGCGCGCCAGCCGGTCTTCAAAACCTCGGTCGAACGATGGCGCCGCTATGAGCCATGGCTCGGCGAACTCCGGCAATTGCTCGCCGATCCCGACCGATCGCCGGCAGCGTGACCCCACGCTCGCGAAATCGCATTCGACAGCGTGCGGAATTAAGGGGTTAATCGAAACCCGCGCGAGCCATAGCGCTTTCTGACTAATCGATCCCGGCGATACCTCTCAATTGGCTACGACCTCTGCATCCTTGCATTGGAAGTGGGGGAAGCTTTTTTTGTAGATGTGGCTGCGTATGCGGCGACAAAAGCAGCGGTGCAAATTGAGCCGCAAGCATGAACGCAAGCGCTAAAGCGCGATATTTTTGAGGGCGCTGTCCTGACGATCCCAGTCGAATCGGCTCATTTGCGAGGAGGCTTCGATGAATAAGTTGCTTATGGGCGTTGCGGCGCTTCCGCTGATGACCGGCATCGCCTCGGCAGCAGATACCTTGAGCGACGTCCAATTGGATCAGGTAAGTGCAGGCGCCACTGCCAGTACCATTACGAATTTGAGCAGCTTACTAAATCTGAGCTTGACGATTAATTGCCCCACTGCCTCCTGCATCACTTCGGCCGCGAGCAACAATTCAACGACGACAAACGGCATTACAACGAACCAAAGCAATTCCAGCACCTCGGGCGGCCCGACTCCGACGCCCACGCCGACTCCATCGCCCAGCCCCACACCTACGCCTACGCCCACTCCGACCCCCGCTCCGACCCCGACTCCGACCCCCACGCCAACGGCTCCCCAGGTAACGCTTCCCAACGTTTTGAACCACCTCATTACGACGGGGTTCTGATAAGGATCGTATGGGAGATTTGCCCCATTCGCTTTCTGGGCGTCATCGGGTTGGATTGCGATCGCCAATAGCGCGCTAATGGGGACGTCTGACCGCTCGTAATAGAGAGGCCTGTGACGCATTAGCATGACCGCATGCGCGCATATCTGCCGATCAGGGTGTTTTGCCGCATAAATGGGTACGTCCGCGCAATCAAACGATCAATGTAATTACGACCCTTTCCCGACTCGCGCTTAGCCGCGTGCATGTACGAATATTTCATGGGCACGGGCATGCCGAATGGGCTTCAGGACTGCCCATCAAACCAAGGAGAGACTCATGGCAAAGTTACTTTTCGCGCTCGCGGTTTTGCCGTTTTTGGCCGCTCCGAGCTGGGCGGGCCAAAGTTTGAGCGATATCCAGATGGATCGAATAACGGCTGGCGTCAGCCCCACCGCCACCTCAACGTCGACGTCCAATCAAGCGCCGACGATCTCGTTCGCTTGCCCAGGTTGCGGGCCGGGCCAGGTGTTCACGCCGATCTCTCCGCAATCCTTGTTTTCGGATCTGGTCTCGTTTCTGTCGTCAGTCGGCTACGTGGCGTCACCATGAAAATTTGGCGGAGGGTGCTTGAGCGGCTCGATGCCGACATCCTCCCAAACGATTGGGATTGCCGTGGCGCGGCTTGGCTGTGGCCGATCCGGGCTTCCGAGATCACCGAGGCTTAGCGATCGAGTTCGAGAACGCCTGCTTTGGCCGACGGAAGGGAGTTCGGGCCCTCTTAGTAAGTCGTCGCGATACGGAGGCAAAACCGAGTCTTTCCCTTCATTCACTGCACCTTGGAGCATCGTGGTTACGCCTTATGAACCGTTGAATCCCGGCGTTGCGACATGTCAGCGTGACAAACGCCGTCGGCTACGAGGAGTGTGACGCCATGTGCTCTCATCCTTCCCTCATTCAGGCCGTGCGAAGGCTTCTTGGTGGCGCGGCGGCCGTACTGCTTCTCGCGAATACAGCGTTCGCGGGCGAGCTCGTACCGCTCAATGACAAGCAATTGGATTCGGTTTCGGCGGGCCTGGCGGTTTTTCTGTTCTATGTGCACGAAACCGACATCAACAACACCGGAACGGTTACAGTGAACGTCGATCCGGTAAACTGCGCCTGCTTCGTCAACATTCAATCCGAGCCATTCACGCTGCAGGCGCAGTTTGGGCCGAGTTCAGGCTCGAACAGCTTCGTGTTCGTCACTCCCTGATCGACACCACGTCCCCCGACTGCGAGGTGGGGAATGATCCGAGTAGACCCAAGCCCAGACGACATCAAGTCGTCGTCTCTGGAGAATGCGGGAGCGGCCATGCGCTATAGGACCCACGCCCGCATCTGGGCGCATGACGGAGCGTGCTAGGCCCGCCCTCGACGCGCTCAAGGAGCTCCTTGCAGCGCTTGGCAGGCAAGTCCAGCACAACCGCGAAGAGGGCGCTAAGCTCGCGTCCGCCATCAGGCACGTCGAAGCGGTCATACGCATGCTTGACCCGAGCTTCGAGGCACAGCCGATCACCGTCGTACGTCGATACGAGTCCCGCGCGCCCTTTAAGCGTGGACACGGTTTTAAGGCCATTGCGGAGGTTCTACGAGCTTCTCGTGAGCCGATGACCTCGCGTCAGATCGCCGAGGCTATCCTGCGCCAGGCGGGCGACGCCGAGCCTGCCATACGCGTTGTCCGCGAGATGGTGCCGACCGTCCATTCGTCGCTGCGGCGCCACCGCGGAACCAACGTAGAAACGGTGGGAGAGGGAACGCCGGTGAAATGGCGACTGAAAAGGGAGAACGGAACCCCCTGAGCCTATTCGGACCCGCGATTGTCCGCGGATTGCCCATCCACGGCGGGCGCGTCTGTACCGCGCGCAGCATTTCCAAGCCGAATTTCATTGATTGATGGTTGTCGGCCGGCGCCTCGCGACCATGCCGTCGACTAGGTTTCTACGCTGGCCGAATGACCCCGCACCCCCCGCACCCACCCGCCCACGCTTGCGGCGGCGCCGCAAGCGCGAGGCGATTGGCGATGGGTGACGCCTCACGCGAAGCGAAGCGTCACCCGTCATCCAAACACTGCCACGCGGCCTTTACGGTGAGAAGCCCGGCCCGAACGCCGCGAACAACTGGAAGGAGTTCACGCCACTCGGGTAGGGCGTGCCCGAAATCGAAACGAAACATGTCGAGCAGCTCGCGCCGGGAGGCAGGGCCGGCGTTATGTTGACCAGGACCATGGTCGCGCCGACGTTGTTGACGTCCATTTCCGCGAAATCGAAACCGGCGGAGACCTTATCCATCTGCTGG
>DATIYT010000077.1:0-14573 GCA_035517495.1 Allostellaceae bacterium | reverse complement strand
CGCCGCCGCTGAGCAGGCGATCGAAGTAGCTGATCGTGCGTTCGAGACCGGTTTCAAGCGGCACGCGCGGCTCCCATCCCAGGAGGTTGCGGGCGCGGCTGATGTCGGGGCAGCGCTGCACGGGATCATCGACGGGCAGCGGCCGAGTCTCGATCTTCGAGGCGGAACCGGTCAGGCGGATGATGCGCTCCGCGAGCTCGATGACCGGGGTCTCCACGGGGTTGCCGAGGTTGATCGGTCCTGTCACCTCATCGGGTGCCTCCATGAGCCGCAGGAAGCCCTCGATCAAGTCGTCCACGTAGCAGAAGGCGCGCGTCTGCTTGCCATCGCCATAGAGGGTAATGGGCTCGCCTTTGAGCGCCTGGACGATGAAATTGGAGACGACCCGGCCGTCGTTGGGATGCATGCGCGGCCCATAGGTGTTGAAGATGCGGGCGACCTTGATGCGCAGATTGTGCTGGCGGTGGTAGTCGAAGAACAGAGTCTCGGCGGCTCGCTTGCCTTCGTCATAGCAGGCGCGTGGGCCGATCGGGTTGACGTTGCCGCGATATTCCTCGGTCTGCGGATGCACCACGGGGTCGCCATAGATTTCGGAGGTCGAGGCTTGAAACACCTTGGCGCGCACGCGCTTGGCGAGGCCCAGCATATGCATGGCGCCGAGAATGCTGGTCTTGGTGGTCTGCACCGGATCGAACTGGTAGTGCACGGGCGAGGCGGGGCAGGCGAGATTGTAGATCTCGTCGACTTCCACGGAGAGCGGGAAGCAGATGTCGTGACGCATCGCCTCGAAATTCTCGCTATTCAGCAGGTGCGCGATGTTGTCCTTGCGACCGGTGAAGTAGTTGTCGACCGCGAGCACATCGTGGCCCTGCGCCGTCAGCCGCTCGCAGAGATGCGAGCCCAGGAAACCGGCGCCGCCGGTGACGAGAATCCGTCGCTTGTTGGTCTTCATGCTACGTCCTTGCCCCTTGCACGCGGCGTTCGGCGCGCGCCGGCTCGACCGGCCGCCGGCCGACGCTGAAGTAGAAAAAGCCCGCCGCCGCCATGTCCGCGGGCTTGTAAACGTTGCGCAGATCGATCAGCGTCGGCGATTTGAGCAGGCTCTTCGCCCGCTCCAGGTCGAGTGCGCGAAATTCATTCCATTCGGTCAGCAGCACGACCGCGTCCGCGCCCTGCATCGCCGCATAGGCGTCTCCCGCGAAGGCGACACCTGGTAACAATTTCTGGGCTTCGTTCATCGCCTCGGGATCGTAGGCCCGAATCGTCGCCCCCGCCGCCTGCAGGGCGGGAATGATGGTGAGGCTCGGAGCCTCCCGCATGTCGTCGGTATTGGGCTTGAAGGCGGTGCCGAGGATGGCCAGGACCTTGCCGGCGACGCTGCCGCCACAGGCCTTGATCACTTTCTCCGCCATTCTGCGCTTGCGGGCGTCATTGACGGCGACCACCTGCTCCACGAGCGACACCGGCGCACCCGCTTCCTGGGCCGTACGTACCAGCGCCAGACAGTCCTTGGGGAAGCACGAGCCGCCATAGCCCGGACCCGCGTGCAGGAATTTCGAGCCGATGCGGCCGTCGAGCCCGATGCCTTTGGCGACGTCCTGTACGTCGGCCCCCACCTTTTCGCACAGCTCGGCGATCTCGTTGATGAACGAGATCTTGGTGGCGAGGAAGCTGTTGGCGGCGTACTTGGTGAGCTCCGCCGTCTCGATCGAGGTAAAGACAATCGGAGTCTCGATAAGGTAGAGCGGCCGATAAAGCGCTCGCATCACCTCGCGCGCGCGCTCGGTCTCGGCGCCGATCACCACGCGGTCAGGCCGCATGAAGTCGCCGATCGCCGAGCCTTCGCGCAGGAATTCCGGGTTCGAGACCACCTCGAAGCTTCCCTCCGGCCGGACCCTGCGCAAGATCGCGGCCACCTTGCGTCCGGTGCCCACGGGCACCGTCGACTTGGTGACAACGACCGTGTAGCCCGTGAGTGCTTCGGCGATCTCCTCGGCGGCGCCGAACACATAGGAAAGGTCGGCATGCCCATCGCCTCGCCGCGAGGGTGTGCCGACCGCGATGAAGACGGCATCGGCTCCGGCGACAGCGGATTTGAGGTCGGTGGTGAAGGCGAGCCGGCCGGCGCGCGCATTGCTGACGACGAGCTCATCGAGCCCGGGCTCATAGATCGGGATTTCCCCGTCCTTCAGCCGCGCGATCTTCTCCGCGTCCTTGTCGACGCAAGTGACGGATACGCCGAATTCCGAGAAGCAAGCGCCGGAAACCAGACCCACATAACCCGTGCCAATGACCGCAATCCGCATAGGAGCTCCCGATAAACGCCTCTGACAACGAGGCCTGAACCCGAAAATTCCAGCTCCGACCCAGAGGCCGCAACAAGCTCTCTGAGAGAGCGCCGAACAGAGCCGGCCCGGCGTATTTTGCCTCCGCGCCGGTTAAGGCCCGGTATCGCCGATCCCCCTCGCCGCGGATACCCCGTGAGGCATTCTCGCCAAGCCGGTTCAATCGTCAAGCAAGCGGCGCCCCACCGCCGCACGCGTCCCGGGGGGTGTCCGCCGTGCTTGCCGCAGGCGCCGGATCGTCGTAGGAACGCTCGCAAATAATCGACTGAAGGCGGAAGAAGGGGGCAGGGCCGGCCGTTCTTAGGGGCAATAACAACTCTATTCCTGGGACGGCGGCCCCGAAGCGCGATATGAGCCAAGCAGTTCTTGTGACCGGCGGCGCCGGCTACATCGGAAGCCATGCCTGCAAGGCGCTTGCTCGCGCGGGCTATCGGCCAATCACATACGACAATCTCATTACCGGACACCGGGATGCCGTGCGCTGGGGGCCGTTGGTCGAGGCGGATCTCGGCGATCGGGCGGCGCTCGAGGCGACGCTCCGCCGCTTTGACGTGGCGGCGGTCATGCATTTTGCCGCCTTCGCTTACGTAGGCGAATCAGTGCGAGAGCCCGAGAAGTACTTTCGCAACAACGTGGTCAATAGCTTGGGCCTGCTTGATGCCATGCGCCGGCAGGGGGTGCGGCATATTGTCTTCTCCTCGACCTGCGCTACTTACGGCGTCCCCGCGGAAATCCCGATCCCGGAAACCGCCGAGCAGCACCCAATCAATCCGTATGGCGAAAGCAAGCTCATGGTCGAGCGGATGCTCCGGTGGGAGCAAAATGCCCATGGGCTCTCCTTCGCGACGCTCCGCTACTTCAACGCCGCGGGCGCGGACCCCGAGGGCGAGATCGGCGAGGATCACGAACCCGAGACCCACCTGATCCCGCTGGTGCTGCAGGTGGCGATGGGTGATCGGGCGCAGATCGACCTATTTGGGACGGATTACCCGACCCGGGACGGCACCGCGATTCGGGACTTCATCCACGTCCAGGACCTGGCCGAGGCCCATGTGAAGGCCTTGCGGCTGCTCCTTCAGGGGCGGGGGTGCCTGACCCTGAACCTCGGCACCGGTACCGGGTATACGGTGCGAGAGGTGGTGGCGGCGGCCGAGCGCATTAGTGGTCGGCGCATACCGAAACGCGAGTTGCCCCGACGCCCCGGCGACCCGCCGGTGCTGATCGCCGATCCCGCCCTCGCGCAGCGCGAGCTGGGCTGGCATCCGGACCTATCCGGGTTGGATGCGATCCTCGCTACTGCCTGGACCTGGCACCGCCGCGGCGAGCGGCGGCTCGCCGCGGCCGGCAATTGATCGAGCGGCGAGTGGGCGACACATGAACGAGACAGCCATTTTCTTGCCGGACCAGCCTAGTCTCGCGACGACGTCGCTGCCGGCGGTCCGCGTTCACGGCAAGTTCTTCTTCGCGGGGGAGCGCAAGTTCCACGTCAAGGGCGTGACCTACGGACCGTTCGCGGTCGGCTCGCACGGCAGCCAATTCCCGGAACGCGAGACCGTGGCGAAGGATTTCGCAATGATGGCGGCGCTGGGCGCCACGGTGCTCCGCGTGTTCACCGTGCCGCCGGTCTGGCTGCTGGACGAGGCTGCCGCGGCGGGAATGCGGGTCCTGGTGGGGCTCCCCTGGTCCCAGCACATCGCATTCCTCGACGACCGCAAGGCGCAGGCGGATATCGTGCGCACCGTTGCCGCAGCGGCGCACAGCCTCGAGCGGCATCCCGCTATCTTCGCTTACCTGATCGGCAACGAGATCCCTCCGGATATCGTGCGTTGGCACGGTCCCGAGCGCGTGCGTCGTTTCCTACGGCGGCTGATGCAGGCCGTGAAGTCGGTCGATCCGACCGGACTGGTCAGCTACGCCAACTTCCCCTCGACCGAATACCTGACGGTCGATTTCACCGATTTCGTCTGCTTCAATGTCTACTTGCACGACGAAGCCGCGTTCCGCCGTTATGTGTCTCGGTTGCAGAACATCGCCTTTGATCGGCCGTTGGTGCTCACCGAGTTCGGCATCGATTCCTTCCGCGAAGGCCGGGACGAGCAGGCGCGAATCCTTTCGTGGCAAATCCGCGCCGCATTCGATATGGGAGTGGCCGGCAGCTTTGTCTTCGCCTGGACCGACGAGTGGTTCACCGGTGGGCACTTGATCGAGGATTGGGCGTTCGGCCTCGTCGATCGCGATCGTGTCCCGAAACCCGCCCATGCCGCGGTGACAAGGCGTTTCCATGAATCGATCCCGCCGCACCTCGGGCAACTGCCGCGCGTTTCCGTCGTGGTGTGCGCTTACAACGCCGAACGGACCATGGAGGCGTGCCTCGCTTCGCTCGAGCACCTCAATTACGGGGACTATGAGGTCATCGTCGTCAATGACGGTTCGACCGATCGCACCCTCGAGATCGCCCAACGGTTTTCCTTTGTCAGCATCATCAGCCAGACCAACCTGGGCCTGAGCGCCGCCCGAAACATCGGCGCCGAGGCCGCAACCGGGGAGATCGTTGCTTATACCGACAGCGACTGCGTGGCCGATCCCGACTGGCTCGCCTATCTCGTCGGCGCAATGCAGCGCCTGGGCACGGTCGCTTGCGGGGGGCCCAACTATGCGCCGCCCGAGGAGCGTCTGGTTCCGTCGGCGGTCGCGGTGTCGCCGGGCGGGCCCACGCACGTCCTGCTGACCGACGAGACCGCGGAGCACATCGCCGGATGCAACATGGCGTTTCGCCGCGACGTCCTTCTGGCCGCGGGCGGCTTCGACCCGTTGTTCCGCGCGGCCGGCGACGACGTCGACATGTGTTGGCGGCTGATGGATCGAGGTTACACGATCGGCTTCAGCCCGGCTGCCATGGTCTGGCACTTCCGCCGCAACACGGTGCGGGCCTATTTCGGCCAGCAGCGCGGTTACGGCAAGGCGGAGGCGCTGGTCTATCGCAAGCACCCCCAGCGCTTCAACATGTTCGGCCAGGCGAAGTGGGGCGGCCGGATCTATGGCGACCTTACCTCGGCGCTGCTGCCGGCGGGACAGCCCTTCATCTACTCGGGCGTATTCGGGCGGGCGCTGTTCCAGACCCTTTATTCGCCTCCGGCTCCGCTGGCGGCGTTCCTGCCGCTCACTTTCGAGTGGAACGTGGCTGCACCCATCCTGGCGCTCATGGGGATCGCGCTCGGTGTTGCCGTGAACCATTGGGGCTGGCTGCTGTTGCTGCCGCTGCTGACCACTTGGGCATTTGCCGTGAATGGCGCGCTGAAGGCGCCGATCGACCCACGGTTCGGCGGCGTGAAGGCGCGAGCGCTGGTGGCTTTCCTGATTTATCTGAGCCCGCTGTTGCGGGGGTGCGAGCGCCTGAAGTGGCGCCTCAAAACCGCTGCAGTGGGGCCGACGACCGCGCTTCCGGGCGAGACCGAGCAGCGCGCCCGCTTTCTGTGGCGCGGCCGAGCGCTTGTGCTTTCCTACTGGAGCGAGACTGGGGCCGAGAAGGAGGTATTGCTCGGCGCTTTGATGCGTGTGTTGCCCTCGCTTGGCTATGCGGTTTCGATGGATAGCGGCTGGGGAGGCTTCGACTTGGAGGCGCGACGCGGCCTTTGGAGCCGAGCGCTCTTGTTGTGCTGCGTGGAGAACCACGGCGGCAACAAGCGCCTGCTGCGCATACACGCTGCAGGGCGCCTTTATGGGCTTACTCGACTCATGCTAGGCGGCTACATCGCCGGCGCCATGCTGGCGCTGTCGCTGGGTTTGCCGATTGCGGCCTCGGTCATGGCGGTCGCTGGTGCCGCGCATGCCGCGCTGATCGCGCATGATTTGATCGCGTCCGCGCGAGCACTGCACCGAACGATCGACGGCGTCGCGAAGGAGGCGCAGCTCGAACCGGTGGACCCGCTCCGCCGGCCGCAACTCGAACCGAGTCTCGCCCCCAGCGCCGCTTGAACCCGGCCTAGCATGCTGCGCCGGCTGCTCCCCTTTCTCGCTCCCTACCGGTGGCGCTTCCTATTTGCGCTCCTTCAGGTGTTCCTGATGGCGGGGTTCGAGCTGCTGAAACCCTGGCCGTTGCAGGTTGTGATCGATGACGTGCTCGGTGGCAAACGGATCGGCCTGACCTGGCTCCAGGGGTGGTCTCCGTCGCTTCTGCTGCTCGTCTCCTGCCTTGCCCTAGTGGCGGTCAATCTCGGTAGCGGATTGCTGACCCTGCTGTACAACATGACCACGATCGGCGTCGGCCAACGCATGGTGAACGATCTGCGTGGCGCGCTCATGGGGCAGCTGCACAGGCTATCGCTGGCGTTCCACAGCCGGCAGAAGGTGGGCGATCTCATGTATCGCGTCACGGCCGACAGCTTTGCCGTGCAAACCATGATCATGAACGGCGCGCTGCCGATCCTTTCGGCAACCATCCTGCTCGCGGGCATGATTGCGGTCCTGGTGCCGATCGACGCGATGCTGACCGCAATTTCGCTCACGGTGGTGCCGGCTCTCTTCGTGCTGATTGCATTGTTCAATCGCAAGATCACCACGGTCGCAACCGAGGTGCGTGAGCGCGAGAGCGTCGTCTATAGCCTCGTCCAATGGGCGATGAACTCGATCAAGGTCGTGCAAGCCTTCACCAAGGAGGAGGAGGAACATCGGCGCTTCATGGGCGCAAGCGGCGCGAGCCTCAAGGCGACGCTCAGGCTGTACGGCTGGCAGACCCTATATTCGGCGCTTGTGAACGGCGTGATCGCGGCCGGAACGGCGCTCGTGGTCTATGCCGGGGCGAGCGCCGCCCTTGGCGGCAGACTCAGCATCGGCCAGCTCATCGTGTTCATCTCCTACTTGGCGCAGCTTTACGCGCCGGTGAACCAAATCACACAGAGTTGGGGATTGATCGCCGGCGCGCGGGTCGGTGCGCGCCGCTGTTTTGAGGTGCTCGACGTCGAGACCGATCTGAAGGATGGCCCGCGGTCCTTCCCGTTGGAAGGTGCCAAAGGCGCGGTCGAGTGGCGCCAGGTCTCGTTCCGCTATCGGCCGGAGACACCGGTGCTGCGGAACGTCGACCTCGCAATCGCTCCGGGGACCAAGGTGGCGCTGGTCGGGCCGACCGGCGCTGGAAAGTCGACCTTGCTGGGTATGTTGCCGCGCTTCTTCGATCCGGACGAGGGTACGGTGCTGGTTGACGGTGTCGATGCGCGGGATTACCAGCTTGCGTCCCTGCGGAGGCAGCTCTCCATGGTATTGCAGCCGCCGCTCCTGTTCCCGCTTTCCATCAAGGATAACATCGCCTATGGGCGGCCGGGCGCGGACGATTCCGAGATCGAGCGGGCGGCTCGGCTCGCGCGCATCCACGAGATGGTTGCTAAGCTTCCGCAGGGTTACGATACCGTGATCGGCGATGGCGCGGGAACGCTCTCCGAGGGTGAAAAGCAGCGCCTGACAATCGCGCGTGCGATCCTGCGCGACGCACCGATCCTAATCCTGGATGAGCCGACCTCGGCGCTGGACGTCGAGACCGAAGCATTGGTGATGGAGGGGATTCGGCGCCTCACCGAGGGTCGCACCACCTTTACCATCGCGCATCGGCTTTCGACCGTCCGCGACGCGGATCTGATCCTGGTGCTGCGCGATGGGACGATCGTCGAGCGGGGCTCGTTCGCGGAGCTGCTGCGGCGCGGCGGCGCCTTCGCCGACCTCTACAACACGCAGTTCAAGGGAGCGGCGTGAGGGGAGTTTGACAGTTGTCGGTGATCAGTCATCAGCAGCAACTGTTAACGACAACCGAATACCAACGACTTCAAATGGCATTCAGCTGCCAAGCGAGATCGTTGTGGATATTCCAGAGGTAGCCGATATCGGCGCTGCCCACGAGCGCATAGATATGTCCCTGGTGGCGCCAATAAAGCACGTTCAGGTCGCCATGGCGCTCCCAAGCCGGCGTTGCATCGCCAAGCGTGGTGCTTGCCACCAGCACGGTCAGGGGACCCAACGTTTTGATTTCTGTGGTGTAGAAAAGCTGCATGCCTGGGCGCCCGTCGACAAACAGGAAGCGCGCGCCTTGGAATACGAGGCCCCAGGGCTTCAAATTGGGCATGTGAAAATCAGGCGGAAGCTGCTGCGCCATGGCGCGCGCGCTATCGCTCTTGGGATCGGCGGGGATGTCCACCAGGCCCACATCGTTGGCACCGGCATTGACCAGCATCCGATGGTAGGCGGCGATGTTCTCAAGCCAGTTGCCGCTTTCCGCCGACGCGACCTGGGCCTGAGGCTGGGTCGGGCCCTGCGCCACTTGCACGGGCGCACCCGAGGTGGCGATCAAATAACCGAGGGCGCCGCCGATCAACAGGGCCGCGACCGACGCGGCGAGCGGCAGCAGGCGCCACCCGTTCGAAGCGCGGCTCTCTGTCGCGGCACGGCGCGCTCGTGGTTCCGGAAAACGCACGACCTTCTCGGCGCCGCCGATGCCGCGCGCCGCGGCGACCAGCCGCTCCGGGACCGGCTCGTGCAGAGCGGCATCGAATGCCCGGCGCAACAGCGCCGCACTGTCCTGCAAAGACGCAGCTCGGCGCGCCAACGCCGGGTCGCGCGCAAGCGCCGTCCGCACCTCATCGGCGGCGGCCTCGTCGAGCTCGCCGTCGAGATAGGCGATCAGCGCGTCATCGCTTGGCTTCTGCATCGTCCGCACTCCCGCGGCAGCTTTCGCCGAGCCGCGCCTGCAGCGCTATCCGCGCTCGCGCAAGGCGACTCATGATCGTGCCCACCGGCACGTCGGCAACCGCCGCCGCTTCCTTGTAGCTGAGGCCGTCCACCGTCACGAGCATCAGCGCCGTCCGCTGCTCCGCGGGAAGCGTGCCCAGGGCCTCACGTACTTCCGCCAATGCCAACCTCGCTTCCACCCGTCGCATCGGCTCGTCGGTGCCAATGCGCTCCGCCTCGGTATCCGGCTCCTCCTTGCGAACGTCCCGCGCGCGGATCTGATCGATCCAAATCGTTTGCACGATGCGGAACATCCAGCTGTCGAAGCGGGTGCCTTCCTGGAACTGGTAGGCGCGGGCCAAGGCCCGTTCGCATGCTGCCTGCACCAGGTCATCCGCGTCGGCGGCGGAGCCGGTCATGCCGCGCGCGAATCGACGAAGCCTCGGTAGCATCGCCACCAGTTGGTCGCCGAAACCGGCGCCCACTGGTCGCTGCCCCGGCTTCGACGGCTCGCGCAGCTCAGCCTGACCCTGAGACAACGTGTCGCGATCTATCTTATTCCCTGGCAACAACCGGCTTCGCTCCCTGAGGGCGCCGCATGATATAGTACGAAGCTCTTGAAAGTCTTCGCAAAAATACTTCGACGGGGCGCGGCGAAGGTGAAATGCCATTCTACGCAGGGGAATAGGGTCATGCAAAGGGCAGGTATCGCGCTGTTGTTGTTGGGGATCGGGCTGGCGGGACCCGCCTATGCCGACTGCGCCGCGGACGCTGCCGCCATGGAGGCTCGACTCGGGACTAATGCTGGCGCCAAGCCGCACGAGGAGGCGCGCTTGCTGATCGAAAAGGCAAAGATCGATGCCGCGCACGGGCGCGACCCGCTCTGCAACGCGGCGCTGCAGCGGGCGCAGAAGCTAATGAACTAGCCGCAACGTACCCGGCGGTCGTGACCCCCAGCGCGGGCTTCACAAAAGGGTAGGGGCGCGGCATTGTTTGCCGCCGCACGGGCGGGCGCTATCGAGCAGGCGAAAGACGCGACATGAAGATCAGCATTCCGAGGGAGCGCCGCCCCCATGAGCGGCGCGTGGCGGCGACTCCCGACAGCGTTAAGCGGCTGGTCGGGCAAGGTCTCGGTGTCGTGGTCGAGAGTGGCGCAGGCGCGGGTGCGGCATTCCCCGACGATGCCTACCGCGCGGCGGGTGCCGAGATAGCGCCTGACGCCGTCTCGACGCTAGCGGCCGGCGATATCGTACTTAAGGTCCAGCGCCCCCTGCGCCCCGGCGAAGGCGACCTCGACGAACTCGCGCCGATCAAGAGAGGTGCGCTGCTGATCGGCTTGCTGCAACCCCTGCAGCAGCGGGAGGATGTCGAAGCCTACGCGGCGGCCGGCCTCTCGGCCTTTGCCATGGAGCTCGTTCCCCGCATCACCCGCGCGCAATCGATGGACGTGCTTTCCTCGCAATCGAACCTCGCTGGCTATAAGGCGGTGGTGGACGCGGCCGCGGAGTTCGGCCGTGCGCTGCCGATGATGATGACTGCGGCCGGG
Organism: Allostellaceae bacterium; assembly: GCA_035517495.1. Taxonomy (GTDB): domain Bacteria; phylum Pseudomonadota; class Alphaproteobacteria; order ATCC43930; family CGMCC-115725; genus DASZHJ01. The sequence goes on along the minus strand of DATIYT010000077.1, from coordinate 3,971 downwards.
ACGGTGCCGCCGGCGCGTTGTTTGGTAATGGGCGCGGGCGTCGCGGGGTTGCAGGCAATCGCGACCGCGCGCCGGCTCGGCGCGGTGGTTTCGGCAACCGATGTGCGGTTTGCGGCCAAGGAACAGGTCGAGAGCTTGGGCGCCACCTTTCTCACGGTCGATATCGAGGCGATGAAGGCGATGGAGACCGCCGGAGGCTACGCCAAGGAAATGGGCGAGGACTTCGCGCGGCGCCAACGCGAGCACGTGACCGAGGCGCTCAAGAAGATCGATCTCGTGATCTGCACCGCGCTTGTGCCGGGCCGGAGAGCCCCGGTTCTGATCACCGGGGCCATGCTGGGCCAGATGCGTCCGGGATCGGTGGTGGTCGATCTGGCGGCGGAGCAGGGTGGAAACTGCGAGGGAAGCCGGCTCGGCGAGACGGTCGTGACGGAAAATGGCGTGCGCATCGTGGCCCATGCCAACGTCCCCTCGCGCATCGCCGTGGACGCGAGCCAGCTCTATGCGCGCAACCTCGTTAATTTCCTGGCGCTGCTGATCGACAAGGAAAAGGCAATCAAGATCGATCTCGGCGACGAGATCGTGAAGGCGACGCTGCTCACGCGGGACGGCGCCGTCGTGCATCCGCAATTGGCGCCCGCGGCGCCGGCAGGAGCTTGATCCCATGGACAGTCACTCCGTCCCGGAGAGCATGAAGGATGCGGCGGCGCAAGCGCATCAGCTCGCCAACAACCTCGATCAGCTTAACCAGCAAATCGTCGAGTTGACGCATCAGGCTGCGGCGGCGCAGGGCGGCGGCCATGCCGAGCTTTTCGTGTTCTTTCTTACGGTCTTCGCGCTTGCTTGCTTTGTCGGATACTACGTGGTCTGGCGCGTCACGCCGGCGCTCCACTCGCCCCTGATGAGCGTCACCAACGCGATTTCGAGCGTGATCGTAGTGGGCGCACTGATCGCGGCCGGTCCGCTCGGCTTCAGCTTCTCGAAGACCATGGGGTTCTTCGCGGTGCTGCTGGCCTCGGTCAACATCTTCGGCGGTTTCATCGTGACGCAGCGCATGTTGCAGATGTTCAAGAGGCGCCAGAAATAGCGGGGGATCGCCGATGACCGAGAATCTCGCGGCGCTGCTCTATTTGGTGGCGTCTATCTGCTTCATCATGGCGCTGCGCGGGCTCTCCTCGCCCGAGACCGCGCGGCACGGCAATATTTACGGCATCGCCGGCATGCTGATCGCGGTGGGCACCACCTTGGCGCTGCCGAGCGTGCTGGGCTACGTGGGTATCTTGGTTGCGATCGTAATCGGCGGCGCGACCGGCACCTACATCGCGCTTCGCATCCAGATGACGGCGCTGCCGCAGTTGGTGGCGGCGTTTCACAGCTTGGTGGGACTGGCCGCGGTCTGCGTGGCGGCCGCTGCGTTCTATGCGCCGGACGCCTACGGGATCGGCATTCCCGGCCAGATCTACCGGGGCAGCTTGGTGGAAATGAGCCTCGGAACCGCGATCGGCGCCATCACGTTCACCGGCTCGATCGTCGCGTTTGCGAAGTTGCAGGGCCTAGTGACCGGCAAGCCCCTGACTTTCTGGGGGCAACATCCCCTCAACGCCGGACTTGGCATTCTACTGATCGTTTTGATCGTGCTGTTCGTGCTGGACCAGTCCGCGCTGCTGTTCTGGCTGATCGTGCTGTTGTCCCTGACGCTCGGCCTCTTGTTGATCGTGCCGATTGGCGGAGCCGACATGCCGGTGGTGATCTCGATGCTCAACTCCTATTCGGGTTGGGCGGCAGCCGGCATCGGCTTCACGCTCGGCAATTCGGCGCTGATCATCACCGGCGCGCTGGTCGGCTCTTCCGGCGCGATCCTGTCCTACATCATGTGCAAGGGCATGAACCGCTCGTTCATTTCCGTGATCCTCGGCGGCTTCGGCGGCGAGGTGGCGGCGCAGGCCACGGCGGAACAGCGGCCGGTCAAGCAGGGCTCGGCCGACGATGCCGCCTTCATTCTCAAGAACGCGGCCAAAGTGATCATCGTGCCCGGCTACGGCATGGCGGTGGCGCAGGCGCAGCATGCGCTGCGCGAGATGGCGGACAAGCTCAAGGCCGAAGGAGTGGAAGTCAAATACGCGATCCACCCGGTGGCCGGCCGGATGCCCGGACACATGAACGTGCTGCTCGCCGAAGCCAACGTCCCCTATGACGAGGTGTTCGAGCTCGAGGACATCAACTCGGAATTCGCCCAGACCGACGTTGCTTTCGTCATCGGGGCCAACGACGTGACCAATCCGGCGGCGAAGGAGGATCCGGCTTCGCCGATCTTCGGCATGCCGGTGCTGGAAGTGTGGAAGGCGAACACGGTCATGTTCATCAAGCGCTCGCTCTCCTCCGGCTACGCCGGCATCGACAACACGCTGTTCTACCGCGACAACACCATGATGCTGTTCGGCGACGCCAAGAAAATGACCGAAGAGATCGTCAAGGCGTTGTGAGTTCAGAGTACGCGTATGATCGTCCTGATCGACAATTACGACAGCTTCACCTTCAACCTGGTGCACTATCTGGGCGAACTGGGTGCGCAGGTTCGCGTCCATCGCAACGACAAGATCACCAGCGCCGCCGTCATCGCCGCCGATCCGGATGCGATCGTGCTCTCGCCCGGGCCGTGCACGCCGAACGAGGCCGGCATCTGCCTTGATCTCATCGCCGCGGTCGCCGAAAAAATCCCGATCCTCGGCGTCTGTCTCGGCCACCAGGCCCTCGGCCAGGCGTTCGGCGGCAAGGTCGCGCGCGCGCCGACGCCGGTGCACGGCAAGCTATCACTCATCCGCCACCGCGGAGCCGGCCTGTTTCGCGGCATCAATGCGCCATTTCAGGCGACGCGCTACCACTCGCTGGTCGTCGAGCGCGACACCCTGCCGAGCGTGCTCGCCGTAACCGCCGACACCGATGACGGCCTGATCATGGGCCTCGCCCACACCCGGCTGCCGGCGCATGGGGTGCAATTCCATCCCGAGAGCATCGCCTCGGAGCACGGCCACCTGATGCTGAAGAACTTTCTCGACATCGCCGACGCGTGGAATGCAGCGAAGGGGCGCCGGGATGCGGCGCCGACGCGCACCGGCGTTTCCCGGACGGGCCGCAGCGCCCAGCCAGCCGCTGCGCCGTGACCCGCTCGATCATTGACAACAGCGGCCTCCGCGCCACACTGGCCGCCGCTTGCATGAGCAAGCAAAAATTGCGAGCGAGCAAGTGACCGACGAATTCAGGGCACTCATCGGCAAGGTCGCGACCGGCGCCGCGCTCACGCGCGAGGAAGCGGCCGGCGCCTTCGAGCAGATGATGTCCGGCGAGGCGACGCCCTCGCAGATGGGCGCGCTGCTGATGGGACTGCGCGTGCGCGGCGAGACGGTCGACGAGATCACCGGCGCGGTCTCAGCCATGCGCGCGAAGATGCTGCGCGTCACCGCGCCGCCCGAGGCGATCGATGTGGTCGGCACCGGCGGCGACGCTTCCGGCTCGTTCAATATCTCGACCTGCGCCGCGCTCATCGTCGCCGGCGCCGGCGTTCCGGTGGCCAAGCACGGCAATCGAGCCCTGTCCTCGCGCTCGGGGGCGGCGGACGTGCTCACCGCGCTCGGGGTCAAGATCGACCTTGGCCCGGACGCCATTGCCCGCTGCATCCGCGAAGCCGGGATCGGTTTCATGTTCGCGCCGGCACATCATCCGGCGATGAAAAACGTCGCGGCGACCCGCGTCGAGCTCGGCACGCGCACGATCTTCAACCTGCTCGGTCCGCTGTCAAATCCCGCCGGCGTGCGCCGCCAGCTGATCGGCGTGTTCTCCAAGCAATGGACGCAGCCTTTGGCGCATGTTTTGAAAAATCTCGGCGCCGAGCGCATCTGGGTGGTGCATGCCTCGGACGGGCTCGACGAGATCACGACGTCCGGGCCGACCAGCATTGCGGCGTTGGAGAACGG
>DATIYT010000076.1:0-16524 GCA_035517495.1 Allostellaceae bacterium | reverse complement strand
GGTCTCAGCTTGATTTCGGATGCTCTCTACCAATCCGCCGAGCACGTCCTTGGCTTCTTGAAGGCGCTCCGCGCCGAGCTTGCGTTCTATATCGGCTGCCTCAATCTCCGAGATCACCTAGCCCGGATCGGCGAATCGATTGCGCTCCCCGAAGCACTGGATGCACCGCAATGCTTTGCTTGCCGCAACCTGCGCGATGTCTGCCTTGGCTTGACGATGGAAGGCGGGATCGTCGGCAACAATGTCGACGCGACGGACAAGCCGCTCGTTATCATCACAGGCGCGAACCGCGGCGGAAAGTCGACATTCCTGCGCAGCGTCGGTCTCGCTCAGCTGATGCTCCAGTGCGGGATGTTCGTCACTGCCGACTCTTTCGCATCGTCGCTGCACACAGGTCTCTTCACGCACTACAAGCGGGAAGAAGACCGTAGCATGCGAAGCGGAAAGTTCGACGAGGAGCTGGTAAGGATGAGCGCCATCGCCGACCGGGCCCACCATCGCGCAATGGTATTGTTCAACGAGTCCTTCGCCGCCACCAACGAACGAGAAGGGTCAGAGATCGCACGCCAGATCGTGTCGGCTCTTCTTGAGAATGACATCACAGTTTTCTTTGTGTCGCATATGTACGAATTCGCCCGCTCATTCCTGAGCAGCGATAGAGTACTGTTCCTGCGCGCGGATCGCACCGAGGATGGCGAACGAGACTTCCGTCTTCGACAGGCGAGGCCTTTACCGAAGAGTTTTGGGGTTGACGTCTATCAGCAAATATTTGGGCAGATTGGATAGGGTCTGTGGCTGAATTCAACATCGATCCCCAACTCGCGAGTCGTCAACTGCGATGACCAAGATCCTTTTGACCCGCCACGGGCATGTGGAAGGCATCGATCCCGGCCGTTTCCGTGGCCGTCGTGACCTGCCGCTCACTGCGCTCGGCGAGGCTCAGGCGACGGCCATCGCACGCCGTATTGCCGGTGCCTGGCATCCCAGTCGTGTTTACGCCAGCCCGATGAGCCGTTGCGTGACCACTGGCTACCACATCGCCTCGGCGTGCCAAATCGAGAGCGAGGTCCTCGATGAGCTCAACGATCTCGACTACGGTGCTTGGGAATGGAAAAGCTATGACGAGGTCGAAGGCGCGTGGCCCGACCTGTTTCGGGCCTGGCTTTCAACCCCACACCTCGTCCGCTTTCCACAAGGCGACTCACTTCAGGATCTTGTCGCCCGGGCGGCCAACGCGCTCAGATTGGCAATCGAGCGTCACCCGTCGCAGACCGATGTGATCGTGCTGGTGGGGCACGACAGCGTCAATCGTGCATTGCTGCTGCAGCTCCTTGATCAGCCGCTTTCCGCCTATTGGCGGCTCTCGCAGACGCCGTGCTGCCTCAACGAATTCGATGTCGTGGGCGGTCAAATCCGAATCGTGCGCCTCAACGAGACGCGTCACCTCGACGGAGTAGGGTGACAACCAAACAGGAGGCACCTACTTCACCACGTGCATGGCGCAGGGTACGGCTCGAATTATGCGATGAACGGGATCACCGAGAAATGCGGACTGCAGCGGCGAGCCTTTGAGGGGTCCGACGACCAGCAGGTCGATCCTGTTGTCACTAATGAACCGAATAACCTCTTCTCCCAATTTGCCGTACCTGCATGCGTCTGAAACCAGACGCCCGACTCGGCAGCACGGCGCTGAGGTGAAGCGACGATAAATGCACTACGGCGATCAACATCCGTTTTCTCTTCATCCGCTTCGCCGACCGTCGTCGGAAGCCGGGAAAGCTCCATGGCGAGGAGCATATGCAGTTCAGCGTTAGACTGGCTTGCCAACATCAATGCCGGCTCGAGGGCGCCGTCCGCACCCATCGATCCGCGGTTTGCTACGAGAATGCGCCTATACATTCGATGCCGCGGTTGTCGCCTCGATCGGCGGCTGTCGCGCCCCTTGCTTCCGGAGCCAAGCGAGAATTCGATCGGGCCTACCGGTGATCGCGCGAGCCCAGCAGATATCTCGGATGCTCTTGTCGCGGTCGGCGCCCCACCAACGCTCCACGACCACAAGCAGCTCCCAATCCTGCTTGTTGCCGTGGCGGTACTCGAGCCGATGCACCTCGTGTTGCACCGAGTAGTCTACCCCCCAATAGGCATGACGTTCCTTTCGCCACTCGACACCATCAACCCGCCAATGATCTTTGAGATGATTTGGATTCGAGGCACCATAAAGCGCCTGCCAAGCCCAGACAAACGATCGACTGTTCAGGTTACGCATCCGTCTCTCCCCCGAAGGCATGCGGCATGATCCTCACCGCAATTTCATGCTCGCATCGCTGGGCGGTGATCTCGAACGATGTCGACTACGAAGAGCGGATCGAAGCGGGCGTTGAGCTGGTTGGGAGAATATCCCCGCGGATTGCAGACGATCCGAGTCTCTCCGATCCAATAGTCGAACGAGTCGTGCGTGTGGCCGTGGATCCAAAGTGCTGGCGCGTGGGTGCTAATGAGCCTTTCGAGGTCGGATGCGAAAGCGGGATTGAGAGGATCGTTCTGGAAGGCGGGCGCGATCGATCGCGGCGACGGTGCGTGGTGCGTCACCACGACCGTGATGCCATCGAATGGCTGGTTCAGCTCGTGGCGAAGAAAGTCGATCGATGCGGCGCAAATGCGCGCCGAGTCCTCCGGGCGTAGCGGGCGCAGTCTGTAGCCGCGCTCAATCTTGATTACGCTAAAGTCTTCGAGCCGCTCTCGGGCGATCTCCATCGACACCTGCGGCGTCCCGTAGAGCCGAAAATCAGTCCAAAGCGTGGCGCCGATGAAGCGAGCCTGTTCACCCGATGCTGCGCGGTAGGTCCAGGTCGCCCGCTCGAGGAACGAGACATGCCCGTTGGTGGCACTCGCGCGTTGCCGGCAGTTCGCGATGATGCGAAACAGTTCCCGGCCGTAAGGTTCGTGGTTGCCGCAGATGAGCACGGTCGGAATGGCAAAATGCCGATCCGCCCAGCTGACGGCCTGAGCCCCGCCGTGAATGTCGCCGGCCAGAACGAGTACGTCCGCCTGCGGCCCCGGAGGACGCAGGTAGAAGCTCGACATTGCCTGCTCAACGCGACCCACCTCTCCCGCATCGAACTCAAGGTGAAGATCGCTCATTACCGCGATCCTCATCGCCGCCCCCCGCGCGCCCCTTGAGGGGCGACCGAAGTTCGATGCCGCTGCGCCGGTCGCTTAAGGTGTCTTGCGAGCATGCTCCTCCTCGACGTGCGAGAGCGAACCACAAGCACGGCGAGGCGTTGACCACCTGCAGCAGGAAAAAATAGACTCCCGCCGCGTGCCGCGCAGTAGGAGTCATCAGCCTTTTCGGCGGTTACGGGGAACTCCATCCCCAGTAAAATATATCGGCCGAAGGCCGTGCGTCGTCAAGCGGCAGCCGATCCAATGTGACAATCTCAAGTGGCGCCGGCACACGAATCGCCGCCGAGGGTATTGACAACGCGCGAAGGCTTTCACATGCTATCTAAATACTAAGGCGATGGAGTTCGCCTATAACCGCCCTCGGGGCTGATGACTCCTCCTAGACGTCTGCGGATGTAGGAGGAGTTTGCATGAGAGGCCCTAGGCGACCCACCAAGACACGCGGATTGTGCCGGCGAGGTAGCGTTTCCGTGCGCCCGCTTTGGCCACTGGAGGGCGCCGCATGACGACGCGCGAAACCCTCCTGCAGATCGGACAGGTTCTGACCGTGCTGCTGCTGTCGCCATTCATCCAGGGCATCATCGTCCAGTTCGAGGAACGGGTACAGCGGGGGCAGGGTCCAGGCATCTTTCAACCATATCGGGACCTCTGGAAGCTCTTTCACAAGCAGCTCGTGATCCCGCAGACCGCGTCCTGGCTGTTCTGGATCACACCGATTGTGGCCTTCACCTGCATGCTGACGGTGCCGATCCTGATCCCGGTCCTGACCGATTTTCCGCTGCCGTTCTCGGATATGGGTGACATTCTCGGCGGCGGGCTGATCCTAACCCTCGGCTCCTTCATGATCATCCTGGCGGGTCTCGACACATCGAGCGCCTATGGTGGAGTCGGCTCGAGCCGCGCCGTGATGGTGTCGATCCTGGCCGAGCCGACTCTGATCCTCGTCTTCGTCGGCATCACTCTCCTCGCGAAATCCATGCTGCCCTTCGTCGTCAACCACCTTCTGGTCACGAATTGGGCAACCTATTGGAGCCCAGCGCATCTTTTCCTCGTCGCCGCCTTCTTCATCCTCCTTCTCGTCGAGACCGACCGCATGCCGATTCATTCGAGCACGCATATCGAGGTCTATATGATCGAGGAGGGACGGATTCTCGAATATTCCGGTCCTCTGCTGGCGCTCCTTAGGTGGGCGTCCGCAATGAAGCAATTCATCCTCTACACGATTTTCTGCAACGTGCTGATCCTTCCCTGGGGACTCTCGATGCAGGGAACAGCGCTCGGCGCGGTCGGCGCTGCCGTCGGCCTCATCGTCAAATTCACCTTCGTCGCCTGCGCGGTGGTCTTCGTCGAGACCGCGCAGTCGCGTTTGCGCTTCTATCGTTACCAGGAGCCGCTCGCCGCGTCGTTCCTGCTGGCGGTGCTCGCGATCGTCGGAACTCAACTAAGCTGACGCCTATGCTGGTCCAACATCTGAGCCCGCTCGCCTCCTCGCTGTTCAGCCTGCTGGCCATTGCGAGCCTGTTGCTCTCCTTCGTGATGCTCGGCTCGCGCTGGCTCAAGAATTACCTTTACGCCTTTGCCGCGGAGTCCTGGGCGATCGCCGCGCTCTCCGCGACCGTCGGCTACTACGGTAACTACCCCGAGCTTTACCTGATTGCGATCCTGACGCTGGTGTTCCGCGGCTTACTGCTGCCCTATCTGATCTGGCGAATTATCCGCCGTCTCGAAGTCGATCGGGAAATCCACGAGTTTCTGCAGCCCAGCACGGGTGTCGTCGTCGGCGCGCTGTTCGTCATGTTCGCGCTCACGATATCTTATCGAGTTGCGTCCGAATTCCAGCTCGAACTCACTGTCGCCGTCCTGGCACTCACCGTGATGCTTTCGATGAAGCTCATCGGCTTTCTCATGCTGGCAATTCGGCACGAGGCGATCAGCCAGATCCTGGGCCTGCTCGTGCTCGAGAACGGCATCTTCCTCGGCTCGCAGATCCTCGTCCCCGGCATGCCGCTGCTGATCGAGCTCGTTATTCTCTTCGACTTGCTGATCATCGTTGCCTGCTTCGGTGTGCTTGTCAGTTATCTCCTGACCCATGTCGGGACAACCAGTACCCTCCATTTGAAGCGGCTCGTCGGCTGATGATCGGCTCGCTGCTCCTCATCCTCGCTCTAGCGCCGCTCGCGGCACTGCTCGGCTGCCTCGTCGCGCGCCGGCCTCGAGTGTGCGAAGCATTGAACCTAATCGCTAGCGGCGTTTCCTTCGCTTGTACCTTACCGCTGCCCTTCCTGATCGATGGCCACGAGATTCTGTTCTGGAACGATTACGTGATCCTCGACCGGGCCGCAGCCTGGATCGTGCTGTGCACATCGGTCGTCTACTTCCTCGCCTCGATCTATGCCATCGGCTATATGCGGCTCCTCCACGAGGAAGAGCGCCTCTTCAGCTTCTATGCCTTGTTCGCGGGGTTCGGCTTCACGACGCTGGTCGGCCCGCTGATGAACAATATCGGCATTTATTGGATCGCGATCGAGCTGACGACGCTGGTCAGCACGTTCCTGGTCGCTTTCGAGCGCGTTGCCGAGAGCATGGAAGCAGCCTGGAAGTACATCATGGTGGTGTCCGCGGGGATCAGCCTCGCCTTGCTCGGAACCGTGCTCTTTTATTGGGCCGGAAGCTTCGTCCTCGGCCCCACCTATCAGATGACCTGGTCGGTGCTCGCCGGCGCAGCACCGAAGATGAACCCCACGCTGATGGCGCTCGCTTTCCTGCTCGTCGTGGTCGGCTATGGGACCAAGGTTGGCCTCGCACCCATGCATACCTGGCTCCCGGATGCCCATAGCGAGAGCCCGGCGCCGGTATCGGCGATGCTGTCGGGTGCGCTGTTGAACACGGCGATGATCGGCATCGTGCGCTTTCTCGGTGTCACCCGAGCCGCAAATCTAGGCGAGCTTCCGCAGCTTGTGCTGGTTGCATTCGGCGCTCTGTCGCTCCTCATCGGCGCGCTCTTCATCGTGCGTCAGCAGGGGATCAAGCGGCTCATGGCGTATTCGAGTGTCGAGCACATGGGCGTGGTTGCGCTGGGCTTCGGATTCGGTGGCAGCTTGGGCGTGGCCGGCGCGCTCTATCACATGCTGAACCACTCGCTGAACAAATCCCTCATGTTCTTCGGCGCGGGTAACATGATGCGGGCATACGGCACCAAAGAGATCCCAAAAATCACCGGTGTCGGACGATTCTTTCCGACCCAGGGCGCGCTATGGCTCGCTGGTGCCCTCGCCATTACCGGCGCGCCGCCCTTCGGGCTCTTTCTCAGCGAATTCATGATCATGAGAGCGGGGCTGAAGCCCTCCTTCGCGTGGGCGGTCTATGTGATGGCGGCCCTTCTGGTGGTGATCTTCATCGGCTTCATGAACCATTTCCGGAGCATGTATTACGCCCCGGCGCCCGCCGAAGCGGCACCCACGCGCCAGGTGAGCGCGTGGTGCGCCGTGCCGATGTGGCTTGCTCTGGCACCGATTCTGGTTTTGGGACTGTGGTGGCCGGCCGGTGTCTGGAACTATCTGACCTCGGTCGCCCAGTCGCTATCGCCGGGGCTGCCGTGAGCGCCGTCGCCGCCAACGAGCTGACAGCCGAGCCGCTCACGATCGAGCCAGAGCGTCTGCCGTCCGCCATAACCGAGCTGATCCGCAGCGGCGGTCGCATGCAGATGGCCTACGCGTGGTATGCGGCTCCTGGGAGTGTCGAGCTGCGTTATCTGGCGAGCCGCGGACCTCGGGAGGACTATTTCCTGTGGCGCTGCATCCCGCGAGGCGCCGTTCCAAGCGTCGCCTCGATCTCACCGCTCCTCGGCTGGTATGAGCGCGAGATCACCGATCTGTTCGGGATCGAGTTCATCGGCCATCCGGAACCCAGGCCGCTTGTCCTCCATGAAGGCGTGAGCCCCAAGCTGCCGCCGTTCGATCCGAACTACCCGGCCGACACCGAATTGCCGTTCCCGCCCGCGGACAGTGGGATCCCCGAGGTTGCCGGTGGCGATGTTCAACGATTGCCGTTCGGGCCGGTACGCGCCGACGTGGTTGAGTCGGCCGAGCTCATCTTCCTCTACGTCGGCGAGCACATCCTGCATCTGTATCCACAGCTCTTCTTCAAGCATCGTGGTATGGAGAAGCGGTTCGAGGGACGTTCGCTCGCGAGCGCCGTCATTCTAGCGGAACGCGTGTCTGGTGTTGGCAGTTTTGCTCACGCTCTCGCTTTCTGCCAGGCGGTCGAGCAGGCGGCGGGCTGCGTCGTGCCGCAACGCGCCCTGATGCTGCGCTCGCTTCTCGCGGAGCTCGAGCGGCTCTACAACCATCTTCACTATCTCGGGCACCTTTGCGGCACGACGACACTCAAGGTCGGCGAAGCCGAAGGGAAGCTTCTCGAAGAACGCGCCAAGCAGCTCAACGGACGTCTCACCGGCAGCCGCTTTCTCCGGAGTCTTCTGATACCCGGCGGCTTGCGCCGCGATCTCGATCCGAAACCGTGGCTCAGCGCCGATTTGGAAGCGCTCCGTCGCGAGACTGCCACCTATGTCGCGATGCTCGAAAACACCAACAGCCATCTGGACCGGCTCATCACCACGGGCGTTCTCCCGCACCAACTGGCTTTCGACCAGGGGGCGACCGGACCCATCCAGCGCGCTTCGGGATTCGACCGCGACCTTCGCCGCGATCACCCTTATGCGGGCTATGCCGAGCTGCCACTGACAGTGCCGGTCAAGGCCACCGGCGACGCCCACGCTCGCGCGCAAGTCCGCATCGCCGAAATAGACGTGAGCATCGGCTTGATCCAACGAGTTTTGCTCCTGCTCACGGACGGTCCAGTTCGCGCCGAATGCACGCCTGCCGCCAACTCCGAGGGGCTCGGTTGGGCCGAGTCGCCACGCGGCTCTCTCTTCTATGCCGTTCATATCGGTCCCGACGGCAATCTCGCGCGGGTGAAGATCAAGTCTCCGTCTTTCTCCAATTGGCGCGTTTTCCCGTTCACCGTCCATGACAGCAACATGATGGACTACGCGATTAACGAGGCGAGCTTCGGCCTCACGGTCGCGGGTTGCGATCGTTAGGGGGAGCCATGCCACTCTGGACATTCTTCGGGCTGCAAAAGGGCAAGGCCACAACCCCCTGGCCTCGAGACGGCGGGTCCGCTGGTCAGCAGGGTGTCCTCGGTATGCCCCGCTTCGAGCCGCAGCGGTGCGGGTCCGGGTGCAATGACTGCGCCGCCGTCTGCCCCACCGTCGCGATCACAGTCGAAAAGGACCAGCAGGGCACGGATCGGCTCGCTGTCGATTACGGCCGCTGCATCGTCTGCCAACTCTGTGTCGAGGCCTGTCCTCACGAGGCCGCCGTCGCGTCGTTCGACTGGGCGTTCGGCACCTGCGAACGAGCCGATCTGCTGCTCTCGGACGCGGTTACTGGAGCGAGCACGAAGCCGTCCGAGCGATACGCCCGCGATGGCTTCCGCCGCAGCCTGCATATCCGGCACGTCGATGCCGGGTCCTGCAACGGCTGTGAATCCGAGCTGCAGGCGCTCAACAATCCCTTCTACAACCTGCATCGTCTCGGCATCTTCTTCACCGCGTCGCCGCGCTTCGCCGATCTTCTCCTGGTCACGGGTCCGGTGACCTACGCCATGCACGAACCATTGCGGCGCGCCTACGATGCCATGCCCGAGCCGCGCTGGGTCATGGCCGTCGGCACTTGCGCGGTCTCCGGCGGCATCGCCAGCGGCGGTTACGCCTGTGGCAACGGGCTCGAGGGCGTTCTCCCCGTGGACCTCTATTTGCCGGGATGCCCACCCAATCCCGCGGCGATCATCGAGGCCCTGCTGATATTCCTCGATCGCGCGCCGCAGAAGATCAAAGGGGGTCACCTTGTCGAATGAGCTGCTGCTGGCGGCCTTGGCCGCCTGGCTCGTCGCGGCGATCTTGGCACTGAGCGGTCGCGCGGCGACACTCGCCCGGGTTCTCCTCGGCTTTGGCGGCGTGTTGGTTCTGCTGGTGATCGCGACAACCCTGCCCCAGGGACTTGCCGCCATTCATCTGCCGCTCGGTATCGGACCCGGAGGTGCTCAGTTTCAGCTGCCGCCGGAGGCGCTGTGGCTGCTGGGCTTTGGCTTGCTTAGCGCCGTTCTCGCCGCTTGGCTCGGACCGCCGGAGCGGCGGCAGTGGACCTGGATATTCGGCGCGGCTGCGAGCCTCATCGGCGCATTAGGTGTCTTCGGTCTGCAGGACGCCGTAAGCTTCCTCGTCGCCTGGGAGATCATGAGCCTCGGCGGCGCGGTTATGCTGCTTGGCGACAACCTCGCCCAGGAGACCGGCCGCCCCGTTCTGTTCATGCTGGCCTTGCTCGAGGCCGGTGCAGTCGCCTTGATCCTCGCCTTCATTCTCCTTGCCGCCCACGGCAACAGCCTCTCTTTCGCCGACTTCGGGAACGCCGCGGCAAGCATGCCGCGCGCGGAGCAGCTCTTTGTCGGCCTCCTCGTGCTGGTCGGCTTTGGCGCGAAGCTCGGTCTGCTGCCGTTCTATGAGTGGTTCCCCGGCGCTTACGGGGCCGGAAGTGGCGCGACCGGCGCATTCCTCTCCGGCGTCGTCCTCAATGCCGCATTTTTTTCCTTGAGCCGCAGCCTCATCGCCTGGCTTCCGATTGATCACGCCCTGCCGGTCTCCTTCGCCGGAATCTTCGTTGTGGCGATCGCGGTGGCGAGCGCAATCTTGACGGCCCTCTACGCCTTCCAACAGGAATCATGGCGCGAGCTGCTGAGCCTTTCCTCCGCCGAGAATGGCTCAATCGCGGTCTGTCTCGTCGGTGTGGCCCTCATGTTCCGGCAGGACGGGTTGATGGATTTGGCCGGTCTAGCCTGGACCGTGGCCCTCCTTCACTTGGCGGGCCATGCCTTGGCCAAGGGGGCGATGTTTCTCTCTGCCGATGGCGTCTATCGCACGACGGGCGATTATAAGCTCGTGCAACGCGGCGTCCTCACCCGCAGTCCCTGGATCTTTGGGCTCGGGGCGCTCTTCGCGGCGATGAGCTTGGCCGCGATGCCGCCTCAAGCAGGCTTCGTGAGCGAGTGGTATCTCTTTCAAACCTTCTTCCAAGGGTTTCACCTGACGAGCCTCGCAAGCCGGTTGACGGCAGCGCTCGCCGGGGCCGGCTTGGCACTCACCGCCGCCATCGCCTTCGCGACTTTCGTCAAGGTCTTCGGCATCGGTCTCCTGGGCCGACCCGAGCACAACGGCAAGCGCATATCGGGCGCGGGCGCCTTGCCGGTGGGCATTCTCGGCTTGCTCGTCCTGGCACTCGCCGTCGGCATGCCGGTCTGGCTCGATGCGCTCGCGCCGGCCGCTGCGACAAACTTCGCTACGGCGGCCGTCGACGACATGCACGTTGGACCGTTGCTGGTGCCGGCAACCGGCGCCCCCATCAGGCTCAACGGCACCTTCGCCTTCATCTCGCCGAGCCTGTTGGTGATCGTGATGCCACTCCTGGCTCTCATCCCGCTGGCCATGCTGTTGCTGAGCCGGCGCTTCGCGGTCCGCCGTGCCGCCGTGTGGTACGGCGGTCGCGACCAAGATCCTCGAGAGGCCACGACGACGGCGCTCACGTTCTCGAACGCGCTCCGCACCTTCTATAGCTTCATCTATCGGCCGAGCGTTCAAACCGAGCATGAGTTGGCCGACCAATCGAACGGCCAGCCCTACTTCATCCGGCGACTGGTGTTCACGCATGACGTGGCGCCGATCTTCGGACCCTATCTCTTTGCGCCACTCGAGAGACTGGTGGGCGCCGTCGCCACGAGACTCCGGATCATCCAGTCCGGCAGTCTCAATTTCTACCTGTCGCTGATCGGCGCGCTTCTCGTCATCATTCTCTTCATCGCACTACTCTAACGTCAACCGGACCACAACTGCATGCATGCGTACCTTGCGATTGCAATAGGGGGTACTCTGGGCTGCTGGGCTCGCTACGCGATGACCAACCTGGTTCAAGCGATCTATGGGCGAGATTTTCCCTACGCGACTCTCTCGATCAACGTGCTCGGCAGCTTTCTCATGGGCTTTCTCTTCATCGAGACATTGGAGCGTCTGACGCTCGGGCCACAATTTCGCATTGGTATTCTCACCGGCTTTCTCGGTGGTTTCACGACGTTCTCTACTTTTGCGATGGAAACCCTGCTGCTGGCTGAGCAAGGCGATGCTGGCAAAAGCGCCCTTTACGCCGCGCTGTCTCTTGTGCTGGGGCTTGTCGGAGCCTTCGGCGGTGCCTTCATCGCGAGAAACCTCTGAGGAGCCTGGACATGGATACCGAGGTCACGATGGTCCGCATCTATCTCAGCGAGGCGGATCACGGTCGCCGGAAAACACTTATGAAGGAAGTCTTGAACGTGCTTCAGGACCAACATCGGGTGCGCGCAGTAACCGTGTTCCGGGGAATTGCCGGAATGGGCGACGCCGGCGAAGTCCATGCGTCGGACATTCTGCGGCTGCTGGTCGATCTGCCACTCGTTATCGAATTCTTTGACACGCCTGCTGTTGTCCAGGCGGTTCTCACTCTCCTCAAGGGCCTGGTTCCGGAAGGGCGGACGGTCTCGTGGCGAGCGACGTCTGCCTGAGGGATCGAAATCTGGCTTGCTACTGTCGAGTTCTTCATCTTGGGCCGAACCGCCACAGCTGGGTTTTGCATTGTATTTCACGGGGAGGCCGTTCGGCGTAGATTGTCAAACTCGTCCGTTGCATCGCGATAGCAAGAGGGAGATGACCATGCCCGATGATGTCAAGATGCCACCGATCGACAAATCCAAGCTGCCGAGCCGCCACGTTACCTCGGGCCCGGAGCGGGCGCCGCACCGCTCGTTCTTCTACGCCATGGGTGTGACCGAGCAGCAACTTGCTCAGCCGCTCATCGGCGTCGCCACAACCTGGAATGAGGCGGCACCTTGCAACATCTCGCTCTCGCGGCAGGCCCAGGCCGCAAAGAAAGGCGTCGCCGCGGCCGGCGGCACCCCGCGCGAGTTCACGACGATCACCGTCACCGACGGGATCGCCATGGGCCACGCGGGCATGAAATCGTCGCTGGTCTCGCGCGAAGTGATCGCAGACTCCGTCGAGCTCACCATGCGCGGGCATTGCTACGATGCGCTTGTGGGTTTTGCCGGCTGCGACAAGTCGTTACCAGGCATCATGATGGTGATGGTGCGCCTCAACGTGCCCTCCGTCTTCATGTACGGCGGCTCGATTCTGCCAGGACGGTTTCACGGAAAGGACGTGACCATCGTCGATGTGTTCGAAGGCGTTGGTGCGCATAGCGTCGGAAAGATGAGCGACCAGGAGCTGCACGAGCTCGAGTGCGTCGCCTGTCCCTCCGCAGGCTCCTGCGGTGGACAGTTCACCGCGAACACCATGGCCTGCGTCTCCGAGGCGATCGGATTGGCGCTGCCGGGATCGGCGGGCACACCCGCTTCTTACGACTCCCGCGACACCTATGCCGAGGCCTCCGGGCGAGCCGTGATGGAATTGCTGCGGCGGCGCATTCGCCCGCGGGACATCGTCACGCGCAAGGCGCTCGAGAACGCCGCGACCGTCGTTGCCGCCTCCGGCGGCTCGACGAACGCCGGGCTCCACCTTCCGGCGATTGCGAACGAGGCGGGAATCGACTTCGATCTCCATGCCGTCGGCGAAATCTTCAAGCGAACGCCCTACATCGCCGACCTCAAGCCCGCCGGCAAATACGTCATGAAGGATCTTTACGACGTCGGCGGGGTGCCCGTGCTCATGAAGGCGCTCCTCGACGGCGGCTACCTCCACGGCGACTGCCTCACCGTTACCGGCAAGACGGTCGCCGAGAACCTCAGAAGCCTGAGGGTGCCAACCGGCCAGGACGTGGTACGCCCGACCTCTGCGGCGATCTCGCAGACCGGCGGCGTCGTCGTGCTCAAAGGCAACCTCGCTCCGCAGGGCGCGATCGTCAAAGTGGCGGGCATGAAGAGCCTTGCCTTTCGAGGGCCCGCGCGCTGCTTCGATACCGAGGAGGATTGCTTCGCTGCCGTCGAGCGGCGGCACTACAAGGAAGGAGACGTGCTGGTCATCCGCTACGAGGGCCCGCGCGGAGGGCCGGGCATGCGCGAGATGCTCTCCACCACCGCCGCCCTCTATGGACAAGGGATGGGAGACAAGGTCGCGCTCATCACCGACGGCCGGTTTTCCGGCGGCACGCGCGGCTTTTGCATTGGCCATGTAGGGCCCGAGGCCGCCGCCGGTGGAGCGATCGGCCTGCTCCGCGATGGCGACACGATCCGCATCGACGCCGCGGCGGGCACGCTCGCGGTCGAGCTTTCGGACGCGGAGCTGGCGGAGCGACGCAGACAATGGAAGCCGCGTGCCAACGACTTTCAATCCGGAGCGCTCTGGCGCTATGTGCAGACCGTCGGCGATGCCGAGAAAGGAGCCGTGACGCATCCCGGCGCACGAGCCGAAACACACGTTTACGCCGATATCTAGCGACCTCAAAGCCTCGTTCGTTGAAAGGATCGGACGATGCGCGATTGATCGAGGCGCCGATCAGGAGTATCTTTGCAGGCGAAGGGGATGGGGTCCCCCGAAACCGCCCGCGAGGGCTGATGACTCCTACCGCGCGAAGCGTGGCGGTGGGGGTTGTTTGCCGGTAAGCCCGCCGCAAGGCGGGTTTTTTGTTGCCTCCCTCGCACAATCGAGAAATCACCGGCCCGAAATCAGGAGGTAAACGTGAGAAATATATCGCTCCGGCCCAATGGATCGACTTGGCGTGGGCTAAATCGCTCGCCCCAGGCACGGAACTCGGTTTCGGTCCCTTGAGATCAGCATTGGCGTGTTTGGTCGGGTATGAGCGCTGGCGTCGTCTAGATCTTTGCGCCCAATTTTTTGCCGGCGGCGCTGCCATGCTGGCCGTGATCGGAATGCGCCGCCTCCAGGCGGAGGTAAATTTTTTGGGCCCGATGGTGCCTCGCTCTGAAGCGGTAGGTCTTATGCGAAGAGGCCGGAGTGGATAGGAGGATCGTGATTGTGAACCTCGGGGCGCTCTGGATGCTAGACGCCGAATCCTCTCCCGACGCCATTTGGGTTACCGAGTATCGCATGATCGCGATGCGGCTGAGAGATTGCCGCGCTTCGCGGCGAGCATTGACGAGGTCGCAGAGGAAAAGATCGAGCCGGTCTTCGCCTATCCAGCGGACGCTGCAGCTCGATTGGCGCGGTCTTCACCTTGCGCTGTGCCCGTCGTCAAGCAGGCAGAGGGCCTGCGGGAATTAGGAGGCGACGAACGCAAACGCGGTTATTGGAGCGAACGCCCATGCAAGTCCCACGCAACGCGATGCTGCTGCGCATCTTCATAGGTCAGGACGATCGCTACAGGCATAGCCCGCTTTACGAAGCGATCGTACTCAAAGCCAGAGAACAGCATTTGGCGGGCGCGACTGTGCTGCGGGGCCCAATGGGCTTCGGTCATTCCAGCCGCCTTCACACCACTAAAATCCTCCGTCTTTCCGGCGACCTTCCGATCGTGATCGAGATTGTAGACAGCGAGGACAAAATCATCCCCTTCCTATCGGTCCTTGACGGCATGATGTCAAAAGGGCTCGTGACAACTGAGAAGGTTCAAGTTCTCCAGTATGGCGAAACCAAGGCAGCGCTCGGACCGGGACCCGTCAACCGGTGAACTCGCGGCGTGCTTCCCTGAAACTTCCCCGGTGTGAGATTTAGTCTGCTCGGTCGTCGACGCCGCCGACCGACGTGAGTAAGGTTTGCAGTGACCTGATGGGGTGGACGGCCCCCGCTCCCGGCATCGATGTGCCATACCGTGGTCGTCGATGAACGCCACAACTGAGGGGAGCCGTCCGTCATGAAGCGTATCACGATCGGTTTTGACCTCGCGAAGCATGTCTTTCAGGTTCACGGCATCGATGAATCCGGTGCAGTAATTATTCGTCGACGCCTTCGGCGGTCGGAGGTGTCGGGATTTTTCAGAGGTCTGGAACCATGCCTGGTCGGTATGGAGGCGTGCGCGACCAGCCATTTCTGGGCGCGGGAACTCTTAGCGCTGGGTCATGAGGTTCGGTTAATGCCGCCGAGCTACGTGAAGCCCTATGTGAAGCGCAGCAAGAACGATGCAGCAGACGCCCAAGCGATCTGTGAAGCGGTCACACGACCAACAATGCGGTTCGTACCGGTAAAGAGCGCCACACAGCAGTCGGTGCTGATGTTGCATCGGGTCCGGGACTTGTTGATCCGACAGCGCACGATGCTGGTGAACGCGCTGCGTGCACAGCTCTCCGAACTCGGGATCATAGCGGCACAGGGGATGGCCAACATCAAGGTCCTGACCGCGATTGTGCGGGACGAAGGCGATGGTCGTGTTCCACCGCTTGCGCGCATGTGCCTGACCGCGATCATCGAGCAGCTCGGCGATCTCGAGGCGCGGATAGGCGTGATCGAGCGAGCGATCCACAGTTGGCATCGTACGAACGAGACCAGCCGTCGCCTGGAGACCATCCCCGGCATCGGACCGATCACGGCAAGTGCGATTGCCGCAACGGTGACCGACCCGACGCTATTCTCCTGTGGCAGGCAGCTCGCAGCCTGGTTTGGCTTGGTTCCGCGACAGAATTCGAGCGGCGGCAAGGAGCGTCTCGGCCACATCTCGAAGCAGGGTGATCCCTACATCCGACGACTTCTCATTGTCGGTGCTCACGGCGTGCTGCGCTACGCTCGAGGAAAAGGCCGTACACCGACACCTTGGCTCGATGGGTTGTTGGCGCGCCGCCCCTACAAGGTTGCGGCGGTCGCGTTGGCCAACAAGATGGCGCGGATCGCATGGGCGGTGCTCGCCACAGGTGAGACCTACCGCCGGCCTCAATTGGCGCAGCCGGCATGAAACACTGATAGAGCCAGGGGAGTTCGACCTATTGTGCGGGGGTGACGATGGCGTGATGGCAAACCGGTCGACCCGGGGATTGGGAAAACCCGCAGTGGGCTCACGCGCCTTCGAGCGCGATGACCTGAATGGGACCAAATTCGCGGACTTCATCATGGCCAGCGGTCAAAGCAACCGCATCAACAGGCCGGACACATGAGTGCACCCGACCGTCTCGCTCCCACGTCAACAAATCCCTTGCACCGCGGGGGCCGTCCACACATGAGCCTCTAGACCTCCTCCGGATTTGAGTAGAGTCCGTCGACCGGAAGGAGACGGACGGTGCGGCCATCGAGGTTCAACGAGGAACAGATCATCGCGATCCTGCGCGAGCAGGAGGCGGGCGCGGCGACGGCGGACGTCT